>NZ_CP046242.1:1124377-1444066 GCF_023205095.1 Bizionia sp. M204 | reverse complement strand
AAACAAGCTTAAAAAACCTAATCATTCATTTGATAGAAAGAAAATTGAAGCAAAACACATAATAATTACAGAAATAAATATACCTGATAGTGAATCTGATGCGTATTTTGGCACAGGTCATACTCTAACTAACAGAACAAAAATAATTTAGATAAACATCAAAATGATTAATTCTGATTTTTTAAAATCTCAAAAAAATAAATTATGGATCAACTTTATTCTTTAAGAAAAAAATTTACAATAATTGGTGTTACTGGCAAGAATGGAGCTGGTTGTTCCGAAATTGCAAACAAATTAGCGGATGAGAATTTTAACAAATCGCTTAAAAATTTAATTCAAGTAAAGTCTACTGATACAGATCAATTAAAACTTAATGTGTGTTCTAATTATTTATTAAATGATAATAATTGGTTTAAGTTTAAAGTATTGAACTATAAAGACGTTCTTTTCTTTCATTTAATTTATGAGGCTATTAATGCTTCTCAAGATAAAATTAGTGCAATTGATAATATAATTGAAATTATTAATCAGAATGGACTATCAACTGGCGACGAATATGAAAATAGATTTGATGTTATTGATGGATTTGAAGTTAATATCAGACAGTTTTTTAATGATGAAGATGAAAATTGGTTTACTTACCCAGACGAAAATTTGACTTGTTCATCCCTTAAAGAATGTTTGAAATCAAAAAAGGAATGTTCTTATTTTTATGATTATTATTTTGAATTCTTTGAAGATTTTTCAAGTAGGTTTTATGCGATTTTAAATAAACTAGATTTAACAAAACGTACTAGATTAACTCATGATTTAGCTAATAATTTAAGAGCATTTGGCACTGTTTACTCAAAAGATGAAAAAGCAGATTTAGATAATATTTATACAATAGCTGAGACAATTAATAGGTTAATTAAAAACTGGAAAGAGAAAAATGAACATACTAAAATTGTTATTGATTCTTTAAAAAACTCTTTAGAGTTAATGTACTTTAAAGAAAAGTTCTCTGCGTTTTATACAATTGCGACTAATAAATCAGATTATGAAAGAGCACTTTATTTAAAAGGCAAAATCACGGAATGTTTTAAAGATGTTTATTCTCAAGAACAAATAACATCTCATGTTACAAACTTAATTCAACTTGATGATTCAGAATATAAAGGAAGTCAAGTTAACAGCGGTGAATTCTCATCACCAGATATAGAAAATTGTATTCAAAAAAGTGATTATCATATATTTTATTCACAAGTAGCAAAAGTTGTAAATGATAAATTAGAGTTTAATCAAAAGATTAAAATAGATACAAAAGATGAGATAAAGCTAAAAAAAGAATTAGCTAATTATCACGAGTTAAATTTATTGCCTCAGCTAGCTAAATTAATTGCACTAATTCATCAGCCTGGTATTATAACACCAACTGCCTATGAAAGGACTATGCAAGTTGCATTTAGCGCTAAAGTAAATTCTGGTTGTATATCGAGACAGGTGGGTGCAGTTGTAACTGATGAAAGTTATTCAATTAAAGCAATAGGTTGGAATGACATTCCAAGATTTCAAATTCCATGTAATTTAAGAAGTGCAAATGATTTAATTAAAGGAGAAAACCCAGAACATTTTAGTGATTTTGAAAAAGGTGATGAAGGAGAATATAAAGACGGTGAATCATTTAAGGAGAAGTTTACAAAGGAATTTGTAAAGATTGATAGTGCAAAGTTAGAAGGAAGACATTGTTCATTTTGTTTCAAGACTTTTCATAATGCCTTTGAAGGAGAAAAAAACCAAGTTCATACTAGATCATTGCATGCAGAAGAAAATGCAATGCTTCAAATAACGAAATACGGTGGGCAAGGTATTAAGAATGGAAATCTGTTTACAACAGCTAGTCCGTGTGAATTGTGTTCAAAAAAAGCATTTCAATTAGGGATTAAAAGAATTTTTTATATAGATCCATATCCAGGAATAGCAACTACTCATATTCTAACAAATAGCAAAGATGAAACAGTAAAACCAAAACTTTCAATGTTCCAAGGTGCAGTTGGCAAAGCTTATCATAAATTATATGAGCCTTTTATGGCATATAAGGATGAGCTTAATATTTTGGCAAGTGTTAAGCCCAAAGAAAATAAAGTGTTAAAAATTGAAAGTTTAACGAAAGACAAAGAACAAAGAGAATTAATTGATAAAATTCTACATGATGAAGATTTTAGAAATAGTGTAAAGTCTTTAAATAATGAATCAAATAATTAATGGAGATGAAATGGCTAAAAAACATATTAGGTATAAATGATCAACAAAACGATTTAAATGAATTAAAATCCTCATTAGGTGAATCAATAAAATTATTAAAGGACTCGCTTGATGAGATTAAAAGTGTTAAAGCTGTTTCAGACAAGAATGAAACAGCTTTACAAAGCATTGAGGGTAGTTTAGAAATTTCATTTAATAAAAACTATTATAAAATAATTAAAGAGATTGAAAAGAAACTAAGTGATATTAATGACAGTTTTAATTCAGAAATAGATAAAAAATTATTAAATACAGAAAAATCTATTTCAAGTAAATTAGAAAACCAACATTTAAAAGAGTTAGAGGAAATTAAAGAAAAGACCAAGTTTGAGTTAAATAGTATTAAACAGGAAGTAACTCAAGTCCTCGAGATTCTAAACCCTAAACCTGTTCCAATAGATTTTAAGCTCGTTGATCCTCTGGATAATAGTGTTGAGTTATTCTCATTTCATAAAATATTAGAGCCTACGTATGGCCATAATAAATTAGAAGTGAAAAATGGGAAGTCTATATTGAGTAATCTAGTCGGTTCAATACCAGAATTGACTTCAGTAGGACTATTAGCAAATTCTTATTGTTTTGTCTTTCCGGAAGGAGCGATTGGAAAGGTTATGCAGATTGGTTCAGGACAAGGAACAGCAATCATGCAAAAAGGCAGAATTATAGCTCATGGCTCTTATATTCCAAATGCACTACTAGCTGCACCTTTGGCTATATATACCATTGGTTCTATGATAGTAAGGCAACATTACCTAAATAAAATTCACAAAAAACTAAAGTATATAGAAATTGGTTTGGATAATCTTATTAAGTTGGTATTTGTAGATAAAAGATCCAGAATAGATTCTATAATCTATTTCTTTAAAAAATCTTTTCATGAATATGATAATGTGAACACAAATCTTAATTACAAAAATGCAATTCTAACAAATCTTATTGCCAAAAACATTGAAGTTTATGAATTAATTCAGTTTTATGCCAACTCCATTCATTTGACTAAAAATTATAAAAGTGAAACAAATAGTTATGATTTTGAAAATAATGTAAAATCATTTATAGAACTACAGGAACTTTTTCTTTTCGGAAAAATGTTATCATTTATGTATTCAAATTTGTTTGATAATGAAATAAATGAAGATTTAAAAAAGGAACTTCGTGAAGTTTCTGATCTGTATATAAAGGTTCTAAATCAAAATAGTAAGGAAATTAGTAGTGTCTTGAATCAGAATAATCCAAGAATGCAGGATTGGTGGTTAAATCGAAAACGTAAAAAAGAAATAATTAGAGGACAAACTATACAAGATTTATTGACATTAGAAGTTGTTAAGAGTGAAGTTAATGGCAATTTTGAGAAGGGTCAAAATCTTATTAGTGATTTAATTTTCCAAATTGAAAAACCACAAGAGTTTGTTATTGAGCAAGGTCAACTGTATCAAGTTAATTGAAAATATGAAACTAACCGACAACCTTTTATCAGAATTACAAAACCGTCTAAAAGTAGGTAATAGGAGAGGTGTGCATTTAAATGCCTTACCTGGTCGGTCTCGCTATAAATTTGATGTTAGCAGATTAAGTTATATTAATAAAAACCTGCCTAACGAATTTATTTCAGCTTTATTAAGTGAGAACCCTTTGAAGTTTAAAGTCTCTTGGAAAAACAATGTGTCGGATTTCAACGGTTTGTTTGAAGAAGACCAAATCAACTTGGTTCGGATTAAAAAATCTTTCGAAAACTTAATCAACCAAACAGATGCCGTAGAATCTGAAAAGGGCATCAACACCTTTGGTTTTGGTTATCCACTATTAGTGCGTCGTGATGTTTCAGATAATAAACTTACCGTGGCTCCATTGCTCATTTGGTCTTTACGAATTAAACGAACAGGTGATTTTAATACTTGGGTTATTCAGCGTAATGATGATGATCCAATTTACTTTAATGAAATACTAATAAACCATTTACAAAGTGATGCAGATGTAAAGTTAAATCAGATTTCGTCTGAAATGATGGATGATGGCTTAATTGATTTGGATGAATTGGTAGGCATTTGCCAAGACGTTATTGAAAAAACAAATACCAGTCCAGACTCTAATTTAAAGATGAGTTTAAAAGCTAATCTCACCAAGATAAAGCGCATTAAAGACAAAGCTCACTATGAGAGTTTGCCTTTAACCGTTAATAATGCAAAGATTGAATATGGCGGTATTTTCTCCATTTTTGAAGTTCAAAAACAGAGTATCATTAATGATTATGATCAATTATTGCAGGAAGATGAAGAATTTCTTGATTTAGATGATTTAAAAAATCATGCATTTCAATCTATTTCTTCTGTAGAAACAGACCCTTCTCAACAAGGCATATTAAATGCCTTAGCAACTAAACGAAATTTATTGATACAAGGTCCGCCAGGAACAGGTAAAAGTCAGTCTTTGACTGCTATACTTGTTAATGCACTTGAAAACAAAAAGAAGGTTATTGTGGTATGTGAAAAAATCACAGCTCTCGAGGTTTTGGAAAATGCATTGGTAGAGCTTGGTTTGCAAGATATGGTTGTAATGATTAACGATGCTGTTAAAGACAGGCGTAAAGCGGTTAATTTGGCTAGACAAAAACTAGAAGATTCTAAAGTTTATTCTGGCACCAATGATAGGTTAACATTAGATTCTATTATCACAAAAGCTCAAGGATTAATAGATTCCATTAATGCTAAACATAAAAAAATAAACGAAAAGATTATTGGTAATGATGTTTGGACTCAAGTAGTAGGTAAATTTTTAAAAAATAATGAACCAGGAGCAGAGGTTGTAGATTTAGATCTAGATGCTATTTCGTTTCAATTTAATTATGAAGAGTTATACCTGTATATTGAAACTATAAAAAAGGCGGAAGTATTTTATAACATCTATTCGAAATTTTCAGAGAAGTCCTTTCTAAACCCTGAGAAGTACAAAAGTGATAATCCGTATGAAATTGAGAATAATGTCGCTAACGACTTTAAATCCTATAAAAAGCAGTTAACAGAACTGAAACATACAATTGAAGAATTTCAATCTAAATATGATAAAAACATTGATATTCTAGATTTTGATAAAACAAGCAAAGTTTGGTTTAAAATAGTCGCCATTTTTGATAAGAAAAAAAGCAGTTTAATTAAAGATCAAGTTATCATTCAAAAAAATCTCAATAAACTTGTTGATAGAATTATTACAGATCAATGGATAGATAACATAGAGCTCAATACATCGGTAATTGAAGATATTGAAACTTTAGAAAAATCAATTGAAAGCTTTGATGCGTTTATAACAAATGAAAATGAATTATTTTCCAATGAATACCACTGGTTCTATTTTTTAAGCACATTAGATGCTATGAATCTGAAAATTATAGAGCGTTTGAAAGGGAAAGAGAATTGGGAGAAAACATTTTTACAGGTTTATTTAAATAAATTACTTTATAAATATTCCTCCAATGATTTGCCTACAAATGATAATGAGCATATAGAATACACAAAGGCTGTACAAGGCTTAAAGCGAGAACAAATAAAATTTATAAAAACGTATTGGAAAGATAGGTTTTTAAAAGATGCTACTAGATTTAATAAAAGTTTTCTTATTAAAGTTCGCAACTTGTATAACAAGCGCAGTAGTACTAAATATAAGCGCCATTCTTTAAGGCAAATTGTGAATTATGATATTAATTTATTTACATCCTGTTTTCCTATTATATTAACAACACCTGATGCTTGTTCTACCTTATTTAATAATCGTAGAAAATTTTTTGATATTGTTTTGTTTGATGAAGCAAGTCAATTGCGATTAGAAGATAATTTGCCTGCTTTATTGAAAGGAAAGCAAGTGGTAATAGCTGGTGATGAGCATCAGATGCCACCTTCCAATTACTTTAGTAAAATATTTGAGGGTAGTATTGAGGATGAAGACGATCTAGAGGAAGAAGTTGAGGCAGTAAGAGAACGAGATAACTTTTTACTGGGTTGTGAATCCTTACTAGAATTTGGTACAGAACTGGATTTTCAAAAAAGCTTTTTAGATTTTCATTATCGTTCAAGACATCCCTATTTAATAGACTTTTCAAATCATGCCTTTTATAATAGACGCTTAAAACCCCTGCCAAATCAGTTTGAATATAATCCGATAAATTATATTCAGGTTAATGGCACGTTTTCAGACCACACAAATGAATTAGAAGCTGAAATGGTGTTGTCCATTATTGAGAATAATATAAATCCGTATCCTAATGGTGAGTATCCTTCCGTAGGAATTGCCACTTTTAATATAGCGCAACGAAACTTGATTTTAAGTAAGATTTATGAGCGTAATAAATTTGCAAAGTATCAGGATTTTAATGATAAAATGATTCATCTTCACGAAAAAGGGTTTTTCGTTAAAAACTTAGAGAATATTCAAGGAGATGAGAGAGATGTTATTATCTTATCTACGACATATGGGGTCAATAAAGATGGGAAATTTGCACAACGTTTTGGCCCATTAAATCATGTAAAAGGCTATAAATTATTAAACGTTATAATTACCAGAGCTAAATATAAGGTTTATGTATGCTCATCCATACCTCAAGAGGTGTTTTTGGATTATAACCAGTATTTGGTTACAGAAGGAACCAACAATAGAAGAGGCGTATTTTTTGCCTATCTAGCCTATGCAAAAGCCGTTAGTGATGGGAATGATAGGTTACGAAATGCTATTCTTGACGACTTGTCTTCCAATGTTAAAGAAGATTTAAAACTTGGAGATGCCCTGGGAGAATTAGAATCCCCTTTTGAGGAAGAAGTATATCAAGTTTTAGTTAAGCATTTTGGACAAAAAAAAATAAAGCCACAGGTAAAATACGCAGGCTTTAGAATTGACATGGTATTTGATGCAGAAGTTAAACGAATACCAAAAATAGCCATTGAATGTGATGGCGCGGCTTATCATGGTTCTACAGAAGCTTATTTAAATGATGTCTATAGACAGAAAATATTAGAAAGTAATGGTTTTGTGTTCCATAGAATATGGAGTACTAATTGGTGGCGAAGTCCACAAAAAGAAGCTAAAAGATTAACTGATTTTATTGAAGAAACTTGTAAGTCTATAGTAAGTGCAAGTGCTTCTGAAAAGAATTCCTTAAAAGAAGCCTTTACTGATATTATAGTTACAAAGGAAGCGTCCTTAGTTGAATTAAAGGAAGAATATCAAGCAGACATAAAAGAATTTGTTGCACTTGACGAATTACCTCTTGAAGAGGAAATTAAAGAAAAGATTATTCCTCCTATGCAACAGGAATTATTTCAAGATAGCGTTGTTCTTAAAAGTATTGTTGAAATTAAATATATAAATATTGGGAAAAATTTTAAAGTTCAGTTAGTTGACGAACGCATTAAACAGTTTAATATAAATAATGATTTTCAAAAAATTGATTATAAATCACCATTAGGAAATTCCTTATTAGGTAAATGTGTTGGAGATGCTGTTCAAGTTGGTAATTTGGAGAATTATGTTGAGGTTTTAGCGATAGAAATTAATGAATAAAACAGAAATAAATATAATGTTTTCAACAAGTAATCTTGAAAACACGCTGAATATTTTATGCAGTATTCAGAAAATAAAAACTTTAAAAAAGGATAAAGATTTTTCTTTAGCTATTACTGTTTTTGACAAAACACATGAACAAAATATATTAAATCATGCAAAAAGATATAATTTAAATATTTCGGTTGTTAACGCATCTAGTATTTCAGAATTAGAAAATAAATATGCTGATTTTTTTTATACGGCAAATTGCAGTTTAAAAGTAGATAGTATTCAAAGAGCACGCATACAACAGCAGGTGTTTATTATTGATAATTATAAGGTTTTAAAAAACTCTATCATTTGGCAAGTAGATGATGACATACTTTTTGGAAGAAGTAATTATATTAACAGTAAACATATAGTGAGCTATTTATTAAATTATTTTTCCGAAATCGTTCAGTTTTATGATAATAACAGGAGCATTGATGCTATCATAGCACCGACATCTTATGTGCCTCCCATACCTTCTTTACTTTACAGTAAAACGCAATTAGAAGATTATCTAAATCGAGAATATATAAGAAAAGAACCAGTTGATTCTTTGGAATATCATGATTATTATAATCAACCTAATGATGAAAAATCTTATTCACTATTTCTTTCAGAAACAAAAGATAAAATTGAAATAATAAGGAGCATTCTAATGGGTAAACCAATCACCAAAGTTACATGTAGTGAGGAGGGTATCAATGAACCTAAAGCTCAAAGATCAAAATTATTGAGAGGAGGAAACTTTATTGTTTTTAATATAGATATTTTTAAAATACCTCATTTAGGTTTTTGTGAAAGTGATAGTATTCCTGCCAGAAGAAGTGATATGATACATTCTCAATTGCTCATAGAATTAGGATTTAATATTGTAGATGTAAATTATTTTAGTCTTGTTCATAATAGGAGGTTTACAAACACCACTATTGAAATTTCTGCTAAAAAATACTTTTCGGATATGATTGGCGCTTTACTTATTCAGTATTTATATAAAGGGGAGAATGAATTTAATAATCGATTAAAATTTCATCAAAACCATATAAAAAAAATCGTAAAACTTCTATGTGATAATGTAGATGAAAGCATATTTAGAAATGAGATTGATAGACTGAAAGAGTTGGATATTCAAATTAATTCTTTTGATAAAGAACATTTTATAAATGCATTTGAAGATTTTAGATTAAATAAAAACCAATTAATATTAAAATTATGCAAATTGGCATCATAGGTTCAAACGAAAGCCAGTGCTCTAAAGAGTTATATGAATTTGCTTATGCCTTAGGGGTTTATTTAGGGCAAAAGGAATTCACCGTTATAAACGGAGGAATGCAGGGTACAATGGAAGCGGTTTCAAAAGGCGTAAAGTCTGTTAAGGATACAAAGTGTAAAGTTGTCGGTATTTTGCCATTTGAAGACGGTCAAAAAGCAAATAAATATTTAGATATAACTATACCAACAGGAATTGGGTTCGCTCGTAATTCTGTTCTGGTTTTGTCTTCAAATGTTTTAATTGCTTTAGGAGGTGGAGCAGGAACTTTAAATGAGATTAGTTATGCCTGGCAATTTGGTAAAAAAGTATTTTGTTATACTGGAGCAGAAGGATGGAGTAAGAAGCTCGCTAATCAAAATTTAGACAATCGGAAAGAAAATTTACTTATAGGATTTAATTCATTGGATGAACTTTGTAAATTATTATTTGATGACTAAAATCCTGATGTTTCATAGAGTATTACCAAAGGCTGAAATTATTGATAATGATGCTTATTTTTTAAGGGGAACTCTTATTTCTCAAGAACGATTAGAAAATATAATAGTTAAGTATTTGAAAGAAGATTATGTATTTAAAACTATTTGTAATCTTGAAAAAAAAACTGATTTAAAACAAGTTGCATTAACTTTTGACGATGGATATGTTGACAATTACTTATATGCAAAACCTATTTTAGAAAAATATGATGTTAAAGCTACATTTTATCCTGTTATCGGCTATTGTTTAGAGCAAACCATTGCACCTTTAGATTTTTACTATCAATATGTTAATGAAAATATAAGCAGTGAAAGTAAAGAGGAATGGATTGTTGGGAAACATAAAAAAGAGTTTTTAAACCTTCCAATGAATAAGCAAAGAGCATTTGTCAAAACCCTTTTTTATAGGGAACCCAAAACAAAGGTTTCCTATATGACTACAAACCAATTACAAGAACTTCAAGTTTTAGGTCATGAAATAGGAGGTCACTCATATTATCACGATATCTATACTAGATTAACTAAAAATAAAATAATAGAAGACATTCAAAGAACTAAAAAAGCTTTACTTCAAATAGGGATAGATATAAAATCATATGCTTATACAGATGGACAGTATAACTTGGAGGTAGTACAAGCTTTAGAGGATGTTAAAATTAGATTTAGCTGCGCTATAAAATCTAAAAGAATTTCTGATAATGAAAACCTGGAGTTAGAGCGTAAATTTATAACGGAAAATGAGTTTAACATAAAGGAACTTTTTGGAATAAGCCTATCAGTATTAGAATTGAATATTTTTTTAGAAAAAATAGATGTTTTAAAAAAAGAATTGAGTTTAAGTTTTCTAAATGATTTCATTCTTAAGGTTTTGAGTAATATTCCATTTCAAAACTATAAAATGGTAGAAAGAGGTTTTGGTCACATTCCTACAGGAAAAAACATTAAAGAAGATATGCTTTCGTTGAATGGAGGCACTTGTGCTACTATGAACATTTTTGTAGGTGCAGTACTTTATAAAATAGGGTTTAATGTTTCGTTAATACATGGAACAATGATGAATGAAAATGATCATATAGCAATTCTTTTAAATTTTGAGGATGGATTTTATATTATTGATCTAGGAGATGGACAGCCTTATTTTGAACCAATACTTACTACTGAAAATATTTTAAGAAAACACCCTTTTCGCACATACAGAACCATAAACAAAACCAAAGAACTTAGAATAGATTTTTTAATTAAGGGTAAATGGTTAACAGATGTTACTTTTTCCTTGATTCCTAAAACCTATAATCAGGTATATAAAACATTAGAACAACATTACACACTAAAAGAATTTGGCCCATTTTGGAAGGGTGTAAGATTTGCTATTTATCCCAACAAAAAAATAATTGGCATAAGAAATAAGACTTTCATTTTACAAAAAAACGACTTGATTGAAAAAATTGAAATGAAAGACAAGGCACATTTAAAAGAACTTGTTAATCAATATTTACCAGAATTTAAAGAGAGTATCGTTCAATGTTTTACTAAACAAGAATTGTTATGATAGCTACTAGTGATATTAAATTTTACGAAGAGAACGGATATTTAATTATTCGTGATTTTCTGCCAACACAGAAAGTTGATAAATTAAGCTTGAATTACAATAAGCTAAGGAAAAAATTAGCTAAACAATCTTTAATTAATTATTCTGATTATCAAAAAGAAATCTCCCAAATACGGGATGTCTGGAAGTATAATGATGAATTCAAAAATTTAATATTACGAGATGAAATAGCTAAAGTAGCACCAGTTTTTTTTAAAAATAAAAGTTGTAGGTTGCTTCACGACCATATTATTAATAAACCACTTAAAAACAATGGTTTAGTTCCTTGGCATCAAGATTATACATATTGGCCAACAGACAATCCAAATGGTTTATCGCTATGGTTGTCTTTTAGTGATTTAGATGAAAAAGCAGGCGTTTTAGAAATTATTCCCAAGTCTCATATTTTGGGAGAAGAGAAACCTATGGACTTTATAAATGATAATAAACTCTTTTCATCTAGCGATGTAAAATTCCTTACTGTGAACAAGGGAGACCTTGTTGTTCTAGATGCTCTTACTTGGCATAGGACGTCAGAAAATATTTCGGTCAGAGAAAGAAATGCCTACATTTCATTATGGATACCATCAAATTCTAGGTACGCACCTAAACATGCGAGTTGGCATCCTGTTAACGATAATATAACTGTGAATGAAAATGAAATTTTAAATGATGATTGGTTTCCTGTTATTGGGAATAAAGTTGCCGTAGAACAAATACATGAGTATAAAGACAACTCTTCAACTGAAGATATGGAGAAAATTACAATGTATAACGCTTCGAGAATAGCTAGAAATTTTCTACAGAAACATCTTAATCTAAAGAATGATATTTGGACATATATGTATATTGAACAGAATAGATTTAAATCTATTAATCTTCTAATTAATAAGTTTGAATTGGATAAAGCAGTAAAAAATGAATTAAACGAAATATTACTTTCAATGGCTATTAATGGTATAGCATATCAAAACCATAGAGGAAGAAATGTTTATAATAAATCTTATATAAAATTTAATAATATATTTAAAAATGAAATTTAATAAAGATAACTATATTGAGGAATTAAGTTATTTAGTATCTAACGATGCAATAACAAATAACTTTAAAGGCCTTAAAAGAAATTTAGATTTTATAATAAAAAAATTAAATGTGCTCGGTTTCGAGGTTGAAACAGTAGGTGAAAAAAGCAATGAACCAATTATTTATGCTGTTAAAAAAAGTTTTAAAAACGCACCGAAAATTGGAGTTTATGGTCATTATGATGTAGAGCCAACTAATGAAGAAAAATGGAATTCTCTTTCAACCAAATTAACTATTACAGATGATCGTATATTTGGAAGAGGTGTTGCAGATAATTTAGGGATTTGGCTTTTAAGAATGTATGCAGTTGAACAATTAAGTGAAACTGATATGCCGGAAATACATTGGTTGTTCCAAGGTCAAGAGGAAATAGGTTCACCATTTGCCCACCAAGAGTTTCCTTTACTAAAAATACCAAAAGTTGATGTTTGGATAGAAGAAACAGGATATTTTGATCTAACAGGTGCGCGTCAACGCTTTTTAACACTTAATGAAGATGTTAAATTAGAGAAAGCAAAGGAAATGGTTACTTCTCTTTTGGGGGAATACCAATTTACATCATATACCGAAAATAGAAGTTTAACCAAATTTGATGCTTGTCCTTTTTTAACTCATGTTTTAAAAGATCAGCCTTATTTAGCTATTGGTCCTAATGATGAATATTCTAAAATTCATGAGCCAAACGAAAGTTTATCTTTGCCTTTAATTGAAAAATCATTTGATCAATTTAAGGAGTTATTAAAGTTTTATGCCAAATAATCCTATAGGGTATTAAGTTTGAATACTATTACAATACAATTTAAGGTTACTATATGCATTCGTTATAATTTAGTTTATGTTAATATTTAACCGATGCATCATCAAACAAAAATTTATAAATGAAAATTACTGAATTAGTAGGTCAATTTAGCATTATAGGAAGCAACCAAGATGCAGAAGCAGCGACCTACAAAGGATTATTGGAATTGACTCTGGACGAAAACCAAAGAATAGTTGCAAAATGGATAATAAACAAGTCCCAAGAACAATTAGGGTCAGGTTTTTTTAAAGATAATATTTTGGTTATTAATTTTAATTATAAAGGCGATGATGCCCTTATTTTTAAAGGTGTTGTAGTGTATAAATGTATCACGAAAGATGTGTTAGACGGCTTTTGGTCAGAGAAACATGGAAATCCATTATATCTTGGAGAAGAACGTTGTTATAGAATTGTGGCACCAATGGAAATAATGAATTAATATCTAGGTTTTAAATGGGCAACTAATCCTGTGTTTTTATTTTGTTGTTGTTAATAAAGGCTTTTTTTAAGGTGTTTAGATTAATTGGATAGTGGCAAAAAAGAATAAACAACCTCGCCAGAACCCGAATCAAAATAAAGTTTTTTCACCTGGGAGATTAGGGGGGAGGTTGGTGAGGTTGAGATAACGTTTTCATGGTGTATGTAATTGGGAGTTGTCCCCGTTAGTTGCATAAATGATCTCTTTAAAATCGCGCTTTTACAACCAAAGGCGTGATTTTTTAAATGAACCAAATAACGGTTGTGAGAGAAATTTAGAAGCAAACCAACAAAAATGGCCGATTTTATAATACCGTTTTAACTGCCAATCCCGGCAATATGTTTTAACTTTATGAAAATTTAAAACATAAAATCATGAAACAACAACTACTTAATTTATTGGCTATCATCGGTTTAATTGGATCCATGTCGGCTCAAGGTTATACCACGCCAGATACAGGGACCACCTTTACTTTAGAGGATCTGGTGGCGGCAAGTCCAACAACGATTTCGGTAACAGGCACCACCTATACCTTGGTGGATGATTTGATAATTTCCACAACAGATACCTTTCTTATAAATTCAAATGTAACATTGGAACTAGCAGCCGATGTCCGCATCACCGTTTTTGGAACCTTTACCGTCAATGCAGATAATGTCACGTTTACAGCCATAAATCCAGCCGCACCTTATGATGGTTTTCGCTTTGAAGAGTTTTCTAATATTAACATTCAAAACGCTACGATTCAATACGGCGGCGGCTTACGTGTGCTTACTGAAACGTTTATCATTAACAATTGTCTAATTACCAATAACGTGTCAGGTGTTGCAACGGGCGGCGTTATTGCGCTTTCACGCGGTATGCCGCAAATTACTAACAACACGATTACCTTTAATCAAACCCCAGCCATCAGCTCGGGTGCCAATAGTGCTGTATCACCGTATATTTTTAATAATTATATGGAAGGGAATAACCAAGCAAATTCCAACCGGCCGCAAATTAACATGGGGACCACAAGGACTACAGAACCCATTCAAATTATTCAAAATACCATTAAAGGCGATCGTACTTTGGATATGGTAGGCGGCATTGCCGTGTCTAACTTGGTTGGAGGTACCATAAATGCCATAATCGATGATAACATTATAACCGATAACCGCTATGGACTGACCATTGTAGGAAACAATGCCTTTGCTTACGTTAGAAATAACAGGATTGAAGACAATGATTCACAAGGAAGTCCTAATGTGGGTGGAAGTGGTATTTCCTTAAATACCTCTTCGGGCGGTATGGAAGTCATTGCTAGTGGGAATCAAATTCGTCGTAACCTTTGGGGCATAACCGTTATTGGAGAAGCGTCTATTAACTTGGGTGATGGCGCCGCAAATGTAGGCCAAAATGTCTTTTCTGAAAATGGAAACGGTGGCATAACCTACGCACTTTATAACAATACACCCAACGCATTAATGGCCATGAATAATTGTTGGGATGAAACCAATGCACCAAACACCCTTGCCGAGGCAGAAGCCGTAATCGTGCATCAAAACGATAATTCTACATTAGGATTAGTAAGTTTTGACCCCGTAGAGTGTGGCTTTTTAAGTACAGACGATCACCAATTGAAGGCCGTAACCATGTATCCGAATCCTACAGACGGACAACTAAACATATCCCATAATACGGCTTTTAAACACATGAAGATATACAGTATAGATGGAAAATTAATCATGCAGAAAACACTCCAAATGGGTGCGAATAGCATGTTTTTGGATTTGAAGGCTGGTATATATATTTTAGAATTAACAGGCGAGAGGACGAAAGCCACCAAAAAGCTCGTGGTTAAATAATTTGGAAGGATGTAATAGTGAAAGGCGCCACTTGAAATGTGGCGCTTTTTTACATAATGTAAAGACCACTCGCGATTCTCAAAGCGCTTAAAGCTGTTTTTTTTTATTACAGGTAATGCCCCATAAACCATTGAATCCCAATAATGGTTTTCGCATCGCGAAACTGATTGTTTTTGATGTGTTTACGAACCTCCTGAACCGGCATTTTTACCAATTGAATATCCTCTTTTTCAGTTATCAAACCGCCACCTTTAAAAATGTTATCGGATGAATTTACTTCGGTATAGAAAAGAAAAACGCGCTCCGAACTTCCGCCAGGTGACACGAAAAATGAACTTATAAAATCCAGTCCGTTTAGCTGATAACCAATTTCTTCTTCTACCTCCATTTTCACGCGGTGTTCTGGGTCCTCATGAGCTTCTATGGAACCGGCAGTAAGCTCAAGTATCCAGCCATCCCCTTCTTTAATGGTGGGGTATCTAAATTGCTTGGTAAACAGCAAACAATCGGTGTCTTTTTCATAAATAACAATGGCTACAGAATCGCCCCGTTCAAAACAATACCGTTCTACTTCCATGCTGCCTGCATTAAATAGGTCATGTTTAATTTTGGCCTTTTTTATTTGGAAGACATGATCATATACAAGGCGTTCGTGTAGTAGTTGGTAGTTCATGATATTTAGGTTTTAAAACAGTATCTAAATAACCAATAGGGTTTGTACTATTAATTTTTTAAGTGCTTGTAAATATAATTTATTTATGAACAAACATGGTATTTTCAGTGCAAAAGGAAAAGTATGGCAACCTAAAATCAGTCTGTGCAATCCAGTACCACAGCACCAACAGACCTGGGTAATTCACAAAATTCATCACCTTCAATGCTATAAAATCGTATCCCTAAAACGGCCACACCAAAATGAACAGGCACTTTTACTTTATTGGGGACTAGGTAAAAGGAAGTGCTGCCAGAACAAACATCTAAAAAATAGGTAGGAGACACGTGTAACGAAGATGCCAAGCTATCAAAATCAAAATCCAATATACCCAAAGTAAGGCCAATATGGGTGGCAGCTTTGGGTTTTTTAAACAAACTCGGATTAAAGTCACGAATGGTTAACTGTTGCCTTTCCCAATTAAAACGCCCATGGGCTGTTAAGGCTTTTATAAGCGGAGTTTGGTAAGTTAAGGCATACTGCTTAAGTAAATTCTTGCCTTTGGTGGTTTGTAAACCCTGCTTCACGTTTCTTTTTCCGCGAATAGAAATACCATCCAAGGCTTTAATGCTTAAAAACAATTGCATCATTCGGGAGTACAACAACTTACCTTTAATACCAATTAAAAACGGCGATAAGGCCAAACGAAAATGCTTACTAAGCCGACTACAAGTCCCAAATTCGTTATAATTATCGCGAACGGGTTGCATACTGGCTTTTGTTTTTATAGCATACCCATCAAACCCACCGCCAGCTTTTCGTTCATAGCCAATACCACGGGCTATATAATAATTAATGTCGCCCAGTGTTCCCGAAATTGTAAAAGGTCCTTTTTGTCGTGCCATGGTAATACTAATATAATGAATAACAGGTATATAAGCAATAGGTATAGCGTATCAACCCTATGGATACCCTATGGATACCCTATGGATACCCTATACCTAATCCCCATAAACCTTATGGGTGCAAGCAACTTCACATGAATTGGGATGTTAGTAGCCGCAGAAACACATACATGCTTAGTTATGCTGGACAGAGTTTAAAGCTTTTGGTGCTGAATAAAGTATAGCTAGTAACTTAAAAAAAAATGACAGTAACCTAAAACAGTAAATCCAAAGGTTTGAATTTAAACGTCTCATTGTGTGTTTACAGCGGTTGTTTTCAGGTGTTTGGTTGCACTATCTAAACTAAAAAAAACGGAGAAATGTTATACAATCGTTTAGAAAGGTTGCCGTCTGCCGAGTAGATTTTTGGGGTTGAATATTTTTTCTTCAATGTTGAATCGTATTCACTTTCGTATTCATTTTCAAATTCTCTGGCAAGGTAATCAAAAATTGTATGCATAAAAAAACGCTTGGAAGAAAGTCAAACCGTTGTTTTTCATGTGATTAAAAAATTGTAGCGCGACCGAGATTTATAGAATCTTTATTGGGCTGCCATGACAATAGTAAAAGTTTAAAGGCTCAGGCTTTTATAGACTTTTTTCATACATCTGCACTTGGAAGCTAGCTTCCGTAAAACGCATAAAAAAAGTCCTGTACGTTTGTACAAGACTTTTACTGCTGTAGCGAGACCGAGATTTGAACTCGGGACCTCCGGGTTATGAATCCGACGCTCTAACCAACTGAGCTACCTCGCCATATTCCTGTTGTTACAGAAATCGCCTCATTTAAAGTGGTTCGTACCGCTTTTTGAGGCTGCAAATATAACAACAAATTTATTCCGTGCAAATAAAAATCAACATAAAATATTTATAAAAAATAATTTTAATTCTCATCATTTAATGTATATATTGAGCACATAAATTAATCAACTATGAACGAGAAAGTAAAATTTGAAATGGAGTTCCCTATACAGGCTTCACCTCAATTATTATATCAATATATATCAACACCTTCGGGCCTTTCCGAGTGGTTTGCCGAGAATGTAAATTCAAGAGGCGAACTTTTTAAATTTATCTGGGATGGATCCGAAGAACAAGCAAGTTTAGTCAGTAAGAAAAGTGGCGAACGTATTAAATTTCGTTGGGCTGCCGATGAAGGTGAACCATACTTCTTTGAAATTCGAATTCAAGTTGATGAAATTACCAAAGATGTTTCTATTATGATTGTCGATTTTGCCGAAGAAGATGAAGTGGATGAAGCCAAAATGCTTTGGGAAAACCAAATTTCCGATTTAAAACAAGTATTGGGTTCCGCTTAAGGTGGTTTCTATTATAAAACATATCTTTGTCCCGAATAAAATTCGGGACTTTTTTTATGATCAATTTCAACGGAAAAATGACAGAGGATATCAACGCGATATCTATAAATAATCGGGGTTTTGCTTATGGTGATGCTGTTTTTGAAACCTGTAAATATTCACATGGCAAACTCTTGTTTTGGGAGGATCACTATTTTCGCCTGATGGCTTCCATGCGGATTATGCGTATGGAAATCCCCATGCGCTTTACCATGGAATTCCTAGAAGCAGAAATTCAAAAAGCACTATCCGAAAATAAGCTTGCAAATAACACGTCGCGTGTTAAATTAACTGTATTTCGTGCTGAAGGTGGTTTGTATAACCCAAGCAGTAAGGAAGTGGGATTTGTTATTTCTGTCAGCGCATTGGATGCTGATTTTTATTTGATGAATGATGGGGATTATGAAGTGGATTTGTTTAAAGATTTCTACGTGTCGCCTAGTTTATTATCCACCTTAAAAACGAATAATAAGGCCATTAATGTAGTAGGTAGTGTGTATGCCGAAGAAAACAAGCTGCAAAACGCCTTATTGTTGAACACCGATAAAAAAGTAATAGAAGCTTTAAATGGGAATTTGTTTTTAGTTCGTGGCAACTGTATTAAAACACCACCACTTTCTGATGGTTGCTTAAAAGGGGTTATGCGAAAGCAAATTATGGAACTTATTACGCAGTTACCGGATTATGAGCTAGAAGAAGTATCTATTTCACCTTTTGAATTGCAAAAAGCCGATGGGTTATTTATTACCAATGTTATAACGGGTATTCAGCCCATTAGTAAATACCGTAAAAAAACTTTTGACAATACGGTTGCCAAAATGCTATTGCAAAAATTACAAGTAAAAATTAGATTGTCTAGTTAAAGGTAGGGTCTTCGGGTGCATTGGACCAAATGGTATAATCACCGCCAAACTCCATCATTTTTTCTTTCCAAAACGTTTCATAGTCTTTTTCTATAATGTTTTGCTTATAAATGTTTTCCGTTACAACCCAGGAATTGGTTTTTAATTCCGCGTTTAATTGATCCGCTTGCCAACCGGAATACCCAAGAAAAAAGCGGATATTCTTCTCGTTTATCTCATTATTGGCAATTAATTCGGCGACTTTATTAAAATCGCCTCCCCAATAAATTCCTAAAGAAATTTCTACGCTATTCGGTATAAGCTCTGGCACCTTATGTATAAAATAAAGATTATCCTGTTCTACAGGTCCGCCATTATAGACCTTAAACGTGGCGTCTAATTCTGGAATTAAATCACTGATAGTGTACTCCAAGGGCTTATTTAAAATAAATCCAATAGAGCCTTCATCGGTATGATCGGCTAAAAGAATGATAGAACGGTTAAAGGAGATGTCACCAATTATAGAAGGTTCGGCAATAAGCAAGTGTCCTTTTTTTGGTTGTATTGAAATCATATAGTGATAGATTTTCTATTATAAATCTAATATTTTTTTTTTTAATAACAAACAGATGCTACTACTAATAACAAAAAAAGGTCTTCGAAATGAAGACCTTTTATACTTATAAATTAAGCGATAATTAGTTTACTGCTCTAGATAAATCTGAACCAGCTTTAAACTTAACTACGTTTTTAGCTTTAATTTTGATAGTTTTTCCTGTTTGTGGATTTCTTCCGTCTCTTGCAGCTCTTCTAGAAACTGACCAAGATCCAAATCCTACTAAAGAAACTCTGTTACCTTTTTGTAAAGCTCCTTCAATTTCAATTAACGCACATTCTAAAGCCTTCTTTGCAGCTGCTTTAGTAATTCCTGCGTGTTCTGCCATTGCATCGATTAAATCTGTTTTGTTCATAATTTAAAGTTTAATTATTAATAAATTGTTGGTTAAACATTTTTGTTAAATCCATTACAAATTTATACGGATTATCGTACCATGCAAGTAATAGCAAGGGAAATACCTAAATTTGTTGATAACTTAACCGATTTGTTAATAAAGCCTGTGTATTTCATCGATGTTTTTACAATATGAGCATTCATAAGGGTTTACAGCATTTTAGCTTCATCATGAAATTCATAGCCATTTAAGAGGTCTTTTATAGCCATTTTTCGCTTCCCTGGTAATTTCAATGCATCAATAAAAATGTAACCATCTGGGACGGCTACTTTTAGTGTTTTTTTGCTGGCGAGTATTTGCCCATTGGAATGGTTGTGTTCGGCTAATTCTTTGTGTGTTTCGTAAATTTTAATTTCTAATGTGTCGTCATTATTATGTAAATAACACCAGGCAGAGGGATACGGATTTAATCCACGTACCTTATTATGTATAGTCTCAAGGGAATTATTCCAATCTATTTTGCAATTATCCCGATTTAGCTTGTTGGCTTCTTTCAATTCATTGGTGTTTGGCTGTGCTGTGGTTTCAATAGTGCCATTTTCAATGCGTTTTAACGTGTCAATAACCAACGCACTACCGGTATGCATCAATTTATCGTGTAAGGTGCCCACATTATCTTTTTCTTCTATGGCAACGGCCTTCTGCAAAATCATATCACCGGTATCAATGTTATCATCTATAAAAAACGTGGACACCCCGGTTTCGGTTTCTCCATTAATAATAGCCCAGTTTATAGGAGCAGCACCTCGATAATTAGGTAATAGGGACGCGTGCAAATTAAATGTGCCTAAAGCTGGCATTTGCCAAACGGCTTGTGGCAACATTCTAAAAGCAACCACGACCTGAACATTGGCTTGTAATGCTTGTAGGGTTCTTAAAAATTCAGGATCCTTTAAATTGGTAGGTTGTAAAATATGCAAACCTTGCTTTTGTGCGTATTGCTTAACGGCGGATTCGTTAATTTTTCGGCCACGTCCTGCTGGTTTATCCGGTGCCGTTATAACTCCAACTACTTGGTAATTATGGGCTAGTATGGCGTCTAATATGGCAACGGCAAAATCTGGCGTGCCCATAAATACGATGCGTAAATCGGTTTTCATAAATGTGATAATTTATAGGTGTTAATAGTGGTGACTACAATAATATGATGTTCTAATAATAATTTCAGAGCGTTGTGAATGTCTTTCTCCGGATACCCCAAGGCTTCAGTAAGGGTTCTAGATGAGCAGTCTGTGTCTTCTAATTTAGTAATAATAGCGTTTTTAATAACTTTAAAGTCCGCAGGTGCTTTCTGTTTATGTTTTCTTTCAACACAAACCGAACAAATTCCACAATCGTCCACATCTTTTTCGCCAAAATAGGTGAGGAGTTGAACACTTTTGCAAGTGGTGTTGTTTGAAATGTATTTTAAAACATCAGATACTTGCTTGTGTTTTAATGCGTTCTGCTGATTGATGATATGGGTAATTCGATTGATGGTTTTATCGTCTTCACGAGGTTCTAAAAACGTGACTTGCGCATCGGTTTTAGAAATTTGTAAACTAATAATGTCATCTTTTTCAAGTTTTTCTAAAGCTTGAATTAATTGCTGTTCGGATATGGAGGCTTTTTCAGCTATTCTAGTCGTATTGATTTTTGTTTCATGTTCAAAAATGCCGCCATAACTTCTTAATATAGATTTGACAATGCTATTCAAAGGCGCATGTTTCCCCAAATATTGAAATAACTGGGTGTCTGAAACGAGAAATTGAACACGTGTATGTTTATTAAATTGCTGATTTAATGCAATTATACTGGTTCTATCTAAAGTCTGTATAGCATTGTAAGCTATTAACGTATTAAAATTATAGGTTTTACAGAAGTGGTTGAAATTGAAATCTTCTGCCAAACCAACACCTTCACCATAGGAAATTTGAAAATAGTTGCAGAGTTTCCTGTATAGCTGTTTCATGAAATCCACGCTTGGGAGCACGGTTAAAAACTGATCTTCCAATTTACGCTTATCGGTTTTATTTTTTAAAATAACGGCAAAAGCTTTGTCGCCATTTCTACCAGCACGACCCGCTTCTTGGAAATAGCTCTCCAAACTTTCCGGTAAATTTAAATGGATCACCGTTTTTACATTGGGTTTGTCAATTCCCATCCCAAAGGCATTGGTGGCAACCATGATTAGTTTTTTCTCACGAAGCCAATCCTGAAGCCTGCTGTCTTTTTCAGTGTTGGATAAACCACCATGAAAAAACGTGGCTGAAAACCCTTTCTTTTCTAAAAACTGACTGATTTCTATGGTTGCTAATCGATTCCTAACATATATAATGGAGGGCGCGTTATTCTTCTTTAAAATACGCTCTAAATGATAATGCTTATCCGTAGCATCAAAAGTCATATAGGCTAAATTATCCCTGTTAAAGGATTGTTTGAGTACTTTAGGACTTATAAAATCCAGTTCTTTTATTATGTCATCTACTACTTCTGGTGTGGCAGAGGCTGTTAAGGCAATACAATTTACGGTAGGTTGTAATTCACGCAGTAGTTTGATGTTTTTATAAGCTGGTCGGAAATCATTTCCCCATTGCGAAATACAATGCGCCTCATCAACAGCTATTAAATTAACAGGCATTTGGCGAATGCGGTCTTGGACTAATTCTTGCTGAAGGCGCTCTGGCGATAAATAAAGAAATTTATAATTTCCATAAATGCAATTATCTAAAAGGGTATCTAATTCGTTGTAATGAATACCACTCGTTAATGCCATTGCCTTAATACCTCTACTTTGTAAGGCTTGCACTTGATCTTTCATCAATGCAATTAATGGCGAAATAACAATGCAAATCCCATCCTTTGCCAAAGCAGGAACTTGGAAACATAAAGATTTTCCGCCGCCCGTTGGCATTAAAGCAAAGGTGTCTTCGCCCTCTAAAACGGCTTGAATCACGGTTTCTTGAAGCGGTTTAAAACTGGTGTAGTTCCAATACCGCTCCAATATGTCAATGGGCTGTTGCATTATAAGTTTTTAACAACATTCAGAATAAAATCTGTACGATTTTCAACCGTATCAAAGGGAACATCTAATAAGTTATAACCGAATTTATCGTAAGTTTTTAATAGGTTATCATGAATTTCGACAGCTTGATTAAAATTTTCATAACGTTCACTATCACTCACAAAAATGTCTTGCCAAGGTTTTAAAATAAATGCCAGGTCATAATTGTGGTTTTTACAACTTTCTTTAAATTTATCTGGATAGTCATCCCCTATAAAATCCATGTATGCCAAAACGTCTGGAATACCACGATCTAGAAAAACAAAGCTCTCACTTTGCGTATTGGCTTGATTAAACTGATCCTCACGACCTTTTAACAGCAGTTCACTAAACAAAAGTGGTTGGGTTAAGAAAAGCTGGTCTACACCGTCTTCTCTGGCTTTCAAGGTTATTTGGCGTGATATTTCATCCAGACAAACATAGCCGCGAGTTTTCAATTCGTTAATGATTGACGTTTTCCCTGTCCCTGGTCCTCCAGTGATAACTATTTTTTTTATTTTCAAATTGGCAAGATTTTGGATGTAAAAATCGTAATTAAAAAGGAAACTAAAAAATGACAAGGAAATACTATCTTTGTTTTATTAAAAATTGAAAATGGAAGAGCATAAAAAAACAGAAGCTTTTTACGAAAAGTTAAAAGTTCAATTATACGATACGGCCGAATGGCCATCACAGTATTTATTTAAATTCATCGTTGAAACAAAAGGCGATGCTATAAAAAATATTGAAGCTTTATTTGATAACATGGGTGCGGTTATAAAAACGAAAGAGTCCTCAAAAGGAAAATACACAAGTGTTTCAATTCATGTAGTTATGGATGCACCGGAATATGTTATATTTAAATATAAAGAAGTTACAGAAAACGTTAAAGGCGTTATTAGTCTTTAGTTTTTTTTTGTACTTTGCGCATGCACAAAACTACGTGCCATAAGTAAACTCTACACATAAACATATTTTGATAGATCATTTAGAATACAATTCAGAACGTGAGCATTTAATTATTCCAGAATACGGACGTCATCTTCAAAAGATGATTAATTATGCTAAAACACGTGAAACCAAAGAAGAACGTAATAAACTAGCTCATGCTATTATTTCCGTCATGGGAAATATTCAGCCGCATTTACGAGACGTTCCCGATTTTCAACACAAGTTGTGGGATCAACTATTTATCATGTCTGATTTTGATTTAGATGTGGATTCTCCTTACGGTATACCTGATAAAGAAATCTTAAATGAACGACCAGAGCGATTACCGTATCCACAGAATTTTCCAAAATATCGGTTTTATGGGAATAATATAAAAACCATGATTGATGTGGCAAATACTTGGGAAGAAGGCGAACTTAAAGACGCCCTTATTTTTACCATTGCCAATCATATGAAAAAGTGTTTTTTAAACTGGAATAAAGATACGGTTGAAGATGATGTAATCTTTGAGCATTTACGAGAGCTTTCTGGTGGTAAAATTAATTTGTTAAATGCAGATGAAGATTTAACAGATGCCACGAGTTTAATGCGAAGTAAATCCAAATACAGCTCTAAAAGCTCCAGCAACAAAAAGAGTCATCAGAAAAAAAATAATACAAATAGAAGTAGAAAACGCTATTAAAAAAACGGCATGGGTATATTTAAAATTGAAGGAGGCCACCAATTAAAAGGTAAAATTCAGCCTCAAGGTGCCAAAAATGAAGCATTACAAATTTTATGTGCTGTTTTATTGACTCCTGAAAAAGTAACAATTCATAACATTCCAGACATTGTGGATGTTAATAAACTTATTGATTTACTAAAAAATTTAGGTGTTAAAATTGAACATGTAAATCAAGGGACTTATACGTTTCAAGCAGATGCTATTAATCTAAAATATTTAGAGTCTGAAGCCTTTAAAAAGGATGGTCGCGGTTTACGTGGTTCCATTATGATTGTTGGACCGTTGTTGGCACGATTTGGAAAAGGCTATATTCCAAAACCAGGTGGCGATAAAATTGGTCGTCGTCGTTTAGATACACACTTTGAAGGCTTTATTAAATTAGGAGCTAAATTCCGATACAACAGAGAAGATTATTTTTATGGTGTAGAAGCAGATAAGCTTAAAGGTGCTTATATGCTTTTAGATGAAGCATCCGTAACCGGAACTGCCAATATTGTTATGGCAGCCGTTTTAGCAGAAGGACAAACAACCATATATAATGCTGCTTGCGAACCGTATTTGCAACAACTTTGTAATATGTTGAATAGAATGGGAGCCAAAATAAGCGGTATTGGCTCTAACATGCTTATTATTGAAGGCGTTGACAACTTGGGTGGTACAAGCCATACCATGTTGCCAGATATGATTGAAATAGGAAGTTGGATAGGTCTTGCGGCAATGACTAAAAGTGAATTGACTATTACCAATGTGAGTTGGGATGATTTAGGGCAGATTCCAGACGTATTCCGAAAATTAGGGATTACAGTAGAAAAGCAAGGGGATGATATTCATATTCCAGCGCATAAAGATGGTTATGAAATTCAGAATTATATTGATGGTTCTATTTTGACTATTTCTGATGCGCCTTGGCCAGGATTTACACCCGATTTATTGAGCATTATTCTTGTGGTTGCTACACAAGCTAGAGGTAGCGTTTTAATTCATCAGAAAATGTTTGAGAGTCGTTTGTTTTTTGTAGATAAATTAATTGATATGGGAGCCAAGATTATTCTTTGTGACCCACATCGTGCTGTCGTAATAGGTCATGATTTTAAATCGCAATTAAAAGCAACAACCATGACTTCGCCAGATATTCGTGCAGGTGTTTCATTATTAATTGCTGCACTTTCAGCTAAAGGAACATCCACCATTCACAATATTGAACAAATAGATCGTGGATACGAAAATATTGATACACGCTTACGTGCTATTGGTGCTCTAATTAATAGACACAAAGAGAACGACTAAATAGCGGTATGAGTTTATAAAAAAAATGCTTCTAAATAATTTAGAAGCATTTTTTTATGGAATAAACTGAACTTATTCTTTTATAATTTTTCGCATACTTATTTCGCCATCAATGTGTAATTGAAGCATGTAAATACCAGCTGCTAAAGATTGTAATGGAATTTGCTTATTAACATTCAGCCTTTGGTTTGCTTGCAATAGTTTTCCTGAAACATCATATAATGAATAGGCAACGTTTGAATGTGTATTATTGGTTTCAACCGTAATAAAACGAGACGTTGGATTCGGGTATATACGTACTTTAGAAATTGCTTCCGTATGGGCAGTACTTAATGTAGAGCCTTCCGTAATAGTGATAGATTGATTAATGGTTGGCGCTAATAACTCATCTACATTTCCAGATGGCCACTTAACAACAATTTTAGTGATGGCTGTTGCCGTTCCTAACCCAAAATGTGTTTTTAGGGAATTCATAATACCATAACTCTCACCTGAACGGACTTCACGTATTTGTTTTCCCCAAGCACCATAAATTTCAATACGAGCACCAATTCCATTGATATTGCTTGTCGTTCCTTCTAAAAGAATTGAGGTCCAATTATTCGTGCTATTTCCAGAATTTAAATATAATCTATCCGGTTTATTGCTACTCGGATTATTATAACCTGAACCAAAACCAGCCATAACATCTATAAAACCATCATTGTTTAAATCGCCCACGGCAGCACTTTGTATTCTAAATGTATTGTAAGGCAAAGGAAACGGATTAGCTAATTCTGTAAAGGTGTTATCGCCATCATTTTTGTATAATTTATGAATACCATTTCTGGTGGTTATAAAAATATCGACAAAGGTATCATTATCAAAATCCTCCATGATGACTTGAATACCACCATCACCTAAATTATCCAATGACGTCGCAATTCCTGATGAAGCCGTGATGTCTGTATAGTTTCCATTTCCATCATTTTCAAGAATCATACTGGTAATATCATGATTTACAATCACGCAATCTAAATCGCCATCATTGTCAATATCTTCAAATGCAGCAGCCCAAGATTGTCCATAAGGAACTAAACCACGAGCAACGGCAACTTCAGAATAATTATTGTTACCATCATTTTCGAAAAGTAAATTGACACGCCTGCCATCATTGGGATTGGAAACGCCTAAACGGCATTTAGAAATATATAAATCTAAATCACCATCATTGTCATAATCAATCCAGATACTGCCATAATTTCCAGAATTATCGGAAGGTATAGTGGAAGCCGTATTAATTAATCCTAGATTTTCTGTCATAGCGCCTGTACCATCATTACTATACGCTTTAGATAAACCATTATCATGACAGGCAAATATGTCTATAGTGCCATTATTATCAATATCCGCAAAGTTCAAGTTTTGAACAAATATGTTGTATGTTAGTAGGTTAGAGCTATAATCAGTGCCCGAACTGTTGGCTGTATATACTTTTAAACCGTTATAACTTCCACCCATTAAAATATCGTTATACCCGTTTCTATCAACATCCGCAATGGCCATTCCCCATTTGGAACCACTTGTGCTTCCATAATTTAATCGAGTAAAAATACCATTGGTGTTTTGGTATTCTATCTCTAAAGAAGAGGCGCCATTTAAACGAATAATATCGTCCAAACCATCACCATTCATATCAGAAACACCTATGGCAACACCACTTTTTAAGGAGGCGTTAACCAAATTACCGTTTCCACTAGTAAAAGAAATTTGCGCAACACCAATCATAGGGATTAATGTCAGCGCGATAAGTAATTTTTTCATCATGTTAAATCTATTTTATAAAATAAATATAAAACAAAGCATGAATAAATAAGTTAAATATCTGATTATGTGTCTATAAAAAACGATTTTAGGTATAATTGGAAGTTTTTTGAAGTGGCAATCAGCGTATTTTAAATATAATTTTAACTGACAGCTTCCTTGTAAACTTTTAAACAACGCTCTCGTGCCTCTTTATGATCCACTATTTTTGAAGGGTAGGTGAGTTCTTGAAATTCGGGTACCCATTTATTAATATATTTTAAATCTTTATCAAATTTTTCAATTTGGGTGGTTGGATTAAAAATTCTAAAATAAGGTGCTGCATCCACACCAGAACCCGCAACCCACTGCCAATTTCCAATGTTACTAGCCATTTCATAATCATGTAATTTTTCTGCAAAATAGGCTTCTCCCCAACGCCAATCAATCAGCAAATGTTTACATAAAAAACTACCAACCAACATACGCACCCGATTATGCATAAATCCGGTTTCATTTAATTCCCGCATACCAGCATCCACTAAAGGATATCCTGTTTTACCTTGGCACCAAGCTTGGAATTCCGTTTCGTTATTACGCCATTGTATATTGTCGTATTTGGGCTTGAAACTTTCGGTTACCGTGTGCGGAAAATGCCAAAGTATTTGCATGAAGAATTCACGCCAAATAAGCTCTTGCCAAAATATCTCATTTTTTTCTGCAATGGCTTTTTTTACCATTTTCCTAATACTCACCGTTCCAAATCGTAAGTGTGGTCCTAAACGAGATGTGGCATCTTTTGCTGGAAAATTACGCTTGGCTTCGTATTCCTGAATTAAAGTGGGTGTTACGTCATATGGTGCTATGTCTTGTTTAGATTTTTTAAAACCTAAATCCGATAATTCCAAATTTGGTAATCGGGTGTTTTTAACCAAATTATCCAAATAGCTGTTGGTGTAATAAATTTCTAAATCTATTGTTTTAAAAGCGGCCTTCCATGTTTTCATAAAAGGTGTATACACGCGATAGGGATCGCCATCATCTTTAACGACTTCATTTTTTTCAAAAATAACTTGGTCCTTATAAGTTTTAAATGCAATTCCATTTTCTTCTAAAAATGAACCCACATCGTTATCCCGCTTAATGGCATAAGGTTCGTAATCGTGATTGGTAAAAACGGTAGTAATTTCGTACGAATCGACAAGATGTTTAAAAACGCTTTCAGGTGTTCCGTGATATATAGCAATACTGCTGTTGTGTTCGTTTTGAAGTGTTTTACGCATGGTTTGCAGCGTATGGTAAATAAACGTTACGCGTGCATCACCTTTAGGCAGGGATTCTAATAGTTCCGAATCGAAAATAAAAATAGGTAGCACATGATGATCACTTTTAAGAGCTTCATAAAACCCACGATTATCATCTAAACGTAAATCGCGTCGGAACCAAAAAATGTTTAAGGGTTGTTTCATACTTATAGAGTTCCAAATAATTCTACTAATTTTTTCTGACGATAGGCAAAAATTTCATCTAATTTTGGCTTCACAATTAATGGGTGTATCAGTTGACCTAGTATACCCATAGGAACTTTGTAATCTATAATATCTTCCATTTCTACACCACCATCAATGGCTTTAATAAAATGTTTATGATGCCAAAGCGCATACGGACCAAAGCGTTGCTCATCCACAAAATATGCCTTGTCAATAACGTGTGTAATTTCTGTTACCCACTTCGTTTTAATACCCAAAACAGGTGTTACAATATATTGAATTAATTGACCTGCAAACATAGGTCTGTCCGCTCCTGAAAGAATATGAAAGCCCATGTAATCTGGTGTAATAGTTTTAAGATTTTTTGGGTCCGATAAAAATTCCCATGCCTGATCTACAGAAATTGGTAGATTTTGCTTCGCGTGTAAGGTGTAAATTTTCATTAGTTATTGAGTAAAACGTAAAGATTTAAAGAGGTTGCAATGCAAAGCCATATCATATAAGGGACTAATAAATAGCGCCAAGAATTCATGGCATCCATACGAAAGGTGAAAAAGAAATAAAAGATTACGAGCGTTAATAAAACAATCGTGATTAAAGCGAATAGTACGAGGTGCTGATTAAAAAATAAAAAATTCCAAGCAATATTTAAAACCACCTGAAGAGCAAATACGCCTATTATTAATGGCGATTGGTAATCTTTAAACAGATAGGTTAAATACACCGAAAAGCAAATCATGATAAATGTCCATGCCGCACCAAAAACCCAGCCTGGAGGTGTCCAAGGTGCTTTATTTAAATTGGTGTACCAAGGTGACGTAGCGCCATCACCCATTAACCAGCTACCAATTGCTAAACTGCCAAAATTTATAATTAGAAACAGAATTAAAAGTGGGACAAATTTCATATTACTTATTTTGTAAAATTTCTATTTTATCAGCAATTTTTTGTGCTTCAGCATATTTTAAATCGCTAGCTTTTCTATCGGTTGTTGATAGGCGATGCCAGTCTTTCATAATAACTTCATATTGTTTCTGAAGTTTTTCAATTTCAGATTTTGATTTAAAGAGTCCAAACATAATTACAGCGTTAAATTTTTAGTAATTTTTCCACTCATAGGATTGGTTACAGAAAAATAATAATCAACTAATTGGCCGTTTCCATCCACTAAATACTTTTGGAAATTCCACTTAACATTGGAACTAGACTTACCGTTTAACTCCTGATTGGTTAACCACTTATAAAGGGCATGTTGATTATCACCTTTAACGTCTACTTTTTCCGTCATTTGGAATGTTACCTCATAATTGGCTTGGCAGAACGTTTGGATATCGGAGGCAGTTCCAGGTTCTTGACCACCAAATTGATTACATGGAACGCCTATAACCATCAGGTTATCCTTGTACGTATCGTAAAGTTTTTGCAAATCTTCATATTGACCCGTAAAACCACATTTGGACGCCACATTGACAAACAATATATGTTTTCCTTTAAAATCTGATAATTTTAACGGTTTACCATCCAAACCGTTAATGGCAATATCATATATGGATTGTGTTGGTTCGGTTTGTGCTTGACTTTTATTAAATAAACTAAACATAATTATAAGTGTAAATACGTATTTCATGAGTTATATTTTGAAGGATACAATGCCGCAATCCATCTCGAAAATTTGACCAGAAATAGCGGCTGCATGATCCGATAGGAGGAATGAAGCCATTTCGGCAACTTCTGTTGGGTTTAAGAATTTTTTAAGGGGATGCCGCTCTGTGATGTTGTTAATCATTTTCTCGTTTCGCAGTAATTTAGACGCTAATTCGGTATTCGTAACTGTGGGCGCAATGGCATTTACACGAACTGTTGGTGCCAATTCAGCGCCAATAGATTTTACCAAACCTTCCACAGCTGCTTTTGAAGCCGCCACGCTAGCATGAAACGGCATCCCTAATTTTGCAGCTACTGTACTAAAAAATAACATGGACGGTTTATCTCCTTTTTTTATTATAGGAAGATATTTTTGAATTGCTTGAACAGCACCTATCACATTAATTTCAAAATCCGAACGAAAATCATCTAAACTTAAACGGCCAATGGGCTTTAAATTAATACTGCCAGGACAATATATTAAGCCATCAGCTTGATCTAAATAAGGTAGGTCATCACTCAAAATATCAACCGCATAATGTTTTAAATTATCATGATTAAAATCAGGTTTAGACCTGCTTAAATTAATGACCTTATGATTTTCTAATAATTTCATGGAAATTGCGCGGCCAATGCCTTTGCTGCCCCCAACAATAATATAAGTTTTCATTCTATAATTAATCTAAGCCGTTAAGGGTCTCCCTTTTAATCGTTTTTCAACTTTTTGTTTAATGGCTGTTAAACGCTTCATAATATCCATGATGCTTTCGTCTTTCTTTTTCTTGTAAATTTTGTTTAATTCCAAGATTAGTTCTTTAGCTTCTCTAGATATTTTTATTCTATCGCTAGTGGATAATGACTTTAGTTTGGTTTGCTCAAATTCTAGAGCACGTTCTATGGTATCCATAATTTAATGATTTAAATAGTTTTGTAATTCGATTATTTTTTCTGGTGAATTAAATGCGCCACCGTAATAAGCCGTTACAGTTGCAGAAGTATCGTCCTTAACGCCTCGTGAAGATACACACAAATGTTTGGCATCAATAATAACGGCTATGTCTTCTGTATCTAAAATAGTTTTGAGTTCGTTGGCAATTTGATTCGTTAAACGTTCCTGCACCTGTGGTCTTTTTGCGAAATAGTGCACAATTCTGTTTAACTTGGATAATCCTATTACTTTTCCAGAAGAAATATAGGCCAGATGTGCTTTACCAATGATGGGTACAAAATGATGTTCGCAATTGGAGTAAAAGGTAATATTTTTTTCGAGAACCATTTGGTTATAACGGTACTTATTTTCAAATAAGGCAACTTTAGGCTTGTTTTTAGGGTTTAAACCAGAAAATATTTCATCTATATACATTTTAGCAACACGATCGGGTGTTCCTTTTAACGAGTCGTCCGTTAAATCTAACCCCATAACATCCATTATTTCTTCAAATAACACAGAAATACGTTGCTTTTTTTCGGAATCTGAAAGTTTGAACGCGTCAGATTTCATGGGTGTTTCTAATCCTGTTGATAAATGGTCGTCCCCAATCATGTCCGTAGAAAAACCATTTAAACTGTTTTTCTGTTGATTTTTAGATAATGTAGATTCTATTTTCATACTCTCTTTTTATTACGTGCTGTCCTTATTTTATTGAGGCAAAGCACCATTAGCGTTTACTTATTTTATTATGTGTAATTTGTTTTTGTCTACTACATTTAAAACGTCCTTTTTCAAAAGCGCGTAATTTTTCATGTTTGGTTTTCCTACCTTGAACCCGTTTGCGCCACATTCTGAAACTGCTAGGTTTCATTTCGCGCCGCATCAAGCTTATAACATCTTGTTCTTCCAAACCAAATTGAAATTTAATAGCCTCAAATGTGGTGCGGTCTTCCCAAGCCATTTCAATAATTCTATCTATCTCGCGCGTTTTAAAACCATTCATGAGTCCATAAAGTTAAAACGTTGATCATAAATCACTTTTGCATCTAATAAGCGTTTAAAAAAAGCTTTATTCTCTTTAAACATGTTATTATTTTCAAAGTTGATAAACTTACCTTGAGCATGAATGCTAGCGCCATTAGTTTTATATAAAACCAATTGATAATAAGGAATAATCCAAGAAAAATTCTTTAGGCCTTTATTAATATATATAATGATTCCGCCAGAACGCATTTCAATATTGGCGTAATTAATATCTGAAACGCGGTTTAAATAGGCTTGTAAATTCGGACTAACCTCATTTATAATCATGCGTTTAGAGCCAATTCCTTTCAACTTGAGTGCTTCAAAAAAAGAATAAGGCTTACCTATTAAGTCCGAAATAACTTCTTTGTGCTCTTTGTCGTGATATGTACTGTTTAATATCAAATTAGGTTTATTTAATATCAAAGTTACAAAATGTTTAACGGTTATTAATAGAAGTTAAACAAAAATTAACAATTGTTTTGGAAATTAATATATTAATCGTCGTTCTTCAATAAATTAGAGCGATTATCAATGGTGTGTTTTTTAAGAATGCGTATGCTTTCATTTTTAACTTTGGGGTTTTTCTTCATATTCCAGAGTGTTTCACTAGCACGTTTTCTTTTCGATTTTAAATCGACAATAGGGAAGGGGTAGTCTATACCTAATTGGAAATTATTGAATTGTTGGTCTAAGGTAGTCATTAAATAGGGTTCATGCACGAATGGTAAATCTAAATCACGTAGTTCAGGAACCCAATGTTTAATAAATATCCCATCAGGATCATGTTCTAAACTGTTTTTTATGGGATTATAAATTCGTAAATTATTTATACCTGTTTCACCTGCTTGCATTTGCAATTGTGGATAATGAATTCCAGGTTCGAAATCTAAAAATTGCCGCGATAAATGTTTGGAGGCATCTTGCCATGGTTGCCATAAAATATGCGTAAAAAACGATACTAATAAGGCGCGCATTCTAAAATTAATATAGCCGGTTTGGTTTAAGCAGCGCATGCTAGCATCTACCAAAGGAAACCCGGTTTGTCCCGTTTTCCAAGCCATTTGGTAGTGTTCTGAAATAGATTTTTTAAGTTTATGGTAACCCTTATTAACGCTCACCTTTTCCATAATATGTTCCATCTCAAACTTTTGAATAAAATGCGCTTGCCAACGTAATCGGGAACGGAAAGCAGATAATTGCTTCTTATAGCTAGACGATACTTGAGCGGTTTTAGACGCTTGATACACTTGCCTAACAGATAAATTGCCCCAAGCAATATAAGGTGACAAACGACTGCAACTTTTTCGAGATTTTTCAGGTTTAGAAATATGAAACATATAATCCTTATGCCTATTGTTTAAAAAGGATAGTAGGTATTTATTTCCTGTTTTCGTTCCGCCTTTTTGAAAAGGCTTATCTGTTGCCGTTTCTAGATTTGCTGATTGACATTGCATTTCTAATTCGTAAATAGCATCCAAAGGCAAAAAATTAGAAGTTTGAGCTGTAAAGGTAATAAGCGGTTCAGCCATAATTTTATTCCAGTTTTCAAACCATAATTCACGAGTTTTTAAACCACGAACCACACCATTTTGAATGCTTTCTTGCCATGAAATTACATTATTTTTGCAGTAGCGTTTAAACGCTTTGTCCCGATCAAAAGTTACTTGAATTCCCGTTTCTTGATGTGAATAAACGTTTTTAATTTGATACGAATTAGAAATTATGTTACAGGCCGAAATGATATCAGAATTTATAGCCAGTACTTTCGTATTATAGGGATTTAAAAAGGCATTCATATCGCGAATAGATTCTTTTATAAAATCCCAATGCCGTTCGCTATAATGCGGATCATCAAGAAGTAATTGTTCAAAAACAAACAAGCAAAGCACACGCTCATTCTGTTCAAGAGCCTTTTTCAACGGCTCATGATCTTCTAAACGCAAATCGCGTTTAAACCAAACAATATGTATCGGTTCTCGGTTAGTATGCATCTTGATTTTGTATAATGTGTGTCGCGCGTTCTTTCAATGCTGAAAGCTTATCGGCATCCATTTTATTAAGGATGGAATACATCATTTTCATTCTAAAATTGGATTCTAATTGTTCACGCTTATCATCCAAAAAGTTCCAATATAGGCTATTGAATGGGCAGGCATCGGCTTCTGTTTTTTTCTTATAGTTATAATGACAACCGTCACAATAATTACTCATTTTCTGAATATAGGAACCCGAAGACACATAGGGTTTGGTAGCAATATTTCCACCATCGGCAAATTGACTCATGCCACGCGTGTTGGGTAATTGAACCCATTCTACAGCATCTGCATAAATTCCTAAATACCATGCATCTACAGCATCTGGATGGGTTTGGGTTAGGAGTGCGTAATTTCCCGTAATCATCAAACGTTGAATGTGATGCGCATACGCGTTATCCAAGGAATTGGAAATACTATGTTTTAAGCAAGCCATTTTGGTGTTTCCTGTCCAAAAGAAATCGGCTAAACTATTCCTATTGTTTAAATAATTCTGCTCTTTGAAGTCTGGCATTAATGCCCAATACATGCCACGCATATACTCACGCCAACCAATAACTTGACGGATAAATCCTTCTACTTGCGAAATATCTATAGAATCTTCATGCTTTCGGTAATAATTTAAAATTGTATCAACCACATTTCGGGCGGAAATCAATTTGATATTCATGGCAAATGATAAGCGTGAATGAAATAAATAAACTTCATCGGTATGCAAAGCATCTTGATAATCGCCAAAATGAATTAATAACTGTTCACAGAAATATTTAAGCTGCTCCAAAGCTTGCTTCCTGTTTATAGGATAATTGAAGGTTTTTAGGTTCCAATTCCCCATGGTTTTAATACCGGATTTTTCTATATCGGAAACGACTGCAGATACCTCATTCTTAAAATATTTGTACGTTGGAATTTCAGGTTCGTTTTTCCATTTCTTCCGATTGGATTTATCGTAATTCCATTTACCACCTTCCGGATTACCATAAGCCATTAAAATGTCATGCTTTTTACGCATGTCACGATAAAAATTTTCCATGACAAATTGCTTTTTGCCTTTATAGAACGTTTGTAAATCTTCACGTTTGGTGTAAAAATGTGACGTATCAACAACATTACATTCTATGGAAAGGGTTTTAGCGAATTTTTGCAATTGCCTATCCAATCTATATTCATCCGGCAGTTGATATTCAAAGCAAGAAATGTCTTTTTCACGGATAATTTTTTGAAGATTTTCAGGCAGTTTTTGCGTATTATTTTTATCCGTAATTTTATAATAAATAAACTGGTGTCCAGCAGATTCTAACGTGGAAGCAAATTCGCGCATGGCTGCGAAAAACCCAATTACTTTTTGAATATGATGGGTGACATAATCGGTTTCTTGGCGCATTTCAAAAATAGCGTAAACGATATCATCATCAACGGATTTAAACCAAGGATGCTTAATATTTAACTGGTCGCCTAAAAGGAGTCGGAGTGTTTTCATTCAAATAACGTATTTTGAAGCCATTGCTTCTGAAATTTACCATGTTCATCATAACGGTCGGCCTGGAGCTTCACATTAAAAGTCCTATTTCTAGGGTCGTTTCCAACACCTGCCACGTACAACCAGTTACCATAATTGCTATGCACATCATAATCTATAAGTAGGGATTCAAAATATGCCGCACCAACGCGCCAATCGAGTTCTAATGTTTTGGCAAAGTAAGATGCCACATTTTGTCGCCCACGATTACTCATCCAGCCGGTTTTATTGAGCTCCATCATATTAGCATTTACAAACCGTTCAGGTGTTGCTCCAGAACACCACTTTTTAATTAAAGTTGGATTTGTTTTCCAATTATAGGATTGTTGATTAATACCATCAATTTTAAAAATAGCATTCCCATGTTGCAAGGCAATAAACTTGAAGAAATCGCGCCAGATTAATTCGAAAATAAGCCAATAAGTCGATTCGTTTTTGAATTCTGTGCGCTCAAACTCTTTAATGGCCCAATATATTTGCCTAGCACTAATACAGCCGTTGGCCAACCACGCCGAAAATTTAGAGCTGTAATCTGTACCTAATAAACCGTTTCTAGTTTTCTTATAAAATCCTATTTTTTTGGTTTCAAACACATAAGTGTTTAATCGGTTTTGAGCAGCCGTTTCACCACCCGAAAATGGAAAAGCCGTATGCGTATGGGTTGTAAATTCCGAAAAACCTAGAATTTTTAAATTTGGAATTGTTGTGTTATTTTCGATTTGAAAAGCAACTTGTTTTGTTGCTTTAAGCTTGTTGTTTACAGAACAGTTTTTTTCTAATACTTTTCTGAAATTTGTAAATACCTTTGGAATTTCATTTAAATGAATAAAAACATCATCAGGATGAAATAAAAACTGATCATACCATTCATGAAAGCTTGTGAGCTTAGAAACTTTAACTTTAAGGTTTTGAATAGTTTGAGTTTCTTCACTTGTAAATTCTTTTTGCAAACAGATATCTGATATACTGTAAGTTTCACAAAGTTTTGGAATGGCTATTTCTGGTTTCTCGTAGAATGTAAATAACGGAATATTGAGTGACTCCAACTGGTTTTTTAAATCCTGAACACTTTCAATCGTAAAACGGGCACGATATTTTTCTGTTTTTTTAAAACCGTATGTGGTCGTTTTGTAATGTCGCGGATCAAAACAATAGATACCAATTATAGGATGGTTTAATTTTAAGGCATGGGCCAAAACCGTATTATCTTGAATCCGTAAATTGGTGGTAAACCAAACTAATGTATATGTGTTTTGTTTCGTTTGCATCGTTCGCTACAATAAATTACGTGCTCCCAATTATTTCGCCATTTTTTACGCCAAGAAAATGGTAATTGACAAACAGGACATATTTTTTTAGGTAAATCTGATTTTTTCAATTAGCTGGCAAGTTTGTTAATCATACCTCTAAAAATAAAACCATGAAATGGTAAAACGCTATACCAATAGAGTCGTCCTGCCAAACCGCGTGGTCTAAACGTAGCGGTTTGTTTCAGCTTATTATCTTCAATTTTAAATTCTAACCAAGCTTCGCCAGGTAATTTCATTTCGGCGTAGAGTAGCAGCTTTTGTTTGTCTTTATCCGCAAAAATGACACGCCAAAAATCAAGTGAATCCCCTACATGCAATTCCGTTGGACTTGTACGTCCGCGTCGTAAACCAATGCCGCCCACCATTTTGTCCATATAACCACGCAATCGCCATAAACGGGTTCCATAATACCAACCGGTATTGCCGCCAATAGCCCAAATTTTCCGAATGGTTTCTTCTGGATCTGTAACAGGACGTTCCTTATAATCTTTAAAACAACCATATTTTGGTACATTCACATATTTATGGAAATTATTTTTGAGTCGGCCGCTACTCACCATGGAATCTTTCCAACTAGAAATAATACTATTTTGTTCTATTTTTTCAAAAGCTAAAGAAACAGCTTCTTTATATGACAATGGTTTTATGCCTAAAAGTTCCTCTATATTGCTTGGCTTACCAATTATTTGAACACCCATACTATCTACTAAAGACGAAGCTAATTTGTAGGATGTGGACGTCACGAAATACAACCAGTATGATGATAATTTGGGTGTCATAACAGGAACCGTTAAAATGTACCGTTTGAGTTTACGGACTTCGGCAAATTCCAATAACATTTGTTTGTATGTGAGTACTTCAGGACCGAAAATATCATAAGCCTGATTATAAAGCCGTTCGTCTCCAGCACTTTTTGATAAATAACTTAATACGTCACGGACAGCCAAAGGTTGCGTTTTGGTATTAAGCCATTTTGGTGCAATCATAAAAGGTAATTTTTCCACTAAATCACGAATAATCTCAAAAGAGGAGCTTCCAGAACCTACAATAATTCCAGCCTTGAAAATAGTGGTCGCGTAATTGTCTGATTTTAGAATTTCTTCAACCTGTTTGCGTGAGCGCAAATGTTTAGATAACTCTTTATCGTTAGTAATACCGCTTAAATAGATAACTTGTTGAACATTGGTTTTTGTTATGGCCGTTTTAAAATTTTCGGCACAACGCGCTTCTAAATCTTCAAAATCTTTGGAGGAATTAGACATGGAGTGGATTAAATAATAAGCCACATCAATATCTTTTGGGAGATTAGTTAAGGTTTCCGGTTTTAGAAAATCACCTTCTATAAAATCTATGTGAGGATCTTCCACATAAAGCTTATCCGCTCTTAAAATATCGCGAACCACACAAATAACATGATGACCATCTTGAACAAGTAATGGTATTAAGCGTTTGCCAATATAACCTGTTGCACCTGTAACAAGAATTTTCATATTTAGTGGGTATTTAAATTAGTTTTTGGCCGTTGGTAGGGATGTCGCTCTTTTAATTCTGCAATGGCATAACCATCTAATCCATTGATGGTGACAACTTGTGCCTTGGATAAATTAACGAACCCGTCTGTTTCTAATAAATGATTTTGAATAAATAAATGTTTTATTTTACCTATGACTAATATGGTTCCATTGGATTTAATATGGTATTCTTCAATAAATTCCATGAGCATCTGTATAGGTGCCGCTGCTACAAAAGGCACGTTTATTCCCAATTTATATTCGGCTTTTAATGAGGTAACATCAAATTCAGAAATCTGTTTATCATATTTTGCTGATGTATGATGCGCTTCAGAAATTATAGATTCATGCACGTGATTTAAAGTGTAAAACCCCGTTTCTTTTATGTTATCGTAGGTGTTTCTGGTTACCGTTGTTGGTCTCATAAAAACACCTAATAAAGGTGGGTCTGAACCAACATGCGTAACTGAACTAAAAATAGCCACGTTTTCAATGCCATCTCCAGATTTAGTCCCAATTAAATTGGCCGATTTGAAACCAGAACAACTGTTTATAAGGTTTATTTTATAAAGATGTTCTAATTTAGAGATCTCTTCATGGCTGAAATGTTTCATTATAGGTTGTGAAAATTATTGATTTTTACATCTTTGGCTTTTAAGTCGAACATTAAATTATACAGTCCAAAAAATGTTCGGTTTATATAAATAAAATGTTTAGAACCTCGGTTTCCATTCATTTTACGCAATTCCGTATTTTTTGAATATTTTTCACCCAATTCTGCAATGCGTCCAAAGAATGATGGATCTGAAAAATCAAAAGTTTCCGCATGAAATGGTTGGGTGAAAATGCTTAACATTTCATGAAACATAGTTGAGAAAAATTCTAATTCTTCAGGCGAATCGTCTGGTTTTAAAATTTCTAATTTGAACATTTTTTCTCGAAAGATTTTCGGGTTTTCAATGCTTTCCTTTTCAGCTAATTCAAAATAAGGAACATAGAAATCTTCAGGAATGGTTTTCATACATCCAAAATCCAAAGCAATTAAGTGCCCGTCATCTGAAATTAGAAAATTTCCCGGGTGCGGATCGGCATGTACTTTTTTGAGCTTATGAATTTGAAACATGTAGAAATCCCAAAGCGATTGTCCAATGGTATTGGCCATATCCTGATTGGTGTTTTTTGCTGTGAATTCAGACAAATGTTTACCCATCATGTAATCCATAGTAATAATCCGTTCGGAAGATAATTCCGGATAATAATCGGGGAATTTTAAATTGGGAATATGAGAACATGCCTTTGCTATTTCTTGACTTTGTTCAAGCTCTAAGATATAATTGGTTTCTTCAACCAGTTTATTTTCTACCTCTTTGAAGTACTTATCAGAATCTTTACCTTTAATATTAAACATTTTAATAGCGATGGGTTTTACCATGGCTAAATCTGATTGGATACTTTCGGCAACACCTGGATATTGAATTTTTACAGCTAATTTTTTACCATTTTTTTCGGCTAAATGAACCTGTCCAATACTGGCCGCATTGACGGAAGTGGAATTGAAGGTGTCAAAAATTTCCTCTGGTGATTTTCCAAAATAGGTTTTAAATGTTTTTACCACTAAAGGTGGTGATAATGGCGGAACAGAGAACTGGGCTAATGAGAATTTTTCCACATAAGCTTGCGGTAAGATGCTTTTTTCCATGCTTAACATTTGGGCAACTTTAAGTGCGCTACCTTTTAATTGTTTTAAGCCATCATAAATATCTTCTGCGTTATTTTGATTTAATTTCTCTTTAGCTTCTAGTTCTGTTTTGGTGAGTTTATCACCATAATATTTTAAGTAATTTACACCCACTTTAGCTCCTGTTTTTACCAGTTTGCTAGCACGTTGTATTTTGCTTGTCGGAATACTATCAATTGTTTTCATAGGCTTTGTTGCATTTTTTCTTTAAAGAGAAATTTCCCTAAATCCAAAACGCTTTTTAGTGGTTTGATATCTATTAAATCAAAACCAGCATGAACGGACTTTTCAATAAAAATGTCTGTTTTTTCAAAGGAAGGCGAGGTGTCGTCTAACCAAAATTTCATAATCATCATAAGTTGAATCCAAAAAGATTCTTGTTTGGAATAATCTTGAAGTTTAACAATGCGCGGTTCTTTAATATCAAGGGTTTCAATGTTTAATGTGTCAATATATTTTTTGAAAGCATGACGTAATTCAGAAAGCGTACTTAATGATTTTAACCCTTTATTTTCAAGTGCAAAAACGACATAGCTTCGGTTTGCCGTTAAATTTTCAAAAAAGGTGAAATAAAAGCTTAATAATTTATTTCTAGCATCAAAATGTTGATATGCTTCGCTTTTTTCTAGCATTTGTAAGGTGTTTTCAAAAAATGCCTTGAATATGGATTTTTCTAAAGCTTCAAAAGAAGCAAATTTTTTATAAAAATCAGCTTCTTCAAAATTGTTGTCTTTTGCAAAAGCATACACGGTTTTTGGTGTATGGCTATGCATTAAAACATAATCCATATAGAATGAAATAAGCTTGTCTTGGGTGATGTTTTTCTTTTTTGCCATAATAATTAAATTCTTGTGTAAAGATACAAAACGTTTAACTAATTGACAGGAAAGTTAAACAATATTTTTTCGAATTCGTATTTTAGTGTATCCGCAAAGCGAAAAAATAGTATATTTGTTAAAGAAAACTTAACAATTATGAAAACAAGTCAAATACTCTACATAGGTATTTTTTTATTAGTAGCAAACATGAGTTTTGCTCAAAACAAATCAGTAAAAGAATCGGAACTTCAGCAAGTAAAAGTAGATACGCTTTATTCGGTAGAGGAGCGAGCAAATATGCAGCGTTGGTTTTATGATCGCGTAAATGATATGAAATTATCAGCAGAGCTTCGTGATGATTACGATCGTATTGTAAATAAATATGTGTTTGATATGAGTCGCTTAAATGATTCGGACAAAACGTATACACGTGATGAAATACATGAGCAGTTTAATATATTGGTTGGTAAAATGAATGAGGAATTAAAAGGGATTTTAACTACCGATCAATATGTAAACCATTTAGAAAACTTTGGACAAATTCAGCGCAGTGTTTATAGTAAATGGAACTTTAAGGACTAGTTATTAATTTATACTTTAGTTAACAAGCTTTTGACTGTTTAATCGTATTTTTGTGGACTATAAAAAATAAATCAATTTAATTTTAATTACTATGAAAAAAGCAATACTAATTTTAGCAGCTTTTGTGTTAACATTTAGCATACAAGCACAAGTAACAACACCAGAATCTAGTCCATTTAGTAAAGTGGAGCAGAAGGTTGGATTAACAGATGTAACGATTGAATATTCGCGTCCAGGAGTTAAAGGACGAAAAATATTTGGAGGACTTGAAGCTTATGACAAAATGTGGCGTACTGGTGCTAACAAAAACACCATCATTACATTTAGTGACCCTGTAACTATTAATGATTACGAATTAAAAGCAGGTTCTTACGCTATTTTTACAAAGCCTGGAGAATCTATGTGGGAAGTGTATTTTTATTCAGACACTAACAATTGGGGAACACCTGAAAAATGGGATGAAAGTTTAGTTGCTGCAATTGCAAAAGTAAAAGTGGAGAAAATTCCATTCACGGTTGAAACATTTACTATAGATATTAATGATATTAAAACAGGAAGTGCTAGATTAGAAATGATGTGGGAGAACACTTATATCGGTGTACCTTTCACGGTTCCTACGGATGATAAAGTGTTAGCCTCTATAAATGACGCTTTAAACGGAACGCCAAAAGCCACTGATTATTATGCCTCTGCTGTTTATTACTTAAATGAAGGAAAAGATATTAAGCAAGCTAAAGAATGGATTGATAAAGCTATGAGTATGATGGATAGCCCTGCGTATTACCAAGTAAGACAACAAGCTTTAATATATGCCAAAGCGGGTGATACCAAAGGTGCTATTGAATTAGCTAAAAAATCTTTAGAAGGTTCTAAAGCTTCGGGTAACATGCAATATGTAAAATTTAATGAGGAATCATTAAAAGAATGGGGAGCTAACTAATATATGGTTTTACGACTCACCTCACTATTTGCACTATTGGTACTATCTTTACAAAGCTACTCTCAAGAAGCCGAATGGTTATCGGGCGAGTTACACTTGGTAAATGGAAGCGTAAAAAAGGGACAAGTTAAAATCCCGCAACCAACAAAATCGATACGAATCGGTGCTAATAAGGTTGCTTTTAGAGCTAATAAAGACGCCAAAACAACGCGGTTTAAGGATCACGAAATAGCTTTTGTTTATTTGACCTCTCGGACAGATGGTACGGTAAAGTATGTGAATATTATCGTGGATAAAAAACTAGCACTTTTTCGTGAAGTTGAAACTATTGGTGATTTAACTATTTATGCGCGTAGCATGCAGGTTAATCATGCATCAACTGTTGGTGTTTGGTTTTCATCAAGCTTTAATGAAATATATGTACAACGCGAAGGTGAAAAGCAAGCCTCTGAATTAGTAAGCGCTACACGTGGTTTAAACTATTTTCGCAAAAATGTGAATGCTTATTTTTCTAATTGTAATTCGGTGGTCATGGCTTCCGAACCTATTGAAAAAAAGGAGGATGTTTTATCTGCATTACAGTATTATAAAAACTGCATTTAAATGAAATGCCTACTTTAACAAAAAAACGACTTGGTAATAGCAAGTCGTTTTTTTTATGCTTAATCCGTACTTTCTAATTGAAACAATTCCTCAACAGGTTTTTTAAAGAGTCGGGCTAACTTTAAAGCTAAAACCGTAGATGGTACATACTTGTTTTTTTCCATGGCATTTATGGATTGTCTGGAAACGCCAATAGCTACAACCAAATCTGCTTGGGTCATGTTATGCCTGGCACGCTCTATTTTTAAGCTATTCGTCATGGGTAGTGGATTTTAATTTTAGAAAATTGAAACGAATAATAAAAATGAAAAGCGGTGTAAACATATTAAATATCATCACGTTAAAAAATAGCATATCATAAACAAAAATGACAGCAAACGCTAAAATGGTATAATTTACAATTATCGCCCAAACTAGCGATTCGGTTCGGAGTTGGTAAATAAATTCATCTTCTACTTTCTCTTTGGTGAAACCAATTAGTAAGCCACCAATAATGATAGCGAGTGCTGAAAGTTCATCAACGATTCCATTCTTTATAATTTTAAACCAACCTTCTTCTGTTCCTGTAAATAGACTATCATCATTATAAATGCTTAAAACGTTTAGTTTTATTATATCAGGATCCATATCTGTGGCATATAAAAAGAGGCCTGAAATTAGTCCAAGAACAAGTAATACCCAACCAAACACCTTGTACTTGTGTGGCAATAAATAATTAGTTTTCATAATTGTCCGATTTAAAATTGACAATTCAAATACAAAATAAACTTTACATATTGACAATTTTATTTGACAAAAGGTTGTAAGAACGAGACAATTAGAATACTAAAAGGAGATAGATTATTAATGCTTTAAATTCTATTTTTGTTCGTAAACTGAATCATGATAGCAATAGCCACTACAATGGCACAGCCAACAAAATTCAACCATAAGAATGGTAAATTAATGTATTCATACAGATCTAGCAAAAACAAAGAGATTACCAAAATTTGAGTTATAATAGCGGCAATAAAAACAGCACGACCTTTAACGGCTTTTACAAAAAAGGCTAACAGGAAAATACCTAGAACATTTCCGTAGAAAATGGATCCAATAATATTAACTAACTGAATTAAGTTTTCGGCAAGATTGGCGACACAAGCAACGAGAATAGCTATAATTCCCCAACCTAATGTAAACCAACGTGACACTTTTACCATTTCCGTATCGGTTCTTTCGCGGGTGTTTCTTTTAAATAAATCAATTGTTGTTGTGGAAGCCAATGCATTTAATTCACTAGATGTGCTAGACATAGCTGCACTTAATATAACGGCTAATAACAGCCCAATTAAACCACGCGGTAGGTTGTTTAAAATAAAATTGATAAACACATAATCCTTATCATTACTTTCCACTTTTACGCCTTTAGTTTCGCCAGCTTTATCAATTAAATATCGCGCACGCGCACGAATACTATCATTTTTGGCGTTTGCGGAAGCCACGCCTGCAATGGAAGCTTCATTTTTATTGGCTATAAAATCGGCAATTAATACTTGTTTGGTATCGTAAATGGCATCTTGTTCCGTTTGCAGCTCTTGGTATTCTTCAGCATACTGGGTATTTAATACCACTTCCGTTGCTACAGGATTAAAATTAATTGGCGCTTTATTAAATTGATAAAACACAAACACCATAACACCCACTAACAGTATAAAAAACTGCATGGGTATTTTAAAAAGTCCGTTGAACATTAGTCCCAATTGCATTTCACGAACAGATTTTCCAGACAAATAGCGTTGTACTTGACTTTGGTCTGTGCCGAAGTAGGAAAGCATCAAAAACGTACCTCCAATAATACCACTCCAAAATGTATAGCGATTATTGAGGTCGAAAGAGAAATCTAAAATCTCCATTTTACCGCTTGCACCAGCAATATCCAAAGCGTTGCTAAAGGTGATATTTTCTGGAAGTTTATTTACAATAAGAATAAAAGCGATAATCATTCCTGTAAAAATAACAACCATCTGGTGTTTCTGGGTTACATTGACCGCTTTAGTACCACCAGAAACGGTATAAATAATAACAAGAATTCCGATTATAATATTGAGTAGTAACAAATTCCAACCTAATACAACTGATAAAATAATGGCCGGCGCAAAAATGGTAATACCAGCAGCTAAACCACGCTGAATAAGAAATAAAATAGCTGTTAATGTTCTGGTTTTTAAATCGAAACGATTTTCAAGAAATTCATAAGCAGTGTATACATTAAGTCTGTGATACAAAGGAATAAATACCATACATATGACAATCATGGCAATTGGCAGTCCGAAATAGAATTGCACAAAACCCATTCCGTCATTAAAAGCTTGACCTGGAGTGGATAAAAACGTAATTGCACTGGCTTGGGTTGCCATGACCGACAGACCAATAGTCCACCATTTAGAGCTATTACCACCTTTTAAAAAATCTTGAACATTTTTACTGCCACGCGTTTGATAGGTTCCGTAAGCAACAATTGTAATTAAAGTAATGGATAATACAATCCAGTCGAGAGTTTGCATAGTTAAAAGGCTTGCATGATGAAATAAAACGCTAAAATATAAAGTGCATTAGCAACGAGTAAAATTGTATACATTTTTTCCCATTTGTATTTTTCTTGCTTCATGGTTTTTAATTTTTCGGTTTTATTTTCCTAAAGATAAAATATTTGCAAATAAGCGATACGCACCGGAAACTCCAGCAGGAAATTCCCTAAAGAAACTCAAGCCTGTATAGATGTAGTAGCCTTTTCCGTATTGCGCCACTAATAAACTTCCTTTTTTGGCTGACTCCCCTTTATCATGCATGGATAAAATTGGTGTAAAATCCGTACTCCATTTATCCGGGAAATATAGTCCACGCTCTTGCGTCCAGTTTTCAAAATCTGTTTGGGTTATTTTATTAGGTACATTTAAAACAGGATGATTGGGTGCTAAAAATTTAACCTCAGCAAACTCATCGGTGACACGATCGCGAGATAATTCTAATGTATAAGGCGCCAACTCATCGGTTACCAAACCGCGGCTCGTGTTATATTGAACCACCATATTACCACCATTCTTTACGAAATCGAATAAAACATATTGTTTAAATTTTAATGTTTCAACAGTGTTATATGCGCGTATTCCGATAACAACAGCATCAAAACCATTTAAATTATCAGGCGTAATGTCATCAGGTGATACAGTAGTCACGTTATACCCAATTTGTTGTAAACTTTCTGGAACAACATCGCCAGCACCCGCAATATAGGCAATGTTTTCGCCTTTTTTCTTTATATCTAAACGAACCACTTTACTTTCGCTTGGCAATAAAACGGTTTGGTAAGGAATATGATCGTAATCAATTTCAATTAGTTCATTGGAATAGATGTTCCCTTTAATTGTAATAATTGGTTTTATGAATCCTTCACTTTGAATGTTGGGAGGTGTTACGGAAAATAAAACCGTTTGTTCTTCACCTTTATTGCTAATAGTTACTTGGTGATTTTCGGGTGAAACGCGCCAACCGTCAGGAACTGATAAGTGGACCATTCCTTCCAAATTATCGTGTCCAGCTTTTACATGTACAGGAATATCTTTTGTGTTAACCGTTTCAAAAATGATGACTTTTTCGGCAATTCTAGCCGACGCTTCTGGGATGATTTCAAAAGGCTTATAAACTTCTCCTTTCACAGGATCGTTGGTTTTATAAACAACGGGCTTCATGAATGGAATGTTTGTTCCAGCAATATTAATATGAAAGGTGACATTGAAATAATCTGGTGATTCCGGTTTGCCGATTAGAGATTTATCAGAAACTTTATACATGCCTAAACTTCCTTTTTCAATGAGCCAATAAGGTGTTGTTACAGGCGCATTATCGGTACTTGGTATGTGAAAAATTTCTTGAATTTTTATGGATTCATTTTCATTTAGTTCAATGCCTTTCGGAACTTCTAATCCATCTGGATTGGTGAATGACACCAACGTCATTTTTGCTGGACTTCTATTAATAGCTTCTAAATTTAGTTGAATACTTTCACCGGATGTAGCTTGATTCGTTTCCGCCACAGCCTCTACAAATAAACCAGCGCAAGCCGCAATAATGGCTTTAATCTCTTTGGTTTTAATAATTTTCCAATGCGTATTTTCTAAAGCTTGAATGGCATTATAGGCTTTAACCAACTTTGGAAGGGAAGTAGCTGGGTTTTTAAAATCGTAATTGGCTTCCACCTCTTTAAGAATAATGCCAATCTTGGCACCACCTTTTACACGATTCCAACTGGTATCAATACCTTCAAATAAATTGGTTGGAGTGGTTGGCATGGTACCTTTTATCAATTCAATATATTCCATTTCGGTACCACGTGTTCCAGTATTTCCGAAACCTTGCGATTTATGCTGACTTCTGCTTAAGGCTGCAATTTCCGGGTTACTCAAACCGCTTGAAGGAAAATAGATGCCGGTATCCAAGCCAATTAAATTACTCTTATCGGCTCTATCAAACTTCTCTTGACTGCCATAAAACCACCATGATGTATTGAAAAACGCACGTTGAACTTGCCAAGTTTCCGTTGTTTGTAATTGATTCGGATAGATTGAAGCATCATTTGCTAAATCAAAAGCCTCCAAACTCAACATAGCCGAACTAGTATGATGACCATGGGTACTTCCTGGACTTCTGTGGTCAAAACGATTTATGATAATATCTGGTTGAAATTGACGAATAGCCAATACCACATCACTTAAAACTGCTTCTTTATTCCAAATAGCCAACGTTTCATCGGGATGTTTGGAATACCCGAAATCGTTAGCACGAGTAAACAATTGTTCACCACCATCAATCGCTCTAGCTGTTAAGAGTTCTTGCGTTCTTATAACACCTAAAAGCTCCCGAATTTCTGGACCAATGAGGTTTTGGCCTCCATCACCACGTGTTAAGGATAAATAGGCGGTTCTTGCTTTGACGTTATTTGCCATATAGGAAATAAGTCGTGTGTTTTCATCATCGGGATGTGCAGCAACATATAAAACCGACCCTAAAAAATTGAGTTTTTTTATGGACTCGTAAATTTCCGAACTATTAGGTTTTTTGGGTTGCTGTGCGTAGGAATGCGTGGTACTTATTAGAATTAAAAATAGGAAACGTACTAGTTTTATCATAATGGCTTTTGGCTAAAAGACCAAATATAATAAAGACTTAATAAGATGTTTGGCTTTAAGTTTTTTTTAACGCAATGATATACGGGAATTCTACTAACTTTTTGAGATGCGTAAAACGAAAACTATAAATAGGAGGGTAACAAAATTGAAGTTTTATTGATATCAGGTTGTAACAATAAAACTAATAATCATGAAAAATTTAAAAACAAATAAACTTTTACTACTTTTTACATGTTGCTTTTAAGCGCTGGTATCTTGTGATGATGACAACGACCCAATTAACAATGTATGTGAAAACAGTTATGTAGATAATTTGATTAATTCCGTGTTCGCGACCAATATTGATTATGATTTATATGAAACCATGGATTTAGAAACGCATGAATATGATATAATTATAAATGCAAATGGCGAAATTTGTTCTGTAGGGTATCAAAATGCAACGGCTTATGCGGGTGGCTATACTATGGAGGTTATTAATAATACTTCTGGTGCATCTTATTCTGGCACCCATACATTTTCTCAAACAGCATTAGATTATCAAGCCATTACACCTGTAATAGTTTCGTCTGGTGATGAGATTACCGTAAGAAGAACAATTTTGCCAGGTTATGGTAATTTAAATGAAACTATAGGACGGATATATAGAAAAACCGATTTTTCTCCCGTTCCATACCCAATAACGGAAGGAAACGTGGTTTTTCAAAGTTCTAATTTCTATGGATCAGGGGGTCCTGTTATAAATTATGGTCAGCCTTATATTGCTTTAGGTTTTAAAGTAGATTAATACCAGAATTACTCTTCAAGAAATTTTAGGGATGGTTGAAAATTAAAACCACTTCATGCGTTTAAAGTAGTAAACCATTCCAATAAAAATAACGAACATAATACCCAATAGTATAAAGTAACTATTTTCAAAATGAAGTTCTGGCATATTATCGAAATTCATACCATAAATACCTGCTATAAAGGTTAATGGGATAAAAATAGTCGCTATAATAGTCAGTACTTTCATGACCTCATTCATTTTATTACTAATAGTGGTCATGTACATATCCATTAAACTCCAAATCATTTCGCGATAAATATCTATACTGTCGGATAATTGAATAATATGGTCATATACATCATCATAAAACTGAATGGTTTTTTTATGAATAAGTGTATTATCACTTTTTAGAATACGACTAATTATTTCACGTAAGGGAAAAATAGACCGACGGACTTTTAATAATTCCTTTTTAAGACTTAATACCTGTTGACTTAAATCTTCTTTAATATTCCCACTAAACAATACATCCTCTAAATCTTCCACTTTGTTGCCCATGGTTTCACTAACAATGTAGTAATGGTCCACCACGGCGTCTATTAAAGCATACAGTAAATAATCCGAACCCATGGTACGGATTCTTCCTTTGCCGGCGCGCAATCGTTCACGAACCGTATCAAAAACATCACCTTCCGATTCCTGAAAAGTTAGTACATAGTTTTTTCCAAGTACAAAACTGACTTGTTCTATAGTAATATTTTCATCAACATCATAATATAGCATTTTTAAGGATACAAAAATGTAATTTTCATATTCATCAATTTTTGGTCGCTGTGACGTATTGACAATGTCTTCTAATACAAGGGGATGCAAATTGTAATGCGCACCTATTTTTTCAATTTCATCAATATGATTTAAGCCATTAATATTAATCCAAGTAATGGAATCTGTAGACTTAAATTTAAAGGCGTCCTCAATGAATTCAAGTTCTAATTCATTGATAAATTCAGGATTATAATCAAACGACTCAATAAAAAGCTTTTGTGCAGTTTTATCTCCCGTATAAATTAAAGTTCCTGGCGATTTGCCAACGTGTTTCTTATACTTTGATGTTCTTTTTTTACCCATAATGTTGAAATTTACAACAATTATTTGAAAAAATTATACAGCATCAGTGCCATCGTCTTGTGGTAAAACAATAGCATCCTTTTTTAGAAGCGTAACAGGTTTTTGTAGAATTAAGTTGTTTGGATAGGTTACCAAGTCGCCATTATCCAAACGTAAATGCAGTTGAAACGCAGCAATATCCTCAATGATAGCCTCAATTGGGAAGTCCTTATCGTGAATCATGATTTTATCGCCAACCTTATATGGAAAGTTGAAAAACATAATTATTCCGGATGTAATATTGCTTAAAATAGACCATATAGCAAAAAGCGCAATTCCTATGACAGCAAAAACGGAGGAAAAAACAACCGCAATTTCTTCAAATTGAGCACCGAAAATAATAGTTTCTATTAGGAGCCAAATTAAAATAAGCGTGGCCGTAGCATACCTTGAAATTAGATGAATTCTTGCATCATTAATTCCAGCTTTATGGCCAATTTTTTTAATTAATTTTCGGGCTATATACCGAATAATTAATAAAACTAAAAGAAGGATAATACTTCCTAAAATTTCCGATTCATAATTTTTAAAAAACTGTATAAATAATAACATAATTGATTAACACATTAAGTGGACAAAGATAGCATAGAAACCATACAAACAGATGCGATTTATGGTATATTTAAGAAGAAATAAATTGCTGAAGGGTTTGATAAACAACATGGGTTGGTAGTCCAACCACATTAAAATAGGATCCTTCAATTTTGGTAATACCAATTTGCCCTATCCATTCTTGAATACCGTAAGCTCCCGCTTTATCAAACGGTTTACAGGTATTTATATAGTAATTAATTTCCGCTTCTGTTAACGCTTTAAATGTAACTTTAGTAACAGCATTTACAGTTTTCTGTTTTTTTGAGGTAGTAAAACAAACCGAAGTAATTACCTCATGCGTTGTATTGCTCATGGATTTAATCATATTAAAAGCATCTTCTGCATTTTTAGGTTTTCCAAGCGCTTTATTATTGTGCCAAACTATGGTGTCACTGGTAATGAGAACTTCGCTTGGATTTAATTCGGCTTTGAATGGTAAGGATTTTAACTGGGCCAAGTAATCACTGATTTCAAAATGGCTTAAACGTTCTGGGAATTCTTCTTTAATAGGTTTTAGAATAATTTCAAAATCCAAGCCTAATTCCCTAAAAAACTGCTGCCGTCTCGGAGAGCCGGAAGCAAGAATAAGTCTGAAGTTTTTTAATTGTTCGTTGAGCATTATCCAAGAAGTTTATATTTATAAATGAGCAGCGATAACATTCCGAAGAGCATGATTATTTTAAGCAAACTACTAATAAAATTATAGTCCGATTTTAGCTTAGCTTGAAACAAACGGATTATGACATAAATTAATGGCGCTATTATAAAAATTAAAAAATAACCCACAATCCATAAGTTGTGATATAGATATGTTATGACATAATAGATAACGGCAGCCAAGGGAATAAACGTTAGTGCCAACGTAACATGTGTTGCACGAGCACGACCAATAGCAATAGGTAGTGTGTTCATACCAACTTTGTAGTCGCCATCAATATCTTCAATGTCTTTTACTAATTCTCTTATTAAATTAATGCAGAAAGCAAACAGGGCATAATCTAATATAATTTTAAAAAAAGTGAGTTGTGTTTCTTGATTTTGAGGTGTAATGGCTGGTAATAATTCAAATAACCCTACCATAATAATACTTAAAGCAATTAATGCCGAAATAACAATATTACCAACTAATATCATTTGCTTTAAATAGGAAGCATAAATATATAGTAATCCAGAAACAATGACAAAAAGGGCAAAGAATCCGGAGCGGCCAACCAAATGGGATAAATAGAAACCAATTAGCACACCAACGACATTAAAGCCAATAAAAAGACTGTAAGCCGTTTTTTCAGAAATGGATTTACCAACAATTACCTTTTTGGGTTTGTTAACAGCATCTGTATCTTGATCAAAAATATCATTTATAATATTACCACCAGCCGCTAAACATAGTGTTGCTATTATAAGTAATGAAAACCCAAACCTGTTCAAAGTAATGGTTACACCAAAGGACTCCAGCAAAGCATATTTAATAAGTAATTGCACCAAGGCAATCATGAGTAAATTTTTCCAACGAATTAGTGATAAAATACTTTGCATACTTGTTTGTTAGTAGGTGATTAAAGGAGCGTTAATTTTTTAATTCTTTAAATGCGAATTAGTCATATTTGGCATCAAAATTACCTTGCCAGTTATCTTGAACTTTTAAAACTTGCTCAATTACATCGCGAACAGCACCATAACCACCATTTTTATGCGAGATATATTTTGAAATTACTTTAATCTCAGGAACCGCATCTTGCGGACAGCAAGGCAGACCAACAAGTTTCATAACGGGGTAGTCTGGGATATCGTCACCCATATATAACACATTTTCCAATTTGATGTTGTTTTGAGACAGGTATTCGTTTAGCTGCTGGATTTTGTCGTGGGAGCCTAAAAATACATCTGTAACACCTAATCCTTCCAACCTAATACGAACACCTTCATTAGTGCCGCCAGAAATTATACAAATATTGTACCCCTTATTTACTGCTGTTTTTAAAGCGTAGCCATCTTTAATGTTCATTTTTCGGAGCATTTCACCAGTTGTTAAAATGGTTACGGTTCCATCCGTTAAAACACCATCTACATCAAATATAAAGGTGGTAATATGTTCTAGATATTCTTTGTAACTTTTAGTTTCCATAATTTATTTAGTGAATTATTGGGTTAATTAGTAAATGCGTTATAGCTTGAATACGCTGATAAATAAATACATAACAAGCTATTTTGTTTTGTTTTTAACTACTTTTTTATTACTAACACCTTGGGTTTTTTTAATAGACGCTGTAAGTAATTTATAGATAGCTTGATGCTGTTCATTTTCAAGCAGTTTTAAATGCTTTTTAATTGTTTTTTTGTCGTTGCGTTTAGCAGGACCTGTTTGTGCTAAATACGGTGAAATATTCTGGACCTTATTTGCAGTTTCCAAAATAAGCGGTTTTAAAATATCAAATTCTACACCTTCCGACTCTGTAATCTCATGAGCCACCCGATATAATTGATTGGTAAAATTATTAACAAAAACAGCGGCCAAATGTAATGTTCTACGCTGATCACTATTTACCTTATGCGTTTTACAGCCCATACTTTTACCTAGCAACTTTAATAGAGGAACATCCTTTTTGCCTATGGTTTCAATACAAATAGGAACCGTTTCCATGGCCACAGGAACGTTTTTAGAGAATGTTTGCAATGGATAAAAAACACCACGTCGGTTTTTCTTATCTATATCGTAAACACTAACACTTCCCGAGGTATGAACCACAAATCGGTTTTCGAAAGGGAGTTGTTCGGAAATATGCGAAATAGCATCATCACTAACAGCAATTATATATATATCGGCTGGCTTTAATTCCGATAAATCATCAATGGTCTCCACGTCACTTTGAAACATGGCTAATTTCCTAATATCCCTATTATACCATTGTACTACGGAAATAGTTTCTGCCTTAATAAACGCTTTATATAGATGGGTGGCCACATTTCCTGCGCCAATAATACTTACTGAAATCATAAGGCTAAAATACACATAATTATAAATAAACTTTATGCCGTTTTAGGATTAATTTTTCATCCTTTTCTAATTGCTTTATGGTTCTGATAACGGTTTCAACGCGTAAGCCTGTTAAGTCCGAAATTTGCTGTCGTGTTAATTTTACCTCATAAAGCTCGGTGGAATTTGCTGTTTCTTTAAAATGGTTTAATAAGGTTAAAATCCGATGTTCTGGAGGATGAATAGAAAGTTCTTGAATAATTTTCGCCTTATAAATCATGCGCTTACATAAAATCTTGGTGAGTTTTAAATGCACCTTTGGGTGGTTTTCTAATAACTCAAAGAACCGATCTTTAGGCAACATATAGATACTGCAATCTGTAATGCATTGTGCGCAAGCTGGATAATTAGAGTTTTGAAACAATGGTGGTTCTCCAAATGATTTTCCAGACTCAAAAAAACCTTGAATAAACGCTTTTCCATCTTCCGAATGATTAAACATTTTTAGTTTTCCTTGTTTTATTTGAAAATAAAAAAGGGCCTCCTCGTTTTCTCTAAAAACTACCTGACCTTTAGAATAGGTTTTGAGGGTTGCTTGATATTTCTCTAAAATGGCTATTGGAATCATGGTGATATGATTTGAATCATAAATAAACAAAGATAAGTTTTAGAATTTTGTTTCAACAAAAAAACACTATTATGAAATCTTTATATCAACAAGCCATTAAGGACTTTAATGAAAACTATATTCTCTACATTCCACTAACTATTATTTTACAAAGTTGTATTGGTTCTATTGCAGCCATGTATATTTTAATGAATAGTCCTAACGAAGCGTTTAAGTTTTTTGAACTAACTTTGTGCGTCGTTTTAGCCATGGGTTATAATGCTGTAATTTTTGCACAGCTTAAAACCAAAATTATTTTTCCTATTTTATTGGCAAGTATCACTATTAATATTCTGCTGATAATAATTAATGTTTATCAATTGTCATAACGCATCACATGAAAAAAAACATAGAAACCCGAGACGATGTCTTTCTTTTAGTCTCTTCATTTTACGATAAAGTTCGTGCTGACGAATTTTTAGGGCCTTTTTTTAATCGTGTGATTACGGATTGGGATGCACATATTGACCGATTGACAACTTTCTGGGAAACGAGTTTATTTATGACTCGGAAATTAGAAAAAAAATACTACGGAAACCCGCTTGAAGTTCATGTTCAAGTAGATAAGGAAAATAACCATGCTATTACCGAACATCATTTTGGAGCTTGGTTAAATTTATGGTTTGAAACCATAGATGAACATTTTGAAGGCGAGGTGGCTGAAAATGCTAAGCGTCGTGCTAGAAAAATGGGAAGTTTTATGTATTTAAATATCTTCCAAGCTAGACCATCAACAACTTAAGCTTTTTTTACACTTTGTTAATTATATCCCGATAAAACATATCTATAAAAGTCTTGGTTTATTTGCTATTATTTATAAAACAAAACCTTAAATTTGCACAATTCAATTTTTGAGTCTCAAGTTATGCTAAATAAACTCGCTAAATTTCTATTTTCAACCCGATTAACGTCTGTATTATTTATTGCTTTTGCCGCCGCTATGGCAATTGGCACCTTTATGGATGCAGGGCAAGAAACATCTCCAACACCTTATAGCCGAAACCTGATTTACAATACGTGGTGGTTTGAAGGTATAATGTTAGTGTTCATAATTAATTTTATAGGAAATATTAAAAAATACCGCTTGTGGCGTTTAAATCAGTGGGCAACGCTTACGCTGCATTTGTCCTTTATTTTAATCATTTTAGGTGCTGGAATTACCAGGTATATTGGTTTTGAAGGTATGATGGCTATTCGTGAAGGCGAAACAGAAAACTCGTTTCTTACCCAAAAAACCTACATCACAGCTTATATAGATGGCGATTATATGGTGGACGGTATGGCGCAGCGAAAAATTGTTGAAGAAGAAGTAGATTTTTCACCAAGATTGGAAAATGATTTTTCTTACGCTACGGATTATAATGGTCAAGATGTAAAATTTGAATTAGAAAAATACATTGGTGGTGCCGAGTTAGATGTGGTTCCAAATGAAACAGGTGATGAGTATTTAAAAATAGTGGAAGCAGGAAATGGTGCACCACATAATCACTTTTTAAAAGTAGGTGAAACACAAAGTTTACATAACGTACTTTTTTCTTTGAATAAATACCAAGAAGGTGCTGTAAATATTACTTATAAAGATGGGGAATTAAGCATTCAATCCCCTTTTGACGGTGAGTATATGACCATGGCCACGGGACAAACGGGGTTATTGGTAAAAGATAGCATACAGCCTCTAGTTTTAAGATCGCGTTACGTTATAGGCAATATGCAAATGGTATTTCCAAAACCTGTTGTTAGAGGTGATTTTGATGTAGTACAAAAATCTCAATTATTACGTGGCGATGAAAATGGTGTGGTTTTAAAAGTTACTTCAGCAGGCGAAACAAAACGAGTTAAATTATTAGGAGGTCAAGGCTATAGTAAACCTTTTGAGCAGGTAAAAATTGGCGGATTAGATATTGCTGTAAAGTATGGTTCTAAAGTATTGGAATTACCATTTAGTATTAAATTGAATGACTTTATTGCTGATAAATACCCTGGAACCGAGAAGAGTTATTCAGCTTTTGCAAGTGAAGTAACGATAATTGATAAAGAGAAAGGCGATTTTAATTATCGCATTTTTATGAATAATATTTTAGATCATCGCGGTTATCGCTTTTTCCAAGCAGGATTTGATCCAGATGAATTAGGAACAAAATTATCAGTAAATCATGATATGTTAGGTACATGGGTGACCTACATAGGTTACATGTTATTATATTTAGGGTTAATGGCTATATTATTTGATAAAAACACGCGTTTTGGCGATTTAGAAAGAAAACTAACAGCCATTAAAAATAAGAAGCGAAATAGATTAAAAACCAAAGTTGCCAGTATTTTAATGTTAGCATTCACGTTAACTAGTTTTGCGCAAGTGCACACACCTGATGATGGTCATGGTCATAATAATAGCAGACCAACCAAGGCACAAATTGATTCGGTGTTAGCTGCAAATATCACACCAAAAGAACATGCTGATAAGTTTGGCCATTTGGTGATTCAAGATATTGGTGGACGAATGATGCCTGTAAATACATTTGCGTCAGAAATGCTTCGGAAGTTAAGTAAACACGATACTTATGAAGATTTTGATGCCAATCAAGTATTCTTATCTATTCAGGAAAGTCCATTGCTTTGGTATAATGTACCTATTATATATTTAAAGCGTCAAAAAGCAGATTCTATTAGAAGTCTAATAGGCGTACCAAAAGATCAAGAGTATGTTCCTCTTGTAGATTTCTTCACCCCTGAAGGAAATTACAAATTAGCGCCTTATCTGGAAGAAGCTTACAAAGCTCAAATTCCTAATGGGCATCAAAAAGAATTTAAAGAAACTGATCAACGTGTTAATTTACTATATAACACTATAGATGGTTATGCCTTGCGTATTTTCCCAATTCCTGATGATGAAAATAATAAATGGATATCGTCTGTGGAATTTAGACGTGATGGACATCGTGAAAACATTAAAGATTCACTTTACGGAAATTTCATCAACAATGGGTTTAGCGCGTATTTAATGACATTGAATTTGGCTAAAAAATCTGGCGATTATACAAAAGTTAATGAAATTTTAGAATCTTTTACTAAAACACAGAAAAAGTATGGAAGCGATGTGATGCTTTCAGATGAAAAAGTAAAGACCGAGGTTCTTTACAATCATTATGATATTTTTAAGAATTTGTTTAGCTGGTATATGTATGCGTCAGCATTGATGTTTATTATCTTAATAGTGCAGATTTTTAGAGATAATAATAGAACCATTGCTAAAGTAGTAACCCTTTTCAAGGTTGTCATTCTTTTACTCTTTATATTACACACATTAGGTTTAGCAGTACGTTGGTATATTTCCGGCCATGCACCTTGGAGTGATTCTTACGAATCCATGATTTATGTTGCTTGGGCAACCATGTTTTTCGGATTAGCATTCGGAAAACGAAGCGATTTAACCATTGCAGCAACAGCATTTGTAACGGCCATTATATTAATGGTGGCACATTGGAATTGGATGGATCCAGCTATCGCGAACTTACAGCCAGTTTTAGATAGTTATTGGTTAATGATTCACGTGTCCATCATTGTGGCAAGTTATGGGCCATTTGCACTTGGTTTAATATTAGGAATTGTAGTCTTATTTTTAATGATATTCACCACAAAAGACAATAAAGATAAATTACTAATCAATATTAAAGAATTAACCATTATTAATGAAATGGCACTCACCGTTGGTCTAGTGTTATTAACCATTGGTAACTTTTTAGGTGGTATGTGGGCCAACGAAAGTTGGGGTCGCTATTGGGGATGGGATCCAAAAGAAACATGGGCTTTAATTAGTATTATGGTATACGCCTTTGTTATTCACATGCGTTTAGTTCCTGGATTACGTAGTCGATTTGGATTTAATTTCGCGTCTATTATTGCGTTCTCCAGTATTATGATGACCTATTTTGGTGTGAATTTTTATCTAGCAGGTTTACATTCTTACGCAAGTGGTGATCAGATTGTAAGTGTGAAGTTTATTGCAATAGCGTTTGGTATTGTTGCGGTAATTGGATTACTAGCCTACAGAAAACATGTTAAATTTTACAAAAAATAATCTTAATTAGGTTATGAAGTTGCTAAAAGAATTCAAAGAGTTTGCCGTAAAAGGCAACATGATGGACATGGCCATCGGTATCATAATTGGTGCCGCTTTTAATAAATTGGTAGATGTTTTAGTGAAACAAGTATTTCTACCACCATTGTCTTTGCTAGTTGAAGGTGTTAACCTGTCTGATAAGCGTATTATTTTGCGTCATGAAGTTTTAAACGATGCTGGTAAAACTATTGCCGATGAAGTAGCTATAGGATATGGTGCCTTTAGTGAAGCCTTTTTAGATTTCTTAATCGTAGGTTTCACTATTTTTATAATCGTAAAGTTTCTGAATAGATTGCGTAATAAATCTCAAGACCCGAAAAACAAAACCGTTTCTACGCCTAAAGATATTGAGTTACTCACTAAATTGACTGATTTAATGGAGGAACAGAATACACTAATGAAAAAATCTAAATAGGAGGTAGGTCTTATAATTTAATAAGATCCTTATCCATATTCAAATCGTCCAACATATCTTGTGTAAATTTGTAATGACCACGACGCGTGATAATTCTAAAACGATGATCTTTCATTCGCGTTAAAACATCTAAAAAACGCCATTTTGATTTTAATAAAATTTGTTCTTCAGATTTTAAGCTAATTTCAAAATAGTGCTTTCTTCCTGCTTTTTCTGCAACTATATTAGGTGTGATTGTGACATCTGAACCTTTTTTATGATATGATTTTGGAGATTCATACCCTTCCATATCGGCTTTGATGTTGTCATAACCTAAATTCTCTAAATAGGTTAAAGATTCTTTTAAAAACGCGGTGCTTTCTTGTAGTTCTGTTGAAGTCATAATCCCAAATATAGTAAAAATTTTGATGTAAATTTTTAAAAATATGTTAAAAACCTGATAATCAATATGATATTTTATTTGTATTCTATTTTTACTTGAATTTATAATAAGAAACGCAAAAAATGCCTAGCTCATTTTACCCTATTACGTGTAGATTATTTGTAATTTAGTTGTTCAAAAATTTAAGTTATGAAACTTTCAAAATTCGGTATTAATACCATTTGCACGCATGTTGGAGAAATTGAAGATAAACAGTTTAAAGGAGCTGTTTCACCCATCTATGTTTCTACATCCTATGCGTTTGATGATGTTGATGTAAAACGCTACCCAAGGTATTTTAATACGCCCAATCAGGAACATTTATCTAAAAAAATTGCGGCATTAGAGCACACGGAATCGGCTTTAATTTTTGGTTCAGGGATGGCAGCTTTAAGTGCGCTTTTTTTAACATTTTTAAAATCTGGTGATCATTTAGTGGTTCAAAACACGTTATATGGAGGCGCAAGCCATTTTATACGTGAAGAGTTTCCTAAGTTTGGAATTGAATTCACGTTTACGGACGGTTATGAGGTGGCAGATTTTGAAACTGCTATTCAACCTAATACGAAATTAATTCACATTGAAACACCTTCAAATCCGCTACTTACAATAACCGATATTAAAGCTATTGCTAAATTAGGCAAGGCTCATAATATTCTAACCAGTATTGATAATACTTTTGCAAGTCCAATTAACCAAAACCCAATTGATTTTGGGATTGATATTATCATGCATTCCGCAACGAAATATTTAGGCGGTCATAGTGATATATTGGCGGGTGCTTTAGCCGCTTCTGATGAATTGATAGGTCAAATCTGGCATGTAGCTAAAAACTTTGGAGGAAATTTAAGCGATTATACCGTTTGGATGTTAGAACGTAGCTTGAAAACATTGGCGTTGCGTGTTAAGGCACAAACTAAAAATGCGAACAAAATTGCCAAATATTTAGAGAAGCATCCCGATGTAAAGGCCGTTTACTATCCAGGACTTAAATCCCATCCGCAATATAAATTGGCTAAAGCACAAATGCATGGATTTGGTGCTATGATGTCTTTTGAGTTACAAGACGGTCTGGAGGCATTACAATTTCAGAAACACCTTCAGCTTATTAAATCTTCCATGAGTTTAGCGGGTGTTGAGAGTACGGTTTTATCGCCCTATTTAACATCACATGGGTTATTAACACAAGAGGAACGCGATGCTATTGGTATTAGCAATCAATTAATCCGGTTTTCTGTGGGTATCGAATCAAAAAAGGATTTAGTGGCTGATATTAATCAAGCTATAAAAAAAACAAAAACTAAATAGGTATGAAACTAGATATTTTGGCCTTTGGTGCCCATCCCGACGACGTAGAGCTAGGTTGTGGTGGCACAATAGCAAAGGAAATAGCTAATGGTAAAAAAGTTGGAATAATTGATTTAACACGTGGTGAATTAGGAACTCGAGGAACCGCAGAAACACGCGATGCCGAAGCGGCTGAAGCTGGACGAATTTTAGGTATAACTGTTCGTGAAAATTTAGGCTTTGCTGATGGATTTTTTGTTAACGATAAAAGCCATCAATTAGAAATAATAAAAATGATACGGAAATACCAACCGGAAATGGTTTTATGCAATGCTATTGATGATAGACATATTGATCATGGGAAGGGGAGTGATGTGGTAAGCAATGCCTGTTTTTTGAGCGGATTACTTAAAATTGAAACCACCTTATCGGATACCAATACACCACAAAAGCCTTGGCGGCCAAAACTGGTGTATCATTATATCCAATGGAAATACCTTGAACCAGATTTTGTAGTGGATATTTCCGGATTCATGGAAAAAAAATTAGCAGCGGTTTACGCCTATAAAACCCAGTTTTTTGACCCTAAAAGTAAAGAGCCTGAAACACCTATTTCAAGCAAGAACTTTACTGATAGTGTGGACTATAGGGCACGCGATTTAGGACGAATTGTGGGTGTTAATTACGCTGAAGGTTTTACAGTAGAACGGTACCCAGCAATTAATAGTTTGTTTGATTTGAAATAATTTTTCAAAAATACTTTGCAGGAAATAGGAATTAAATTATCTTTGCAGACCTATTAAAATGGTGGTTGTAGCTCAGCTGGTTAGAGCATTGGTTTGTGGTACCAAGGGTCGCGGGTTCGAATCCCGTCTTCCACCCAAAATTATAAAGCCTTTCAGAATTTCTGAAAGGCTTTTTTTGTATATAAGGTTTGCTGTTTTTAGTGTACAACTAATTGTTTAACAGTAAATTAACGAGGTGTTTAAACATAAAAAAGCCTTTTAGTTTATGTCTAAAAGGCTTTTTTATGTTTAATTGACAAGAAGTTATTCTTTTATTTTATCAACTATAATTCTGTTTTCGCGGTTTGCTAGTTCCCACGCCGTATAAAATACCAAACGTGTTCTATTTTCTAACAAATCATAACGGATTTTGTCTGGCGTATCACTTGGTCGGTGATAATCATCATGTGTTCCATTAAAATAGAAAATAACAGGAATATTATTTTTAGCAAAGTTATAATGATCAGAGCGGTAATAAAATCTATTTGGATCATTATCATCATTGTATTTATAATCTAATTCAATGTTCATATAGGTTTTATTAACTTCTTCAGAAATATCATGTAACTCTTGACTTAATTTATCACTACCAATTAAGTAAATATAGTTGTCTGCTCCTTCCGTACGTTTCGGATCTGTACGACCAATCATATCTATATTTAAATTTGCGACAGTATTTGCCAACGGAAAAATAGGATCTGTATCTGTATAGTAACGGGAACCTAAAAGTCCTTTTTCTTCAGCTGTAACGTGCAAAAATAAAATTGAGCGTTTTGGTCTATGTCCATTTTTTACAGCAGTTTTAAAGGCTTCAGCAATTTCAATGATAGCAACCGTACCTGAACCATCATCATCGGCACCATTAAAAATTTCTCCATCCTCAATACCCATGTGGTCTAAATGTGCTGAAAGTACAATAACTTCATCTGGTTTTTCAGAACCTTTAATAAATGCCGCAACGTTTTCAGATATAAACTCATTGGATGCATTTATATATTCTAGATTCATTGGAACCGTTAATGTTTCTGTTTTTGTAGCTGTTTCTATTGTTGGCATGATAGCTTTCGCTAAATCTGTATTTATTAAAAAATAGAACATGTCATCTGCATTACCACGTAAAGACATTCTTCCACTAGAGCCACCAAATCGTTGCGCAGCCATGTCATAAATTTCAGGATAATAAAACAAAACTGCGGCAGCGCCACGCTCTTTAGCAGCATCACGTTTGGCCGCATATTCTTGTCTAAAATTTGACCACTTTGAACTTTCATCAGATCCGCTTATTACATAGTTGCCATCAGCTTTTTTAGGTTCACCAGATCGGATTAAAACCACTTTACCTTTAACAGCTAGATTATTGTAGCTGTTGTAATTTTCATCATCAATGCCATAATCAGCAAAAACAATATCCGTCACGGTAAGGCTTCCATTTTTAGATGTTGAAGCAGAAACGAAATCGTCTATCATTTTATAAGATTTTCCATTAACGGTTAGGTTAACTTTAGGCGCTTCCATAACTTCTAGCGGTACATCTTGAAAATAATTCCCGTCCGCTTTTGCTGCAGGAACATCCATAGTAATGTATTGTTGCTTTAAATATTCCACCGCCATTTTTTGTCCTTTTTCACCTGTAAGTCTACCTTCAAATTCATCAGAGGCATAGGTGTATAACATTTCTTTTAGCTCGGCAGATGTTATGGTATTAGCATATTCCATAGGATTAGCAATCTCGGTAGCTTTTGTAGCTGTTTGCTTTTCCTGTGTTGATCCACAACTAAATGCTAAAAGAGTAGCACTTAGAATAAAAACTGATTTTCTCATAAATTATAAGTAAGTGATGTTAATAAATAACTTTTGTGTTAAAGACAATATTACGAAATAACCTTTCATTTCAAAGAAATGCGCATTTACATTTAACAAACTTTAACAAGCTATTAAATATCCTCGTTATGAATTAATTTATGTTCTTTATTAGCTAAATACCATGCCGTACTAAATATGAGTCGTGCGCGTGTAGCCAATAAATCATATTCAATTTTATCTGGTGTATCTGTAGCTTGATGATAATCGTCATGCTCACCATTGAAATAAAATATGACTGGAATATTTTCTTGAGCAAATTTATAATGGTCAGACCTATAATAATAACGGTTATGGTCATCTTCATCATTGTAGGTATAGTCTAAATCTAAATGGAAATAGGTGTCATTTATTTTTTCAGAAATAAAATGAAGCTCTTTACTAATTCTGTCTGCGCCAATTACATAGAGATAGTTGGGATTGTCCTCATGTTTTTTATCTATACGACCAATCATATCAATATTTAAATCGACCATGGTTTTGTTTAAGTCAAAAATAGGATTCTCTATATAGTATCTTGAGCCATATAAACCTAGCTCTTCGCCAGTTAGATGTAAAAATAAAATGCTGCGTTTTGGCATAAAACCTTCCAGTGCTGCTAATTGGAAAGCTTGGGCCATTTCCATTAAAGCTGTTGTTCCAGACCCATTATCATCAGCTCCATTAAAAATCTGATCATCTTCAATTCCTAAATGGTCCAAATGTGCAGAAATAATAACAACTTCATCAGGCTTTTCGGAGCCTTTGATGTAGGCCAAAACATTTTCTGTGGATTTGATGTTGTCCGGTAAAAAAGCCTTTGAAATCTCTTGATAATATAAAGAATCTTTTATTGGCGAATAAATGTTTTGAGATTGGTAGTATTCTTTCAGAAAATTGGCTGCTTTTTTCTGTCCAAGTTCTCCTGTTTTTCGTCCTTGAAAATCATTGGAAGCATAAGCTATAAGATGCGTTTTTAATTCGTTAGCGGTTATTGTATTGGCAAAGCGCATTACTGTAGCACTATCCGTAAGTTGAATATTGTTTTTTATGTTTTCAATTTTAGTTGAATAACGAGTTGTGGCACAAGAGCCAACTAATGTAAGTGCCGAAGCAATAACAAATCCTTTCATTTATAGCTATTTAGCCTATAAATAAAACAAAAAAAAAGATAATACCGAAGTATTATCTTTCTAAACTGTGGGAAATTATAATAATTATATTTCTATGTCAATATCTTCTTCATCCACATCTTCAAATTCAACACCTTCCAAATCGATATCTTCCAAATCGATATCTTCCATGTCCTCGATATCCAAATCCTCTAAAACCTCTATAGCTTCTTCTTCAGATTGTTGTTCTGTAAGTTCTAATTGTTCTGTATTACCAACTTCCGATGTATCAAAAATAGCCTTGTAAATAGAAATGGATAAAGCAACAATAGTTAGGAGGAAGGCCAGTTTTATGGTGTGTTTGGGTTTGTTTTTTTTATTGGACAAATAGAAGCCAATTAAACCCAAAACAAGTGCAAGTATAGCAGGAATAAATGCCAAGTTTGAAACTGGTAAAACGGATAGAATAACAGCAAAAGCCGCTGAAATTAAACTTAAAATTATAATTAGTATTCTCATGTTATTTTAATTTTTTAATCCCGTAGCAGATTTTATTTTTAATTCACCATTACCAACGGCTATTTTAAATTTAGCGTAAACAGGTACTTTATTAGCATCCGCGGTTAACCACAATAAATTATCATTAGAGCCTTTTAAAACCGAACTATTGTTAACAGAAATTCCTAGTTTGTAACACGTTTTTTTACCAATGGCGGTATTAATCGTTTCGGTTCCTAAATACACCACTGAAATTTTAAATTCTTTATTATCAAAAATTACAGTTAAAGGAAAGCTTTTGCCTGTTGTTGCTTGCTCTAAATTTAAATTACGCATTTTGTATATAGTGGTTACAATATCATTGGTGGAGCTACCTATATTTATGCTTTTCTTTTCTTCCCAAATAGTCCCATCACCACGTCGTTTTTTCTTGATGCTTTCAACTGTATTTGTTTTATTTTTAAATTTATACTGCATTGCTTTGTAATAACCACCTTCGTTAATATCACGCTTATGTAAATAAGGTGTTAAGGTTTTAGGACTTACGTAGCTTTCGTATAAATCACGAATTTTAAAAAAATTATCCCATTTGCTATAAGTGGTTGCTGTTGTTTTTAAACGCAATAGCGTAACTTTTGATGTCTTTACAAGGCTAGTCTCCATGGTTACTTCAGCTAAATCGGTCATAATGCCAGACATGTTGTAAGCTGCAGTAAACTTTAAGCTTTCGTTCATTGAAATGGCTGTATTTTGTGAATAGCCGACAGACGCAACAAAAAGACTTAAAATGAAAAAATATTTAAACATATAATTTTTAGTTTTTAGTATAACGAAGGTAATAACATTTATTGTGCCGAAAGTAAAATGTTAGAAAAAAAGTATAATCAGATTTGGTAGAACCTAATTGTTAAAGTTTTCATAATTACATTATTATCTGAATGTTAGCGTTTTGATTTCAATATTGCCGAAAAATAATTGTGGATAAACATGAAATAATCGACAAAACGCTTGTTTTTTTCGTTTAATTGCATAAATTTGTGATATTAAACCCCAAAACCTATAACATGAAATCTAAAATTACTTTGTTTTGTTTAACCTGTCTATTGATGACAGGCATTGCATCTGGCCAGAATAAGGATGCACCTAAAAGTATTATCAGTCAAGATGTTGGTATTTCTAAATACCATGACAGAAAGGAACTGGAGCAGATGCAAAAAGGTGTTTTGTTAGGACTGTATAATGAGCGAATTGAAATTATTATCAAAATTCTACCTTATATAGCATTTGCAACAAAGCCTGGCGTTACCATGTCTACCTTTGGTATTCCAGATACGAAAGACAATAGAACTGCTTTAGATACTCAAATAGACGCTACTAGGGATTACTTTTTAAGTACTATGGATTTTCAGAATAAAATTCTACCCTATTCCGACAGATCTAATTTAATAGCGGCGATTTTGTTTTATGAAGAAACTTTAAAATCTTTACATATATATAGCGAAAATAATAGATTTTAATACAGGCTATTTTAAAGCGGTATTATAATCTAGATTGCTATTATCAAAGCAAAGCTAATTAAGCGCATATTTTCTCAAACAAATTTTCTGTTAGACAATAACTATATTATAATTAAATGTTAGTTTTTAAAACAGTATCATATTTGTAGGAAAAAACTTCAAAAACATGTTCATTTGTGCATTTTGTCGTTATTATTTGTGTTTAGTGGAATTTATTTATATGTTTGGTATATAATAAAAAGAATATTTATGATTAATAAATAACTATTTTAACTATGAAAAATTTGCCCCAACTCTTATGCATTTTTTTATTAGTGTTTTCCAATTCCTACTCCCAACAAGAGAAAGGTATTATTGGCACTGATAACTGGTTAAATTCTTGGACAGAATTTAAACCAGATTTAAATGAATATGGTGAAGCCACCGAGATTTTAACCGGAACCATTTCAGCTGATACAAAGCTTAGCAAAAAAAACACCTACATGTTATTAGGTAATGTTTTTGTTACCAATAACGCCACTTTATTTATTGAGCCTGGAACAGTTATAATAGGAGACTTTAAATCCAGTGGTGCTTTAATTATTACTAAAGGTGCTACAATAATTGCTGATGGTTTGGAAACCGATCCTATTGTTTTTACTTCTAATAGAAGTGTGAAAAAAGCAGGCGATTGGGGAGGAATCATTATTCTAGGCGATGCACCAATTAATAAATTTGGTAATGGATCTTCCGTAAATTACGATTTTAAATCAGCCTCTTATGACCATGTTAGCTATGGAGGAGAAAATACTGAAAGCAATTCCGGTATTTTGCGCTATGTACGAATTGAATATGCTGGTAAAAAGTTAAAGAGCGGTGAGAATTTTAATGCCTTGTTGTTGGCAGGTGTGGGAAGCCAAACTATTTTAGAAAATATTATGGTTAGTTTTTCAGCGGGTAATTCCTTCGATGTGTATGGCGGGCAAGTTAATATAAGTGAAGCTGTATCTTATAAATCTGAAAAAATAGATTATAACTTTAATTATGGAGCTCAAAGTAATTTATACAATTCATTAGCTGTTAGATCATCTTACGTTTCTAGTCCAGATGGATCTAGATGCCTAAACGTGGCATCCTTTAAAGATGATAAATCAGAAATCGATTTTTCTAAAAAGCAAACTTCAGTACTTGCAACAAACCTAACATTTATCAACGCTAGTAGTAACTTGAAATCTGAAATCGAATTAGGCCTGGTTAAAGAAGCTATTTTTATTGATGAGTTGGCCGAACTAGATATGAATAAAAGTGTCATCTCTGGATTTAATCCAGCTGTGCTTTTAGCAAATAAGATGAAAATTAACAGTGAAACGTTAGACAGGATAAAATTTACTGAAATGTATTTCAATAACTGTAATGGAAATATTTTCACGGAATATAAATCTAATAATGAAGATTTAGAGAGTTGGTATGGAAATAGCAGTTTCTTTAATGTGTATTCAAAAGGATTGGATTCTGAAACCTTTATTGATTTACAAAATTCTAGAAGGCCAGATTTTAGACTGCGAATAAATAAAATTATAGCATCCAATGATGATTAGAAATTTAGTTTATTTATGAATCTTCTTTAGAAGGTTCATTTTTATTAATCCTAAATTATTTTAAGCCCCTTAAACGTGCAAACACAGTGTTATATAAATCATTGTTTTTGTACCGACTACCAATAAATAAAGCGTATGGATAAAACTACTTTTGTAAAAAATTCCTTTTTTGTAATGTGTTTTTTTGTTCTAACCATAAGTCAGAACATAATGGCACAGATAGCTATAGGTGTTCCAAATATTGGATTTACCCAAGCTTGTGCAAATGAATCTTTTAATACGTTTAATGTTACCTTTAGTTTTTCTCCAGAAGCAGGATTAAATCCGTCTAATCAATTTATAATTGAGCTATCTGATGCAACTGGTAGTTTTGCTAGTGCCACAACTGTGGCTACTTCAACAGCAGGAGCCATTACAACTTCACCCGCAACTTTAAGCTTTGGTTTGCCAACTATTACATCAGGTGAATCATATAGGTTGCGCGTTAAAAGTACTGCACCGGCTGCTACAAGCTCTGGATCATCAACATTTGCCGCCTATTACAAAATTCAAGACACACCGTTTTCAATCAATAATTTAATTCCAATAGCAACTTATTGCGCTGGAGGAAGTTATGTTTTAACAATAGATAACCCTGGAACTGGAATAAACGATTCCCCATTAAATTATCCATCACTAACCTATAAATGGTACAGAACAACAGGTCCTTCAACTTCCGTTTTTGTGGCAGATGGTGAAACTTTAACCGTTAGTTCACCGGGAACATATTTTGTGGAAACTAATTATGGGACATGTACTTCAGATTCCTATTCTAATCGCGTAACAGTTTCAGAATCTACATCGGGCTCAACAATGGCGGTTATTTCCAGTTTAGGAAATCCGTTTTGCCCAAGTGGCGGACCAACCACTTTAACTACAACTGAAGGGAATGGTTACCAGTGGTTTTTAGATGGCGAAGTTATTTCTGGAGCAACTAATCAAACTTTTGAAACGACATCGTCTGGAACGTATTCTGTAAGTATTGATTTAGGGAGCTGTACAACAACTGCATTTATTGATTTAGAAAGTGACGGCTTTACAAGTAGTATTAATGTGGACGAGATAAACGTGATGGATGCTAATGATACATTATATGTAGAAGTTACAAGCTCTGCTAATAGTCCAGAATATCAGTGGTTTTTAAATAATACCCTTATTCCTGGTGCCAATGGAAACACCTATGATGCATCAGAATATGGTGATTACCAAGTTGTTATTAGCCAAACAACAGGTTGTCTAGTTTCCAATGAATTTTCATTTGTAATTGAAGCACCTATAGATCCATTCCCTAGTGTTGAAAAAATTCCAAATGTTATAAGTCCCAACGGCGATGGCATCAACGATACATGGATTATTCCAAACGAATATGTAAGTGGAACAAATACCGAAGTAATCATAATGGATTCCTACGGAAAGGTTTCTCTAAAAACCACCGATTATCAAAATAATTGGCCAGAAAACGAAATTAACTTTAATAGTGTAAACCCTGTTTATTACTACGTGATTACCACAACAGATAATAAAACAAAAAAAGGTTCAATAACCATTATAAAATAAATGAGAGCATTTTTACTAATAATAGCTTTAACCGTGTGTTCAACACAACTTTCTTTCTCTCAAGAGGACGGTGTTGTGTCGTTAGCTATTCCTGTAAGAAGTTCCTTAAAGTTTAATAGATATTTAACCAATCCAACCTTTAGTTTTGTAAGAGAACAAAACACGTATATCAATATAACCAATAAAAGAGAGTGGATTCAATTTGAAGATGCACCCGTAACGTATTTAGTAAATTATTCAGGACGTTATAGTGAAAACATGGGAGTAGGTGTTGGTTTATTTCAACAAAATCATGGTGTATTAACAACCTTTGGAGGTATTGTTAACTTGGCCTATAATGCCCAGCTTCAAACAGATAGTAATTTAACTTTTGGATTGAATCTTGGTTTTTATACCAGTAGTATAAATGAAGGAAGCGTTGTTTTAAACGAACCAGACCCTTCATTAGATAATATTTCTAAAAATTCAATTTTTACCGTCAGTCCCGGAATTAATTACGGATTGGTATTTTTTGATCTAGGTGTGTCTGTAAATAACTTAGTACAATATAATTTAAAATCTTCCGAATTACTAAAAGAAGATCCACAACGTAGCATTCAGGCGCATGTTATGTATACAGGTTATATGTATAGTCGCGGTTTCTTTGATGAAAGTAAATTTTCAGCTTTAGTTAAATCCGAATTCAAAACAGATCAAACTATTTTCTCAGGTGTTGCTATGTTAATGGTTCCAAAAGGGATATGGGCGCAGCTGGGCTATAATACCGTTTATGGCGTAATGGGAGGTGTTGGTATGAATATTACGGAACAAATTTCTATAGAATATAATTACGAAAAGGCTATGGGCGATTTATCAACCTTTGGTTCATCCCATGAATTGACCTTGGCTTATAAATTTAATACGAGAAATCGATTTAAATATAGTGGTGACGATAGAGAACAAGCACTCCTTATTAAAAAACAGAAAAAACGTACACTTGCTTCGGCTAGTAGTACATCCAAATTAGATGCTGATGCTAAAGCGGAACTAGCAGAACAAAAAGCTTTGGAATTAGAAGAAAAAAGATTAGCTATAGAAGCTAGAGCTCTTGCACGTGAAGAAGCAAAAGAAGAAGCTAGAATAGAACGCGAAGCGAAAGCTGCGGCTTTGGCAGAATCTCAAGTCGAAGACGAAAACCAAACGCAAGCAGCCGAAGCAACGGCTCAAGAACAAGCGGCCGAGGAAGCAAGATTAGCGGCCGAAGCAACCGCTCAAGCGCAAGCAGCTGAAGAAGCAAGATTAGCAGCTGAAGCAACCGCTCAAGCGCAAGCAGCAGAAGAAGCAAGATTAGCAGCTGAAGCAACGGCTCAAGAACAAGCGGCAGAAGAAGCAAGATTAGCAGCTGAAGCAACCGCTCAAGCGCAAGCAGCAGAAGAAGTAAGATTAGCAGCCGAAGCAGCGGCTCAAGCGCAAGCAGCAGAAGAAGCAAGATTAGCAGCCGAAGCAACGGCTCAAGCCCAAGCAGCAGAAGAAGCAAGATTAGCGGCCGAAGCCGCAGCCCAAGCACAAGCAGCAGAAGAAGCAAGATTAGCAGCCGAAGCAACGGCTCAAGCACAAGCAGCAGAAGAAGCAAGATTAGCGGCCGAAGCAGCAGCCGAAGCACAAGCAGCCGAGGAAGCAAGATTAACAGCCGAAGCAGCAGCCCAAGCACAAGCAGCAGAAGAAGCAAGATTAGCAGCCGAAGCAACCGCTCAAGCACAAGCAGCCGAGGAAGCAAAATTAGCAGCCGAAGCAGCGGCTCAAGCACAAGCAGCCGAGGAAGCAAGATTAGCAGCCGAAGCAAAGGCTCAAGCACAAGCAGCCGAGGAAGCAAGATTAGCAGCTGAAGCAACCGCTCAAGCACAAGCAGCGCAATCACGGGTCATAGAAACGGATGTTGCTATAACTCAAAAAGATGATTTAGCTAAATCCATGTACGCAATTACCGAGTCAACAAAAGACTCTGAAAAAGAACAAGAAATTTTATTAGTGCGATTAAACGAAGTTGTTATTTCTAAAAATAAGGATCTGAAAGATCTTAAAGAAGAAAATGATTTAAGTGAACAAGGAATTTATATGGAACCTAAACCATTTAAGAGTATTTCAGCGGAAAACAGAGCAATGGAAGCTATAAAATCGGATTTAGATATTATAATAAATAAGCGTAACGAAGATATTAAGAATTTAGAAAATCTATATATACAACGCATCCAAAAAGGTTCAAATAAAAATGATGAAACCACTAAATATTATTTAGAAACTATTCGTGGTTTAAAAGCGGATCAAGCAGAAGCTGAACGAACCAGAGCTAGTTTAGTGTCAACATTAAAATCCATAAAATTAGCAACAGAAATTGAAAGAAAACGTCGAATTAAACGTGCGCTATACGATAATGAAAAGGATAGGTATAATAAAGATATGGCGACGCTTGAAAGAATTAAAAACAGCACCCCATTAAGTACGGTTCCTTTAACGGCAGAAGATTTTGATTCTGGTGAGAAGCAGAGCAGTAATGTGCAAATTTTAAAAGGTGTTCAGAATGTTGATAACGGTTACTATATGATAGTTGCCGTGCATAAAAATGTTAGTGAACGAGATGCCTTTTTAGAAAAAGCTATCGCTGCCGGACAATCAAACATTAATTTCTTTTTTGATGTAAATTCGAGTAAGTACTTTATTTACTATCAAAAATTTGATTATGTAGAAGAGGCTATGAGAGCCCTAGAAACTAAAGGAAATAAACCCTATAACCAAGAAATATCTGTAGTTAAGATAGAAGATTAAAAATAGAGTGCCCCATTTGCTCTTTTTAATGCCCCTTAAAAAGATTGAATGTTTATATAAACAAAGATATCATGAAAAAACCTACTTTTTTTAAGATTAGCATTGTTGTAATCATACTTTTTATGAGTTTACAATCAATTGCTCAAAACTTCGTGCCCTTCACACCAAGATTTAACAGTGACTTAAAAGGCGATATTCGTCTCATTGGAAATAATATCTTAGGGCCAAGCAATAATCCATTTAACAATACATCTGTATACAACCATAATGTTGATATGCGCTATATTGATATTGATGGAGATCCATCCACTTTTAACTCTACGAGTGCCGATTTAGAAATACCAAACCCAAACTGCTATAGAATTGTCCATGCAGGTTTATATTGGGGAGCTGTTACTAATGGAAGCGACCCAATAACCAATGTCAAGTTTAAAGGACCCACTGGCGGTTATAATGATGTGGTAGGTACGGTTATTTATGAAGCCAACGGTGTTGAAACCGGAAATAGTTTTCCATATTCCTGTTATGCAGATGTTACTTCAATCGTTACTGGTTTGGCTAACGATTTAGGTACTTATACCGTAGGGAACGTGTCAACATTACAAGGAGAAACCTCTAATTTTAATCCTTATAATGGAACTGGTTTATCCGCAGGGTGGTCGCTATTTATCGTTTTTGAAGATCCAACCTTGCCAGGAAAATCTATCACCAGTTTTGATGGTTTTAGTTCAATTAATAGTTCTGTTAATGTGGATATTCCAGTATCAGGATTCCGAACCGTTCCGGCACCAGTTCCTGTAAGAGCAAACTTTGCTTTTGCGGCGCTAGAAGGGGATAGCCCTATTCAGAATGACAGATTAATTCTTAATGGTGTTACGATGTCTGCGGTAGATAGACCAGCAAATAACTTTTTTAATTCCACTGTAACTCAATTGAGTGCCTTACCTGTTAATAACAGAGTCCCTAACAGTGCAAATACTTTAGGTTTTGATACAGGTATTATGGTAATTCCTAACCCAGGAAACACCGTCATTGGTAATGGAGATACAACTGCTACTATTAGGTTAGAAAGTAATCAAGATCAGTATTTTGCTTACTTCTGTGCTTTTGCTGTCGAAATTATTGAACCAAGAATCGTTTTAACCAAAATAGTAGAAGATGATTTTGGAGTCGATATTGGTGGTCAAACAGTGGGTTTAGGAACTTCATTAAATTATGTAATTGGTTTTAATAATACAGGAAATGATGATGCCGACAACTTAACCATAAGAGACGTGCTTCCTGTTAATGTTATTTTTAACTATCCGGCAGATCTAGGTGTTTTACCACCGGGCGTTACCGTACAAAGTTATAATCCAGCAACAAGAGAGCTTATTTTTAGCGTTGATAATTCTATTGTAGAGCAAGGAGATCCTGTTACTGAAATTAGAATCCATGTACAAGTAGTAGAAAGTTGTGATAGTTTAGCAGATGCCTGCTCGAACATTATAAACAATCAAGCCTTTGCTACCTACGGAGGTATTGAAAATCCGAATTTTATTATTTCAGACGATCCAAGTTTAAACACTAATACAGGTTGTTTAATTATACCGCAAGCAACGAACTTTTTAGCAGATTTGGACTGTGAATTTATAGAAAATGTCATTTTATGTGGAGACACAGTTGAACTAACAGCTGGAAATGGCTATGATTCCTATTCTTGGTCCACCAGTCCAACAGGCACACCGGTAATTGGAACAACGCAATCCATAACCGTGGCTGCAACAGGTACTTATTACGTTTATAATACAGCTATAGCACCCTGTCAATCCATTACCCAAACGTTTGTGGTTACTAATTATGGAGGTACAACTTTAACAAACCCAGTTATTCCGTTTGCCGATGAAGTTGTAACCTGTCCAAATGACGGAAAATTATTACCAAATATATTTTTGTGTGGCGCTAATGATTTCACTTTAATTGAAACCCAAATTACAGATGCATCTTCAATAATATGGGAACAATTAGATGAGGGGAGCTGTACGCCAGTTGTCAACGCAGATTGTGCAAATGAAGATGGGGCTTGTACTTGGAATCAAGTAGGAACTGGTTCAAATTTTAATGCGAATACTTCTGGGCAATTTCGATTAACGATTAATTATGAAGGTGGTTGTTTTAATCAGTTTTATTTTAATGTGTATCAAAATGTTTTAAACCCAACCGTAACGAGTAATGATATTATCTGTACAACGCCGGGACAAATAACCATTGGAGGTGTACCAAATGGTTACGAATATAGCATTGATGGCGTTACATACCAAGCAAGTAATGTTTTCCCTATTACTGTGGCGGGAACTTATACGATTTTCATCCGACAGATAGGCGCTTCAACAAATCCATGTGTTTTTACAGTTCCAGATGTTCAAATTAGAGCGCGTGATTTCACTGTGTCTTTAACAGTAGCACAACCACTTTGCTATGGGGATAGAGGTAGTATTACGCTGGCAGCCAATGATGTACGACCACAATATTTCTTTTCAATTTATGACGGTGGAACATTGGTAAATAGTGTTGGTCCAATAACAGAGAATAATTACACATTTTCCAACTTAAATCCAGGAATCTATACAACTCTTGTTGAAACTGATGATGGGTGTACACATACCGAAGATGTTGAAATCATTGAACCACCTTTATTAACAGCAACGTCAGCGCTTACAAGTCCATTAACTTGTACAGATGGAGAAATTACCGTTTATGCCAATGGCGGCACACCACCTTATTTTTACTTTGTAAATAGTGGAACGGTTTTCCAAACGGTTCCTGAAGTTGTGGTTACAGCTCCAGGCGTTTATAATATTACCGTTATAGATTCTAATAACTGTGAAGCTACTACGTCTATAACCGTGGAAGCTACTTTAGCACCAGAATTCACGGTAAATCAAACTAATATTGCGTGTGAAGGAGCAGGAAATGGTTCCATAACTGTAAATGTTACCAATCCAAACGGAAACAGCTTATTATATAGTATTGACGGTGGCGTTACCTTCGTGAGTTCTAATGTATTTACAGGACTTCCTGCAGGAGATTATGATGTGGTTGTTCAATATACTACTGGACCAGATGTTTGTGTTACAGATCCGCAAACGATAACGATTACAGAAAGCGACCCAATTACAGGAACCCTTACGTTAACGACGCCATACACCTGTACTACAAATGGTGAAATTACGGTTACAGGAGTTTCAGGTGGAACATTGCCTTATACGTATAGCATTGATGGTGTTACATTCCAAGCAGGAAATACCTTTTCTGGTTTATCAAATGGCACATACACAATTACTGTTCAAGATGGTAGCGGGTGTGCAGTAATTGTGGGTAGTATTACTATTGACCCGTTAAATCCTCCAACGGATTTAACATTTGATAATACGGCATTGAGTTGTCCATTAAATACGTCAACAATAACCATTACAGGAACTACTGGCGGTGTTGGAAATTTAGAATATCAAATTATTGCACCAGCAACAGAAGCAACACCTTATCAATCGTCCAATGTATTTGCTGATTTAGCGCCGGGAACTTATACGTTCCAAGTTAGTGATGAAAATGATTGTACGTATACCGAATCCTATACAATTAACCCGTTACCAGCATTATCTGTTATAGGTCAAAACATCAGTAATGTGACATGTTTTGGTGATTCAGACGGTTCTATTCAATTTACAGTATCGGGTTCAACAACATTCACCTATACCATAAATGGAGGCGCTTCAACAGCAGGAACATCTCCAATAGTTTTAAATGGTCTTTCTGCGGATACGTATACAATTGTTGTAACCGACACGACAACTAATTGTGAAGCTACAGAAACATTAACTATAGATGGCCCAACTACTGCTCTAAATATTTCAACAACTGTTAGCCCAATTACCTGTAACGGAAATGGACAAGTAGTCATAAATGCAACAGGAGGTTGGGGCGGAAATTCCTATAGTTTAACCTTTCCAGATGGAACTGTCCTTCCAGCACAAGCGAGTAATACCTTTACAAATCTATTACAAACAGGAACGTATACAGCAACTGTAATAGATACACAAGGTTGTACAGTAACAACGACTTTCGATTTACTGGTTCCAACAAGTCCAACAGCTACTATTAATGTAACTTCAGATTATTGTTTTGATGCAACTAATGCAGCAACTTTAGAGGTAATTGCATCTGGTGGTCAGCCACCTTATGAATATAGTATCAATGGTGCTCCATTTACTTCAAATAATACGTTTAATAATTTAGTTCCAGGAACATATACCATTATAGTAAGAGATGCCTATGGTTGTACTTTTACAATGCCTGCTGAAACTATTGCAGCTCAATTAACCGTGAGTACAATAGTAACTAAAGATTTGGATTGTACAACATCTCCAGACGCTCTTATTACAGGAACAATAACTGGCGGGTATCCACCATTTACATATGAGGTATCTGTTAATGGAGGTGCATTTACAGCGTTAGGCGCAACAGGCTCTCCATTTACGTATGCTACTGCAAATGATGGAACCTACCAATTTCAAATAACGGATGCCCAAGGATGTACAGCACTTTCAACGGTTAATACCATTGATGTACTTACGTTACCTGAAATTGTTTCAGTAACAGAAACACAACCTATTTTATGTCATGGTGATGAAAACGCTGCTATTGATGTTGTAATTAACACAACCGTTGGCGAGCCTGTATTTGTAATTAATGTGTATAATACAACTACTGGTTTTGATTATGGCACACAAACTTCAGGTTTAGCTGCAGGATCATATACCATTACCTTAACCGATAACAATTCCTGTACAGACACGGAAACCATAATTATTGCTGAACCATCACCAATCAATGTAGTACATTATGCAGTTCCTATTACGTGTAGCCCAAGTGGTGTGTCTCAAGGATCAGTTATTGTGGACGGGGTAAGTGGCGGTACACCGCCATATAATTATTTTGTAACAGGAACTAATGGTTACAATAATTCGGAATTTAACAATGCGGGAACAACTTCCATAAGCTTTGATGTGGTTGATTTTGGATTATATCAAATTAATGTGGTTGATGCTAATGGTTGTTCAGTGTTAGTTCAAGATGTGCTTGTGGCGTCACCACCAGACGATTTAGATATTAATATAACAGCAACAGCCGACTGTCTTTTAGGAGGCGAAGCCGTTGTTACCATTGGCACGACTTTAATTAGTCCTGGACCTTTCTACTTTAGTCTTTACCCAGCAACAGGTACAGCACCAGGTGGTTCATGGGTTCCAGAGTTAACACCAGGTTCTGCTACGTTTGACAATTTATTACCAGGTGTAACATATACCTTTATTGTTTATGACTCATCAACTGGCTGTAGTTATTATGAAACAGCTACAAGTCCAATTCCTACAAATTCAACGCTAACGGCTACGGCGGTTACGGCAAATAACATTACCTGTACAGGTAGTGCGGACGGCAATGTGTCATTTACAATTAACAGTACCTATGGTGCTGCTACCAATGTAACTTATGAAATTTTCGATTCGTTATCATTGGTAACAACAGGAATTAGTGGGACAGGAACAGTGCCAGGAAATGGTTCTTTACCCGTTGCTAATTTAGGACCATTACCTTTTGGAAATTACTTTGTTTTAATAAGTGAAACATCAGGGCCAAATACAGGTTGTAGTGTGGTTACCGTGCCTTTTAATATTACGGAGTCTGCTTTTGAATTAAGTGTAACAGCAACTGTTGATCAGAATGCAAATTGTAATCTTAATTCTGGAGTTATAAGCGCTATTGCAACGGATGGAACACCGCCATATATGTATCAAATTACTACAACGGCAACTGCACCTTTGGCAACCGACCCATCTTGGGCTTCAACTAGCACGTTTAATATGGATGCTAATAGTTATTATGTACATGCTATGGATGCTTATGGATGTATTAGAACCACACCTGTTTTAGTATTACCTATGGATCCTTCACCAGTAGTTTCTGCAACTGTAAGTAACCAATGTAATACTGCTGAAGGGACTTTTGAAATAGATGTTGCATTATCAACTGTAGGAATGCCACCTTATACATTTAGTGTAAATGGAGGTGCATTTCAATCGCAAACTGTACCATTCACAATCCAAAATTTAAACTCCGGTAGTCATACTATTGAAGTACGAGATGTTAATGGTTGTGGAAATACAGTGACTGTAAATATTGAAGCACCTTTAGGAATTTCTCCAACAGTAACCGGAATTACAACATGTTCGGATGATGATGGCGAAATTACCGTAACAGCGCAAGGTGGAACTGGAACCTATTCTTATAGTATTAGCCCAAATCCTGCAACAATTAGTTTAACTGGAAATGTATTCTCCGGTGTACCATCAGGAACGTATATAGTAACCATTACAGACGCAACCACAGGTTGTACAGAAGATGCGAGCATTACTTTAGATGCTGCAACACCTGTTAGTTTTACTACCACTGTTACAGATGTAATTTGTAATGGTAGCAATGAAGGCGTGATTACGGTTCTTTTAGATGCAGGAAACGATAACCCTATTTACACCTATGAAATAATAGCACCAATAGTTGTGGCGCCTCAAAGCTCAAATGTTTTTACAGGGTTACCGGCGGGAACATACACCGTGCAAGTAAATTCTGGTAGAGGTTGTTCTGCAACTGCCAATGTTATTATTGATGAACCAACCTTACTAACGGTTTCTGGAACGGCAACCGATTTTGCATGTGCTGCTGATGGTTCAGTAAACACCTCCGTTTTAACAATTTCGGAAGTAGGAGGAACACCTTCTTATACCTATAGTATTGATGGTGTAAATTACTTTGCTTCTAATGTGTTCGATATTATAGATACAGGAAGTGCCCAAACAATTACACTATATGTAAAAGATGGTAACGGGTGTATTGCAACAAATACAGTTACTATTTTACCATTGCCAACTTTAACAGCAGCAACAGTTGCTGAAGCAACACCAATAGATTGTAATAACACAGGTTCTATAGTCATTACGGTAACTGGAGGCTCCGGAAATTTTGAATATCAAATGTTACCAGATGGAACGCCTCAAGCTTCAAACATCTTCAATATTACATTGCCTGGTGAGTATTATTTCCTTGTAACCGATTTAGATACAGGATGTACTATAGCCACAGCAGCTTATACTGTTTCACCATTCGATACGGTTGATGCAACTGCAACAGCTACCACAGCCGTAACTTGTTTTGGAGATAATAATGGTGCCATTGAAATTAATGTAACTGGTTACACCGGAACATATAATTATGAAGTTTTTGACAATACAGGAACTTCAGTACTTGGACCAATTGCCTCTAATACTACAACGAACCCACAAGCTATAACCGGTTTATTAGCGGGTAATTATACCGTTGAAGTTACCGAAACGGCAAGTCCGTTTTGTTCAACCACTACCAATGTGGTAACGGTTACATCACCAACGGAAGCGTTAACAGTTGTTGCTTTAGAAACGTCTAACGTAACCTGTACTAATGATTTAGGAACCATTACCGCTACAGCAACAGGTGGTTGGGGAACTTATCAATATGAGTTAACGGGTGCGGCAACCGTTGCATATTCATCAAACAATACGTTTGAGAATCTATCAGCAGGAACGTACACCGTAAATGTAATGGATGCTGGAGGGTGTATTGCTTCAGATACAGTAACGCTAAATATTCCTGCACCAATTGATGCAACGGTTATACCTAGCACAACCTTATTATCATGTTTTGATGATGCAAATGCTACTATTACAGTAACCACAACAACAGGTGGACAAGGAAGCAATTACTCGTACACATTAAATATGCTTTCACCTACTAGTAGTTCTTCAGGACCACAAACCTCTCCTGTATTTGGAGGATTAGGCGTTGGAACGTATCAAGTTATAGTAACGGATGGATACGGTTGTAGTTTTACATCGCCTAATATTACAATTACGCAGCCAACACCAATTCAAGCTAGCTTGGTGAAAACCACGTCACAAACCTGTTTAACGGAAGCAACACTTACGTTAAGTGCTTCTGGTGGAACAGGACCTTATACGTATAGTGCTAATAGTTCGTTTACACCAGTTTTAGGATCTTTTGCAACATCAACAACTTTTACAGTTCCAGTTGGAGTTTATGAATACTATGTACAAGATGCTAATGGTTGTATTGCTATTGTTTCTAATGAAATAACAATTGATCCATTACCGGATTTAACACTTAATTTATCATTAACCAATGCCGTTATTAATTGTGCTGGAGATGGAACAGGCGTTATTGTTGCAACTGCTGAAGGTGGATTAGGAAATTATGTATATACATTATTAGATACATTAGGAAATCCGATACCTGCTACTCAAGCTAGTCCAGGTATTTTTACGGAGCTTTTTGCAGGTACTTATATTGTTCAAGTGGTTAGTGGTGACTGTTTAACAACTTCAAACCCTATAAATATAACGGAACCTGCTGCACCTCTAATAGCACCTTTTACGGTTACAGATGTTTCGTGTTTTGGTGCAAATGATGGCTCTGTAGTTATTAATGCTTCAGGCGGAACAGGAATCATTAAATACGCCATTTCACCGCAATTAAATCAGTTTTTCGATAGTGGTGTTTTTGAAGATTTAGAACCAGGAACGTATGATGTTATTGTACAAGATGAATTAGGATGTTACTTAACTCTTAATTTCACTATCGTTGAACCAGCTCCTGTATTTATAACGTTCGATTCATTAACCATTATTGAAGAAATTTGTGAAGGTGATTTGGATGGTGAGTTTAGTATTGAAATTTCAGGAGGAACACCGCCTTATTCAGTAAGCCTTGATGATTATAATGGTCCTTATACCGTAGGAACTAGTGGTCAAACAATATTTGATTTTACAGGTGTCGCTGGTGGAAACCATACAGTTTATGTGCGGGATAGTTCTGGTTGCGATTCGGAAATGTTGATACCTTTCCCTGAATCTGCACGAATAAATCCTACGGTTGAAATTGAATATGCATGTGTAAATAATGCGTCAGGCAATATTGTTACCGTTATAGTAGATGAAAGTATTACGGATTTAGCGGATGTGGACTTCTCATTAAACGGAGGACCATTTCAAGCTAGTAATGTATTTATTGATGTACCACCAGGAATTGGACATACTATAGATGTACAGCATACTAATAGCTGTATTCAAACAACGGATCCTTTTGATATAACTGCCTTTGATCCGTTAACACTTGTTTTAACTGATGGTGTTATTAATGAAATTATAGCAACAGCAACTGGAGGTTCGGGAGATTATGTTTATACATTAAATGGTGTTGACTATGGAAATACGAACGTGTTTTATATATCCGAATCTGGAACATATACCGTAACCGTAACCGATAGTAGTGGTTGCGTGGCTATTGCAACTAGATATTTTGAGTATGTAGATGTTTGTATCCCTAATTACTTTACACCAAATGGTGATGGTACTATGGATGAATGGGGACCTGGATGTTCAATCCATTATCCAAATCTTGATTTTGATGTTTTTGATCGCTATGGCCGTAAAATTGTCACGTTAAGAATAGGGCAAAAATGGGATGGTAAATACAATGGTAAAGAACTTCCTACCGGAGATTATTGGTACGTGGTTAGGCTAAATGATGAGAATGATGATCGAGACTTCGTGGGACACTTTACACTTTACCGATAAACTAAAAGAGGTTATAAATTTTAATACAAATCAAAATGAAAAAACTAATTATATATTCTCTTTTCTTAGTCATAGCTCAAGGTTATAGTCAAGAATTAAACTTACCCGTGTTCACGCAATATTTGGCAGATAACCCTTTTGTGATTTCTCCTACGTATGCCGGAATTGGCGATAATTTAAGGATTAGAGCTAATGGATTAACACAATGGGTTGGCATAAAAGGCGCGCCAGATAATCAGTCTGTGTATGCCGATTTTAGAATTGCCAACCGTTCTGGTGTGGGAGTTTCTTTGTATAACGATAGAAATGGACTTACGGAACAGAAAGGATTAAAAGCCTCATTTGCGCATCATCTTATTTTAGATTATTATTCCGATCAGTTTTTATCCTTTGGTCTTACGTATAACTTAAATAGTTTTAGAATTCGAATTGAAGATTTTGAAACTAATTCGGAATCACCCATAATTGATCCACGCGTAACTGACGATAGAGCTATTTCAAATAATAATTTTGATGTTGGTGTTTTATATAGAAATAAAGGATTTTATTTCAGTTTAAACGTGAATAATATTTTACCAAAAGATATCGATAATTTTTTAGGTATTGAACCAGATTTACTTTTAAATTATCAGGTTTATTCCGGATTGGTTATTCAAAATAAAAATAATAAATCACTTGAAATTGAACCTTCAACATTCTTTCAATACTTTGCTAGTGATGATCGTTCAAGTACAGATTTTAATATTAAAATTAGAAAGTTAGATAAGCGAGATGATTATTATTGGGGTGGCATTTCATACCGATTTCTTAATGACCAATTTTTTAACCCTTTAAATTTAGGTCCTATGGCAGGACTTAAAAAATCTGGTTTTTACTTTGCTTATGCGTATCAAATAACAATAAATGATTTGGCTGGGTATAATTCCGGAACCCACATGATAACCATAGGTTTTGACTTCTTCCAAGGAATTAGTAACTGCTCATGTGCACAATCATTGCTTCGTTAGAAAGTGTCGTTCTATGTCGTTATTTAGGTTGACGAGAAAATGATATTTGTCATTTTAAATATGCGTTTCAAATGGTATCTTGTAGGTTATAAAACTGATAACAAATTATGAGACATATATTATTAACAACTGATTTTTCTGAAAACTCCATTCATGCTATAAATTATGCGTTGGAATTATTTACCTATGCCGAATGTGAATTTCATGTTTTATATGTGGTAAAATCGTCAACATTTATTTCAGATGATCTCATGCAGAGCAAGCCCACTGAATCTTTGTATAGTGAACTAATTTCAGATGCCAAAGTAAAATTAGAAGCACTTATTGAGACTTTTAAAAACAGGCACAATAACCTGTTGCATACTTTTGAACCCGTTGTTGATTATGATAATTTAATTGGTTCTATCAATCAAACTGTAACCTTACACGATATAGATTTGATTATTATGGGAACAAAAGGTGCGACCAATTTGGAGAAAATTATTTTTGGAAGTAATACCTTGCGTGTTTTTCAGCGTTGTCAGATATCTGTTTTGGCAATTCCTGCAAATTGCCCCATAAAACAAATTAAAAATGTCTTGTTTACCACCAAATACCATTCAGCTTATAAATTAAAAGATTTAAACATTTTAATAGATTTAGCCGAGCACTACGATTACAAATTAGATATTTTGCATATAACCGAAGCAAAAACTATCGATTCAAAACAACACGTTGTACAGCAAGAATTACAAGGTTTTTTTAGAAATATAAATCATCAATTTGTACTAAAATCCGAAACAACCTATTTAAGAACAGTTTTAGATTATATTAGAGAAAACGATATTGAATTGTTTGCCATGATGCGCAAACAGCATAGTTTTTTAGAGCATCTGTTTTTAAACCATAAAACCGAGCAAATTGCATATAATATGCAAATACCATTTTTAATGTTAGCTTTTAAGGATAGTTAATTAGTTTAATTTATAGACAGTAACCACCAATCAGAATCACATTACATAAAAAGGGTTGTTAATTGTAGCGTTTTTTTGTTGAAAATGATTTTAAAACTTGCCGAAATTTAGGAAACTAGATACTGGACTGCTGCAATTGTCATCATTTTTTAGTGTTTATTCTTATTGAATAATTGATGCATATTCTACATTCCTCATAAATTTTGGTTACATTCCCAAAACATGAAAATACAGTTAAGTTATTAGAATTTGCATTCTGATTTTTATAGCGTATTATAAATTTATATTAAAATAAGCGGTTTTTCTTTAAACAAAAATCACAATCACTTATCTTTGGTATTCAAATATTTCTTTATATATGATAAAACGGGTACTTCTTACACCATTTCAAAAATTTGTTAAGATAGAAAGCTTTAGTGGTATTTTATTACTTTTGGCTACTATAACCGCCTTGGTTTGGGCTAATTCACCTTTCGGTGCAACCTATCAAGAGTTATGGCAATATGATTTAGGAATAGTAACCGAAAGTTTTGAATTTAAGAAACCATTAATTCTATGGATTAATGATGGTCTGATGGCTATATTTTTCTTTTTAATTGGACTTGAAATTAAAAGAGAATTATTGATTGGTGAACTAAACACCATGAAAAAAATAGCCTTTCCATTATTTGGGGCATTAGGAGGAATGATTGTTCCGGTAACCTTTTTCATTCTTTTAAATCAAAATCCAGACACCTTAAAAGGTTGGGGAGTTCCTATGGCAACGGATATAGCCTTTTCATTAGCTGTGTTAAATGTATTGGGGAAGCGTGTGCCTTTGAGTTTAAAAATATTTTTAACAGCCTTTGCCATTGTGGATGATATTGGCGCTGTATTAGTTATAGCAATCTTTTATAGTGGTACTATAAATACCACACTTTTACTTATAGCTGGCGCCTTATTAGGTGTCCTATATTTTACATCTTACAAGGGATATTACTCCAAATTCTTTTTGTTTTTAATTGGAGTCGTAGTTTGGTTTTTATTTTTAAAATCAGGTGTTCATCCAACGGTTGCTGGAATATTAGTAGCTTTTTCAGTTCCGGTAAGACAAGGGATTTATACCCAAACATTCTTAAAGAATTTGGAAGATATTTATAATAAAATTAAGAAGTCTAGTGTCCTTAAACAGCCAATTTTATCTAACGAACAAATTGGTCATATTGATGAATTAGAAGAGTGGACGAGTAAGTTTCAATCGCCCTTACAGCGTTTAGAACATAGTTTACATGGCTGGGTAGCCTACTTTATAATACCTGTATTTGCACTGGCTAATGCTGGTGTTATGTTAAGTAGCGATGTGGAATTAGATATGGCATTAACAACTAATATTATTCTGGCTTTAGTTCTTGGTAAGGCTATTGGAATACCATTAGTGGTGTTTCTTGCAAAGAAAACCAAGCTGGTAACAATCCCATCAAACATAAGTTTTTATCAAATTATAGGTGTAGCATTTTTAGCAGGTATTGGGTTTACCATGGCTATTTTTATTGCAAGTTTGGCATTTAGTTCACATCCTGAATATATAGATTCGGCTAAAATTGGCATATTAGTTGGCTCCTTAATTTCGGCTATTGTAGGATATGTTATTCTCCGATTTGCGCCAAGTAAAGGAAATGATAATCTAATATAAAAATGAGCTCACGTTTCTATAAAATATACATTCCGTAAGTTTATGTAAATAAAAGAAACCGCAACAATCTAAAAATTAAGATTGTTGCGGTTTCTTGTTTAAAGGAATAGATCGGGTTATTTTTTATTGGTATTTGGAACCGAACAACCTGCAGAACCTTCTTTTTTAAGACCTAATTTTTGCAAAATGGTTTCTAACAAGCACCATTTTGTAAATGCAGATTGAATTAAATTAACGCCAATAAAAACCGTAAACCACATCCAATTTGGGTTTACATAAACGGTAAGCACAACGCTTAATAATACCATGGTGCCAACAATAATTCTAAAATATGTATTTAACATTGTAATTTATTTTTTAGATTAAACTTTTACTTTATATAAATTTTTCAATAGGAACGACAACGGCTCTTATAGCGTTATTTGTTTCTATATTTGAATTAAATTCCTGTATTAATTTGAAAAGCACATCAATACTTTCATCTTCTGTGAACGAGAAAAACAAACGGGATTCATTCCCAAATTTTTGACTAGGAAACCAACTAGAAGCCATTAAAACGGATGCCCCATTTTTATAACCATCAATATCTGAACTACTAAAGCTGTGAATGTTGGCATTTTTAAAGAGTTTCAAAATAGCTGTTTGAAACTCTTCGACTGCTGTAACTATAACTAATTTCATAATTTCTATTTTATATTTTCCAAAAACTTCACGATTAAGGCAAATTGTATTTTTACGCTCTGCTTGAACCAATCAAATTTGTGGAAAAAGGATTATTTATAATTTTTCTTTTCTATCATATAATAAACCAATGGTACAACCAACAATGTTAGTACCGTTGAAACGATAGTTCCTCCCATTAAGGAGATGGCTAAGCCTTGAAAAATGGGGTCAAACAAAATAACAAAGGCACCTATAACAACCGTTCCTGCGGTTAACAGAATAGGTGTGGTCCTAACGGCTCCTGCTTCAATTGCTGCTTGCTTCAATGGGACACCTTCCGCTGTTCTTAAATTGATAAAATCAATTAATAATACGGAGTTTCTAACCATGATTCCTGCTAAAGCAATCATGCCTATAAATGACGTTGCTGTAAAGAAAGCTCCCATAATCCAGTGTCCTAAAATAATCCCGATTAAGGACAACGGAATGGCAACCATCATTACAATTGGAGCTTTAAAGTTTTGGAACCAACCTACAATTAGGATATAAATCAATATAATGGCACCTAAAAAGGCTATACCTAGATCTCTAAATACCTCTAATGTAATTTGCCATTCGCCATCCCATTTCACCGTATAATTATCTTCAAAATCTGGCTGACCTAAATACAGTTCGTTTAATTCGAAGCCTTGAGGTAACGGAATCTCTTTCAACTTATCTTCCATTCCTAGAATAGCATAGGCAGGACTTTCTAGTTCTCCAGCCATATCAGCCATTACGTAGACCACACGTTTCTGGTTTTTTCGGTAAATGCTTTTGGCTGCGGTCGTTTCTGATATCGTTACTAAATCTGCAATTGGTACCATATTACCTTGTTTAGACTTTACCTTCAGTTGCGAAATATCAGTTATTGTAGATTTCTCTTTTTCATCTAAAGCTAATATTAAACCTATTTGACTTACAGCATCTTCATCATATAAACTGGTTATCGCACGGTTTGATAAAGCCATATTCATGGTGTAAGCAATTTGCTGTGGGGCCACACCGTATAGCATGGCTTTTTCCTTATTGATGACAAATTGATATTCAATTTGGTCGTCTTCAACCATCCAATCTATATCAACCACATCATCTGTATTTTTCAGTATGCCTTGAATGCTATTGGCAATCTTAATTTGTTCATTATAATCCGGACCGTAAACTTCTGCAACAATTGTTGACAATACAGGAGGTCCAGGTGGAACTTCAACCAACTTTACATTGGCATGATACTTGGCAGCAATTTTTTGAATATCCGGACGCAATAATTTGGCTATATCGTGACTTTGCGCTGAACGTTCACTTTTATCAATTAAATTAACCTGGATATCTGCCATGTTAGAGCCACCACGTAAATCGTAATGACGCACCAAACCGTTAAACGTAATAGGAGCAGAGGTGCCAATATAATTCTGATAATTAACCACTTCTGGACGTGTAGATAAATATTGTGAAATTTCTTGTGCTACAACACCAGTACGTTCTAATGTTGTTCCTTCTGGCATGTCAATTACTACTTGAAACTCATTCTTGTTATCAAATGGTAACATTTTTACAGCTACCGAATTCGTGAAAAACAAAGCCATAGTTCCCATCAATACCGCAAATGTGCCTCCCAAAAATATATAACGTTTAGTTTTGCTTTCTAATAATGGTCTTTCAAATTTGTTGTAGATTCTATAAATTAAAGTTTCCTCTAATGGTTTTTCTTCTTTCTGCTTGGCTCCCTGTTTATCTTTCTCCCGCAAGAAAATTAAGCCTAAATAAGGTGTAATGGTCAAGGCTACAAATAAGGATAAAATCATGGCAATAGAAGCGCCTATAGGCATTGGTGCCATATATGGACCCATTAATCCTGACACAAAAGCCATTGGTAAAACGGATGCAATTACCGTAAAGGTTGCCAAAATGGTTGGATTACCCACTTCATTAATAGCATATAAAGCTGCTTGCTTAAACGGCAAGCGTTTCATTTTAAAATGCCTATGCATATTTTCGGCAATAATAATGGAGTCATCCACCACAATACCCGTTACAAATACTAAAGCGAATAAGGTTATACGGTTTAAGGTATAATCCATTAAATAATAACTCAACAAGGTTAACGCAAACGTAATGGGAACAGATAAAAATACGACCAATCCGCCTCGCCATCCCATGGCTAACATAACCACAATGGTAACTGCTATGATAGAACCTATAAGGTGTAATAGTAATTCAGATACTTTATGCGATGCTGTTTCTCCATAGTTTCTTGTTATTTCAACATGAACATCGTCAGGAATTAAAGTGCTGCGTAAATGGTCCACCTTATCAATAATAACTTCTGCAATTTTCATAGCATCAGCACCTTTTCGTTTGGCAACAGAAATGGAAACCGCTGGATATTCTGATTTATATTCCGAAGACTTTGCACTTCCTTTTCCGAAACCTAAACTCACATAGTTTTGTGGTACTTCTGGTCCATCAATAATTTTAGCAACTTGTTTTAAATATATAGGCTGATTCTGTTGCACACCAACCACCAAGTTTTCAACATCGGTTACCGTTTCTAAAAACTTACCTGTGTTTATAAGGAATTCGGTGTCATTTTTGTCAAAACTTCCAGCACTTAATTGACTATTATTTGCGGTAATCATTTCAGAAACAGACAAAAAATCTAATCCGCTTGCCGCTAATTTATCTTTATCTAAAACCACACGTAATTGACGATCACGACCACCAATTTTATGCGTAATAGCTACGTCGTTTACCTTTTTAATTTCGGCTTCCAACTCTTGAGCCATTTGGCTTAATTGGAAATCGTCATAATTTTCACTCCATAGGGTTAATCCTAACATGGGAACATCATCAATAGCACGCGTTTTTACCAATGGAAAGGTAACGCCAGCTGGCATTTGATCCATGTGCTTATTAATTTCGTTGTATAACTTTACAAAGGAACGCTCAATGTCTTCGCCAACATAAAACTGTACGATAACCATGCCTTGCTCTTTCATAGACGTAGAATACACATATTCCACGCCTTTAATATTCGAAATTAATTGCTCTAATGGCTTAATGACCCGCGATTCTACTTCCGTCGGACTTGCCCCAGGGTAACCCACAAAAATGTCTGCCATTGGCACGTCAATTTGCGGTTCTTCCTCACGCGGAATTAAAAACGATGCGTACACACCAACAACCATAAATACAATCATTAACAACACGGTTAATTTAGATTGCATAAAGACTTTGGCAATTTTTCCTGCGATTCCTTCTTTCATTTTTTATATGTATTTGGGCGTTTTAACAGGCTATCCGTTACAATCTTTTTTTGCCATATATGGCAGCAAAAAAAGGATTTTCACTTCTATCCCTAACGCGAAAACAATTCTTAATTATTATTTTAATGTTCTCAATTATGCTTACAAGGTTTCAGGCACCATATTAAGCTTCATACAAACCGCGTAGTACATTGAAAACTTAACCAGATTACTGAACACTTATTTTGGCGCCATTAAAAAGCTTTCCTTCTGCTGAAACAATGTAGGCTTCGTTGGCATTTAAACCTGATAACACTTCTATCTGATCACCGTAAGTTCTACCTAGTCGTAACCAACGTAAAATTGCAGTATTACTTTGGCTAACGGTATATATACCGGATAATTGGCCGTTAGTAATTAATGCCTCTTTAGGGATTAAAACCATGGATGTTTTTGCTTTTCTGGCCACAGGAAATTGAACGGTTGTAAACATACCAGACAAAATATTGGCATCAGTTTTCTCTAAATCTATTTTTACTAAATATTGTCCGCCTGTATTTTTGGCAGACGTACTTACTTCAATAACTTTTCCTTTTAAGGTTTGGTTGATAGACTTGACTAATACATCAACTGAAGAGCCATTTTTTATTTCCGAAATTTCTGTTTCTGGAACCATGGCCATGACTTCAAAATTCCCTGGTGTTTCAATACTAATTAATGGTACACCTGGACTAGCCATATTTCCGGCCTCCACGTTTTTGCTTGTTACAGTTCCGCTAAAAGGCGCCGTAATATTACTATATGCAAATTGTGCACTAATTTCATTTTTCATTTGGTTTGCGGATTCTAATCGTGCTTTTGCCATTTCATAATTAGCTGTTACATCATCCATTTCTTTTTGCGACGCACTATTGTCATCCAGTAAACTTTTAAACCTGTTATAATCTTTTTGTGCATTATTAAAAGCGGCTGTAGCTTCGGAAATACCCGCATTTACTTGCGCTTTCTTTGCTTGTAAATCAGCATTGTTAATAGATATTAATAATTGCCCTTTACTAACTTTATCGCCAACATTTACGTAAACTTTATTAACATAACCCATCATTCTGGTGCTTAATTCAGCACTATTTGCAGCCTGAATTTTTCCGCTTACAGATAAAAAGGGACTGTTGCTGTTGGCTTCAACTTGACTTGTTTTTACTGCAATTGCCGGCGTGTTATCTGCAACTTCTTTTTTGTCTTCACTACCACAACTCGTCAGGAATACTGATACTGCGGTTAAAGTTAATAGGTATACGTATTTTTTCATTTTATTAGTTTTATTTTAATAGTTTCAAGGCTTTAAAAACCTTTAATAATAATTTTTCTGCGTTATTTATTGATTGAATACTGAGACTGCCTACTGCAACTTTTTACTCTTTGGTTAAAAACTGTAAATACGCTAGTGCATAATTATATTCAAAAATAGTTTGAAAATATTCCAATTGTTTTTGTGAATATTGTGTTTCAGCGGTTAATAAATCGGATGTTTTTTCTAAACCTTCTTTAAACCTATTGGTTCTAATCCTCAAGGATTCTTCAGACTGATCCAACGCCAATGCCGTTAATGTTAATTTGTTTTCAGCATCAATTAAAGCACGTTTTGCCTTATTCAATTCTAAATTACTTTGGGACACATATTGCGTGTATTCTAATTTAGATTTTTCAAATTCAGCTTTACTTTTTTGTGCTTTTCCAAAGCGCTTGGAGCCTTGAAAAACATCCCATGATAGCTGTGCACCAAATAAGTAACCGTTGGCATCGCCTTGAAACACTTGGTCGTCATATAATTCGTAGCTTCCAAAAGCATTTAAGCGTGGTAAAAATGCCATTTTATCGGCTTTATTCATGGATTCGTAAGCATTTGTGGCTAATTGCATCGCCTTAATATCCGAACGATTCTCCGAAATGCTTTGTGCTTTTAGTGATACCACGGAAATAGTTAAACTATCCGTAGGCGTGTAAACCACATAGTTGTCATCATTCATTAAAAATGACAAGTAATTAGATGCATTCTGCACATTGCTTTTCGCCATTTGTAATTGATTCATTACTTCTGTTACACGAACTTCTACATTTAAGACATCTGCACGCTGTAAATACCCTTGCTTAAAACTATTATCCGCTAGTTTTTTATTGGAATTGGCAGCCGTTAATGCTTTTTCTAAAACAGCTACACCTTTATAGGCTAATTGTAATTGCATATAGGCTTTTTCAACTTCAAATGCCAAATAGTCCTGTGTACGCTCGGTCTTTAAAGACATAGCTTCCATTTTTGACTTTGCTGCTTTACGCTGATACATACCATCTACATTAATTAATGGCTGCTGTATTTCAAATTTAGTCGCGTAATTTTCTATCTGCGAAGGATCGTTTAATAGGGCTGGATTAAAATCTGAAGCTGTTAAAATTTCCCGATTTAGCTTCGAACCAAAAGCCATTAAGGGGTTAGTGGTAGCAATACCAGTGTGACTGGCCGTAATATTTGGCAGGAATACAGCATTAGTTTGATTAAAATCTGCTTTTGCTGCATTAAATTCCTTTTCTGATATTTTAATAGTTGTATTGTTTTCAGAAACTTTAAGCAGTACATCCGATTTGGTAATCGGAACCAATTCTTGCGCATGTAGATTATAGCTCCAAAATAAACCGATTAGTACTGTTATAAATAAATTGTTTTTCATTCCTATTTGTATTTCTGTAACAAAAATAGCTTGATAAAACATGTTGGTCAGTAACCAATGTTACCAAACAAATAAAAACACTCATTATTAAAATGAGTGTTTTTCACTAATCAACCAATAATCCTGACCATCACATCAGGTTGCCTTTCGAGTGCCTCCATGACCACCAGCTACAATAACCATTATTTTAATACTTAAATAAATGTATTTGAAAAACTGGATGATTGGATTCATCATTTTAAATCTTTGATATTTTGAAATTCGTTGTGTCATTTTATAACTATTTACACTGTTGTATTTTACTATTAAACCTTAAACCTTGAACTATATTTACTCTGGAATCAACCACCAAAATGGTTTCATTTTTGCTTTGTAAATAAAGGCGTAATGTAGCGTAAGCTTAAGCCAGTGTCCTGCCAGTCCAATTTCGCCAAATGTTTTACCTAATTTTCGCCCTTGAGTTCTTGGATATTTTTCATAATCAGGAACAATAGGGAAGGTGGTAATACTCACACCGCTTCCAGAGGTTAGTCCGTAGCCAGCAGAAGCAATACATGCGGCTCCCATGTTTCCCATAGAACCTTTATGATGTAAAGACTCCTTACCGTTTTTAATGGTATCTATAATATTATCGGCTACAATTCTGGCTGTAATTCCAGATGGCATTCCTGTTCGTGGAGGAGCAGGCGTAATATCTGTACCATTTTTACTTTTTCTAGGTTTAGAGATGGAATGAGGAGGTGCAAAGGCAATTCCTGGGGCAAAAATATTTTTATAATTGGGATTTTGATAGGTTTCTGGCCAATCTTGAACGGACCATTCTTCGTATGGTTTTGGCGTATAGTCTGCATCCACAATCATGAAGCCTCTAAAGAGTTTATCAGTGATGTCTTCATCATTTTTATCATAAGCCTTAAATCCATGACCTGAAAAAGCTGGAATTAACATGGCAAAATCATAAGCTTCGGATTTGTATTCGCCTTCTAAATTTTCATAGTGTGCTAAACCGTCTTCAATTTTATTAACACCAGCACCCAATATCCATTTAATGTCACGATCTTCAAAAATCATTTCAATCATTTCATGGGATTTCATGGTCATGCTTCCATAACTTAACAACATGCCATCCATTCCAAAATCACCTAATTGATATTCATTGGATATCCAAGTTACTTCAGCCATATCGCGTACGCCATGCCTATGTAATTCCTGTTCAACATTTAAAATATATTCGAAAGCAGCACCTTGACATGTTGATTTGGCATGACCTGTTCCAATTAAAATTTTAGCTTTTTTACCTTGCTTCATTTCTTGAATTAAGGCCTTTAATCCTTCCCAAGCATGATCTGCGTGCGTGTATGTACAAACGGAATACGCTTTGTTTTTTCCAGGAACTAAACCTTCTGTAGCTTCGAAATTTAATTTTGGACCGGTTCCGTTTATCAAATAATCATAGGTTACCTTTTCATGCTGGCCTTTTTTATCGCCAAGAACATATTCAACCTTGACATACGGTTTGTTTTCGGTTGAATCACCTTCTGGGTGAAAAGTGATTGCTTTGGCTTGGATGTAATCAATATTTTTTTTCTTATACAAAGGTTCCAAAGGAAATAAAATTTCTTTCGATTTCATTCTACCAATTCCAACCCAAATATTAGAGGGAATCCATTGGTAATTGCTGTTAGGTGATACGACTACAACTTCGTGATCTTTAGATAATTTTCTGCGTAAATGTGCTGCCGCAACATGTCCGGAAATACCTGCTCCTAGAATAACAATTTTAGCCATGACTATGAATTTTTATTAAAGGTAATGTGCAAAAATAGTTCCCACAGTAACTTTAGTTACTTAAGCTATTTTTTAATTGAAGAAGACCAAAATCGTGGATGTCATATTATAGGTTTAAAAATGACTATTTTCAACTTTATAAAAATATCATATTGGGTTACATATAGGATTCTTCTTAAATTGAAGTCAAGATTGGAGTAGTGGGTAGCAAACTAGTTTTAAATTTAGAATGTATATTGAAACTAATAACTCAAAATTAGTATGCTTTATTATTGCAATACCACCTAAAAAAAACCGCAATGATATATAAATATTCAAAGCGGCTTTATACTCTTTATTGTTGAATTCACTTATTTTTTTACTCCCAAAAAACGAATCACTTCTGCTTTTCCTTTATGATGTTCGCCTTCAGCAAGTTCAATTGTCAATGCCTTTAATATTTCAAACTCTAGTTGTGGGAATTCGTCCTTAACTTCATCTATAGAAAATAACATGTCTATATTTTTTGGGCCACCAGATGTATGTTCTAGTTGTGATTTGGCAAACGCTTCAAAAATAACCTGACCACCTATTTTTAAGAAGCCCAAAACATGTTGATGCGCTTGTTTACGGATATCTGCTGGAAAATGCGCAAAAGATAAACCTACAGCATCAAATTTTTCATTGGATTGAAACTCCTGAACTCCTGTAACGTCATAACTAATATTAACGGACTTCTTTTCTGCCAATTGCAACGCTTTTTCCTGGCCTTTTATGCTCATGTCAAACGCTTTTACTTCCCAACCTTGAGAAGCAGCATATACAGCATTTCGGCCTTCACCTTCTGCTGGAAGTAAAATTTTACCCGGATTTAATTTGTCGAGTTGTTGTTTAAAAAACGCATTGGGTTCCGTTCCATATATAAATTCTTCATTCGCATAACGCTCGTTCCAAAATTCTTTCATAATTATTTAGCTCGTATTATAAATTGATAAGGCAACAAATCTACATTGACATCCAATTTTGTATAGCCTGCCTTTTCTAACTCGCTTTTTACAGTCTCTAGATCAATTTTATGGTCAACAGACGGACCTACTGGAAGTTCTTTTTTAAAGTAATCTATAACGACTAATTCTCCATTTAATTTAATTCCTTTTTTAACTTTTGAAAAATAATCGATTCGGTTTTCTATGTGATGGTATGTATTAACAATTAACACCATATCTACTTCGTTGTTTGATAAGTTAGGACTGTCATAAGGAATTTTTCGAAGTTCTATATTTTCAAGTTTGTTTTCTTCTATTCGTTTTTTTAAAGCGTCTTGAAACTCATTACTAACATCAGCAGCAATAACATGCGCACCTTTTTCAGCCAATTTCACCGAAAAATAACCTGAACCAGCACCTAAGTCCATAATTTTTTTACCGTTTATATCACCAAGGTATTCAAGCACTTTCTCTGGGTTTTGATAAGCATCGCGTTCAGGCGACTCAAACCGCTCTATTAAATCTTTTGTGGATGAACGCTGCATGTGTTCATTTGCGGATTTTGAACTATCGTGTTTGTCGTGATTTGTTTCATGCATTGCATCCTGAATCGCATTCTTTTGGTTATTTTCTTTACAAGCCGTAAATGCCAGCATTATAATTATAGCTAGGAAAAGTTGTTTTACCTTGCTCAAGATTATATAGTTATTTTGGTATATAATAATATTCAATTTTAATTTATTTAAGTTTTAGTAGACCTACAAACAGATCATCTTATTTTAATTTTTTGTTAGGTTAGTTTTTAAAATGTTCAACCGCATCACTTAAGTCATATACCGAAGCTTTATCAATTAAATTAGAGATAATACTACTGCCAATGGCACTTCTATAACCGCCTGCACAATGCACCACAATTGGCTTATTAGTAGGGATTTTATCTTTGGAATCTCTCAAATCATTTAGAGGAATAGAAATCGCTTTTTCAAAAAACTTACCTGTTTCAACTTCACTCTTATTTCGAACATCAATTATAGTATAATCATTCGTTTGCTTTTTAAAATCTTCTAAATTTATAGATTCTGTATTTAAAAGGGATGATTTATCTAAAGTCATCATACCTTTTAATTGTTTCTCATAACCGATTTTGGCAATACGATTTAAAATATTGTTTTTGTCTTTTATGGAATTTAAGACCACATAAAAAGGCTCTTCAGGTTTAACAATGGCACCAAGCCAAGTTTCGAACTTGTCATCTTCGGTTTCTGCAATAATGTTGATACTTCGCGCTAAATGATTTTTATTATAATCATCTTGATTTCTAACATCTATCACTAAAGTGTCATTATTATCAATTGTATTGATCTGAAATTGAAAAGGCGGTTTTGCAATGCTTGTTTCAAAGTTATCTGCTCCTTCTTTATTTATGTCCACATTAAATCCAAAATAGGAAGGTATAAACGGTTGGTCTTTTAAAATATGTGCAACAAACTCTTCTTCCGATAAATTTTTAAAGGCCCAATTTTCAGTTCTTTCTCTTCCTAAAGTACTGGACGGATCTTCGCTCAAATTTTTTCCGCACAAAGAACCTGCGCCATGTGCCGGATAAATAATTGTGCTATCTGGTAGGTGGTTAAATTTAGTTTTCATGGTTTTATACATGCTTTTAGCCAATTCTTCCCGTTTAGCTTTCATATTGCCCGCTTTTTCTCTTAAATCCGGACGACCAACATCACCAATAAACAACGTATCTCCTGAAAACATATAGTGATTCCTATCTGCATCTGTAGCAATAACCGTAATACTATCTGGCGAATGGCCGGGTGTGTTAATAGCTTCTAACGTTACTTCCCCTAAAGTTACTGTATCCCCATCATCAAATGTTTTATGCGGATACGTTGCACCAACCAGCTTACTAACGTAAATTTGTGCTCTGGTTTCTTTATGCATTTGTAGATGACTACTTACAAAATCAGCATGCGGATGCGTTTCAAATATGGCTACAATATTGGCATTGTGTGCTTCGGCTAATTCGTAATATGGTTTTGTATTTCTGGAAGGGTCTATAATTGCCATTTTTCCATTACTAATAATAGCATAAGAATAATGTGCTAATGGTTTATCTTCAAATTGTTTAATCGTCATAATTTAAAATTTATATCGTATTATTGATAATATAGAAAAATGTTTTAAAATTTCATAGAAAAGAGCCTCAAGTTGAGGCTCTTTTTCTTGATGGACTTAACTATTTTTGTAAAATTTCATTCAGTACTAAATCTTTATCTAATTTTTTAGTACAGAAAAACCAATCATGACATTCTAGTTCATCGGTTGCTGTCATGCGTTCTTCAGCAACACCACAAGATCCTGCTGGTGATACTATAACATCATCGCCTGGATTCCAATCGGCTGGGGTGGCGACATTAAATTTATCAGATGTTTGCATGGCTATTAATGCCCTGTATAATTCATCAAAATTACGTCCTAAACTTAAAGGGTAGTAAATTATAGCACGAACAATTCCTTTTGGATCTACAAAAAACACAGCTCTAACAGCTTGAGTTTCGCTTTCTCCCGGCATAACCATTCCATATTTCTTGGCAACATTCATAGATATATCTTCTATTAAAGGAAACTTAACCTCGACATTTTCCATGCCGTTGAATTTAATTTTTTCCTTTATCGTTCGTAACCAAGCAATATGGCTATACAAACCATCAATTGATAAACCAATTAGATTGCAGTTTGCTTTTTTAAATTTTTCTTCTTGATGCGCGAATGTCATAAACTCCGATGTACAAACTGGTGTAAAATCGGCTGGATGGCTAAATAAAATTGACCACTCTCCTTTATAATCTGATGGGAAATTAATGTGGCCTTGTGTTGTTACAGCTGTAAATTCAGGTGCTTTATCACCTATTCGTGGCATTGAAAATGTTTGTTCTTCTTTTGTTGTTTCTGTGGTATTCATAATAAAAGGTATTAGATTAATTTATTACAAATATAGTTTGTAATAGTTTTTAACTATGTAACTTAAGTTACCTATACCTAACTTTTTATAAAGTTTATTCAATTAAAGTTTAAAAACAGACCTTTATATTTTTAAGTAACTTTTATACACATAACTAATTAGGGTCAATGGTTAGATAAAGTGAATTGATTCTGAACCTGAAACTAGTTAAGATTGACATCCTATACGCTTGGCAGATGTTTTTTGAAATTTAGAAAATTAGGTGTTTATTAGGAAAATTATGAAAAGATTTAGACCGGTAGATGTTATTACAGTGGTACTGGAAAGGAATTTATAACAAATAGGGTTTAACTTTTTATAATTTGAAAAGGCTGGATTTACTACATGTTAAAGGTATAGCCGCCTTGAATTATTTTAATCTACTTTATAATAAAAGTATCACTTTCAATTTCATAAAATGCAAAAAGCTCCACTCTTTGAGTGAAGCTTTATTTTGCGTAGAAAGAGGAACTATCCAGTTCCTCTTTCTACGCTGTGTATCAACTAATTAAACATCTAAAAAATATGGAGTGAACCGAATAGTGAACCGAACCGTTTGATTCTAAATGAATCTATTTACCATATCTTCTTCAATACCAGCATATTCTGAAAACTCCTTGATTGTTAGGACCTGATGATCCTTTTTGTCTAAATGCTCTTTTATTTTTTTAAACAGCTGGCGACTATAGCGTTCACTTCGGCCAGTGATACGCATAATATCTTTTGGGTAAATACATAGTCTTTTGATGTTGCTCATACTTTATCTATGCTTTATCTATACATGATCCTACCATCATCTATAGGTTTAAATTGGCAAAAAAGGCACTTTTCGGCATGGGCCGGAAGTGCTTTTGGGATTGCTTATTAAAGATACGGAGTTTTGATAAAACTAAAAAACTTTGAAACCATGGCAAGACAAACTGGTATTATAAAATTAAAGGGAACTCTGGATGATATTTCCTTTTACAAGACAAGCGACGGGCATTTGGCGCGTACTAAAGGCGGTATTGATGGTAATCGTATTGCGAATGATCCTGCGTTTCAACGAACGCGTGAAAACGGTTCTGAATTTGGGCGTGCAGGTAAAGCCGGTAAGCTGATTAGGAATTCGATTCGGGTGTTGCTGCAGAATGCCAAAGACAAACGAGTTGTTAGTAGATTGACTAAAGATTTGGTGGCTATTATTAAAACGGACCTTGTGAATACAAGAGGTGAGCGAACCGTTCAAGGTGGAGATTTAAATAGGCTTTTAGGTTTTGAGTTTAACCTCAACGGTAAATTAGCTTCTACTTTATTCGCTCCATATAATGTGGTTTTAGATCGCGTTTCTGGAAGTGGGGATGTAACATTAGCGCCTTTTAGTCCTACTGTGCGTATTGCGTCTCCAATCGGAACTACGCATTTCAGCATTGTAATGGGTGCTGCCGAAGTCGATTTTGTGAATGAAACCTTTGTTTTTGAAACAGATGCGACTGGTATTTTACCGTATACGGCTCCAGATACGGCTGCTATTGCTTTGAATGCCACGCTTACTGCTAACTCGGTGTTACCGATTTTAGAGGTTGTTGGTATTGCCTTTTATCAAGAAGTGAATGGCGAGATGTATCCGCTTAAAAATGGTGCTTTTAATGCACTTTCTGTAGCATTAGTAGACACCTTGTAAGATGGATTTGCTGCTCCAAAGACAGTATTTTAAAGAGGGTACCAATGGTGCCCTCTTTATTAATGGTCGGTTTCTCTGTTTTATGATTGAATTGCCTTGGCTGGAAAATAAGCGCTTGGTGTCTTGTATTCCCGAAGGGGTTTATGAATTAGAACACCGAAATTCAAGTCGGTTGGGGAATCATTTACATGTGAAGTCGGTTGCGGGTAGGCAATTGATTTTGATTCACCAGGCTAATGACGCTGCAACTGAATTAGAAGGGTGTTTGGCACCGGTAAGTCAGCTTTCTGGCATTGGCACTGGATGGTCCTCTAAATTGGCGATGCAAAAGTTGCTTTCGCTTTGTCATCAAGCTTTTGAACGCAAAGAACTTATTTTTTTAACCATTAACCATTAACCACTAAAAGCCCTCCCTAAAAGGAGGGAATGACGAGCGGTTAAAAAAAACATAATATTATGAATTTAGTAGAACGTTATAAAAAACCGACCCCGAAGTTTTTCAAGATATTGAGAAATATCGGTATTGCTCTTGCCACTGCTGGCGGTGCTATTATTACAGCTCCCATTAGTTTGCCCGCCATTGTTATTACCATTGCCACTTATATGGCCGTTGCCGGAACAGTGGCTACAGCTGTGAGTCAGGCGGCTGTTATTGATAAGCCTTCAGATAAAAAAGAATAGGATGGATTTTGGTAATGTCCATACTAAAATCGGATTTTTGGGCGGCACGCTTTTTTCTATCGCCTTAAATATTAGTTTGGATGCTATTCTGTTCACGGTTGTTATGGCTAGTATAGGGGCTTCTGTCAGTTATTTAGTGGCCAAACTTTTAAATTATATTTTCAGTTTCTTCAAAAAATAGGCAAAGGCTCTTTCTTAAAGGGCCTTTTTTTATGTTCTTTATCTAAAAAATATATAGGCGTATTCTGCTAATAGGTCGTCAGTGTTCTTTCGTTATACATGTTGTTTTAAAAACTATCTATTCCCTTTCATATTTTTTTCGGAAGAAAAGAAAAAGAAAAAAGAAAGCAAAAAACCTGTAGCCGAGGAAATACTGTCAAGTTTTTTGGATGAAAGTTTTTTAGCGAACTTAAGCCTATAAAGGCCCCTTTGTTTATTTAAAAAAGTTTTGTTCAAAACCCGTAGGGCTTGAACTTTATAGTATTATAGTGGGGCTGGAGGGAGGCTACTATCTTTGTTGTTTTTTTTATTTTAATCTTCTAGTTTGCTTTTCTACAATTTCTAAAACTGTTTGTTTTTTATAATAAACGCGATTTCCAATATACGTAGCGTTTAAAATTCCATTTTTAGTCCAATGATGTATTGTGACTAAACTTACTTTAAAATATTCGGCTGTTTCTTTTCTGGTTAATAATACTTCATTTTTTGTAGCGGCAATTTTATTTAAATAAGCTTCAATTTTTAGTACTAGTTTATCTGCTACTAGGTTTGCTAATTCATCGACTGATACTTCTGTAATTTGAATTGTTTTTGTTATCATGTTTGTTTTTTTTTGAAGACTAAAGATATGATTTCAGCAGGTAATCCTTAAGGCGCGAGCCGGCTGCGAGTTTAGCAAGGGTGGTGTGGTAACAGCACGTTGCCTTTTTCGGCAAAAGTGCGTACCACAGCAACGGTTTACCGCAAGGGTGGCGCATTTTTTGATGTTTTTGTTTGGATGGTAACTGACTGTTTATGTTATGGCAAGTGCGACGAATAAAAGAGGCCACGGAAGGTTTTGGTAATCGTTTTCATTTCAGGCTTGGCGCTTACTAAAGCGCGTGTATATTGATGTATTTAATGGTGTAGGCGCATGTTCTTTGAATGATTACTTATAGCCAATCCGAAATGTAAAAACGATTCGGGCAGGATGGAATGGCCGATTGCATGAGTTGCTCTTGCATGTTTTGCAAAATAGGATAACCCCTTGAGATTACAGGTTGGTCTAATGCGAAAAAAATTGATTGTACTTAAAAGAGGTCCCTGCTTTCGCAGGGATTCAGGGGTTATCTTATTTGCAAACTTGACAGGTCAAAAAATATGCCACCCGCAGCCCCACATATTTGAAGCGGCAGTCGTAATCAAATTTTGAATCATTTGAATTTAAAAGACACTATTGATTTATCTGGCTATTATATATGTGGGGTTTGGCCGCAGCGACCCGCAGGCTCGCATCATATGAAGTAGCGGTTTTACCCCAAATACATTACATGCGCTTGCGCGCATACCTAAAAGGGGTTTGGGGTAAAAAAGTAGCTACGGGTGAGGAGGGAGTGAATGTGTGAAATAAAACAAATAAATAGTGCCAACGAGGACGTCTCGCCGCAGTGGTACTATTTATGGTATATGCAAGCCTTGTAATTGCTAGGTTTTATAAGTGTTGCAAGCTTATTTTAAAAAGCAGTATACCGAACGCATACCGAATTGGCTTGCAGATATGTTTTATGGAACAAAATGGAGCGACTGACGAACACCTTATTACCTGCCTTCCGAATTTTTAAGTTGACCAAGGTGTTAAACCGAAGTTGGGTTTGTGTCTGATTTATGGGTTTTTAACAGACATCCTCAATAAACTTAAAAAATTGAATTAAAACACTTGAGCAAACTTCTTTTCAATATTATTTAGTATCTCATCTGATAACTCTTCAAAGAATTTGTCTTTTTTTGCTTGAGATAATTTACCGTTATTTTGGATTAAAAACTTAATTAATAAGTCGGTATCTGTATTTGGAAGTGTTGCCATGGCATTGATGTATTCTGCCATTTCATCATGTTGTTCCAAAAATTTAATTTCGTTTGGAATTATTTCCTCAATAGTTTCTTCAACACATGCATATAAAAATTCTGCTTGAAGCGTTAGGTCTGCATAACGATATAAATCTATTGTTTCGTTTAAAATTTTAACATTATGGTCTTCTGTTGGAGTCCAATCAATTAATTCTAGCCTAGGCTCTGAAAACGCCTCTAGCACTTCCTGATACTTGCTTATATTATTTAATATTGCAGCAGATATTGGAAAAATCATATCTCTAGTTGTATAATTCTTTCTTATTAGAATATGGTGCATCAAATATCTGTGTAAACGGCCATTTCCATCAGAAAAAGGATGAATAAACACAAACCCAAAAGCCATAACCGTGGCCATTAAAACAGGGTCGTATTGACTCTGGTTTAGTATTTTATTGGTTTCAATAAGTCCATTCATAAGTACCGGCAAGTCCTGTACTTTTGCGGAAATGTGATCTGGAATAGGTGCAAAGGTTTCTCGGTCATGTTCCCCAATAAATCCTTCTTGAGTTCTCAATCCCATTTGCTTGAGTTTGTTTTTACCAATTACTATGTTTTGTAACCGTTCTAACTCTTGAAGTGATACTTCTTTTTTACCTGCTTGGCCAATGGCTTTCCCCCAATTTCTTGCTCTTTGGTTTTCGGGTTTTTCTCCTTCAATAGCAAAAGATGCTTTGGAATCTTTTAGTAATAAAAACGCGGCTGTTCTTCTAATTAAATCTTTGTCTTTCCCTTTTAGATCGAATGCCATTCTATTAGAAAAATCTTTTTCTTGAAAGGTCTCTATTTTATCTGTTCTATGGATCATCGGGCAAAAGTCTCTGGTGCCAGGTAAGTTGTTTTTTACACGATGCCTTGTTGAATTTATTGTTGGTCCCGGATATTGTAGTTTCTCATTTACTACTTCCACATAAGTTCCTGTTTTTAGGTCTAGGATATCTAGTTCTTTTCCTAGCAGCCATTCATATAAAAACCATATTCGTCTTGCATATTGTCCTGTAGGTTCTGATAGGATGTATTCTTTTATAGTTCCTTCACCTAAATTAAGGAAGAGTTGTTTTAAAATATATAGATCGATTCCTTCATACTTTATGGCAAATACGATATGACTTATTATATCCTTATTTGGTTTGTGGCGCTTGGTGAAAACTTGCCATCTATCTGTATTATATCTTTGATGTTTATCTGTTACTATGGCCAATTTACTAGGCATGGGAACAGCTATGTTTTTTTCTTGTATAAGAAATTCCAACAAGAGGGCATATCCTGCCAAAGTTCCAGGTTCTGGTGTGTCTATGTTGTGAAAAACAGTTATTTGTTGTGAAAAATAGTTATTCATGTTGCTTTAGTATGAATTATGTTTACAAATATAACATGAAAAAGTGTTTAGTTTGCATGAAAAATGCTTATAATGTTGTCTTAAGCATGAAAAAAAGTAATAATTCATCGTGTGATTGTTTGTAGATAAAAATATTCGTTGCATGATTATTTTATTTTGTTTCCCACGCGATGCAATCGCGCGGGAGCGGGGCAAAATCACTTGGTCTTATATTTTCTAAAATAAATGGACTCCAAAACCTAATAATCTTCAATTTCCACCAAACAAAATTTAATTAAATAGCAGTTGCAGAATATTAAAAAAGCCCTAAAAAGGGCTTAATTGTGTTTTGGTCATAAATTTTTAAAGCTTTGTGCAACGGTTACCGGTGTTGTGTAACGTTTTTATTTCAGTCTATTAAATATATCAATTTTTAATTCTTCAACAGAAATATTATAGTTTAAAAAATTATTTTCTAAAATATCAATATATCTTTCATCTGTACAACTTACATATTTTATTGCTTGTTTATAAACTAAAGTATCTACCATAAGCCTTAAGTAAGCTGGGAAATTTTCTCTTCTATTCGTCTTTATAAACAATCTATTTCCAGATAAAGGGAATAGATAATCGTCTTCATAAACTTTCGGCATATCGGTTTTTTCGAAAATCACTGGATTGTCAGAACACAAGTATGGAAATTTATTGGTACTTTCTATTATTGTGTAAGGTGTTCTACAATTAACTCCTCTCATAGAATCCATTAATGAATTGAAATATTTATAGCTTTTTAGAAAAGGTTCACTATTTTTAAATTTGTCCTCAATTTGTTTATTATTATTATTATTATTTCCGCAATTGTCTTTTATGGCTAATCCCAAAGTATTTAAATCGTTGTTGTTTATGAAATTTTTTAATTCTTTCGTTCTGTGAGGCAAACGCCAATACATTAAGCTGACAAAATGATTTATTGCTGGCATATCATCTTCATCAACATTGAAACGATTGTCATTGCTTGAAGAATTTATCTTTTCGAATAGTTTTGAAGCATTATTGTCAAAATGGCTATAATGTTCAGTTTCTAAAAAATCCGTTTCAGATTTATTGAATTTTATTGTGTTGCCATCTTTTTCAAAAAAGTAAGATTCAGGTGAAAAGTCCTTTCCGTTTTTAATGAATCTTTTTTCCCGAACATTATATATTTTAAATTTGTTTGATTCTTTTGTAAAACCTTTTAAATAAAAAACAGGTAAGTAATGATGTCTCCAGGATTGATGTTTCATTCAGATTACGAGGTTTAAGTCAAATGTTACACAACGATTATGTGTATGATTAGTGGCGTCGATAAGCACGTAATTTAGCAAATAAAAACCGAATAGAAAATCAGCGAGGATTTTCGTAAGTATGAGATAACCAAGCAATTAATTATAAACGGTGTTGGGTGTGGTTTTTAAGGGTAAATTCCCTCGATTTTGTAAATATGTCGATAAATTGTTTATATTTGCAGGGTAAATACTCTTTTTATGAAAGAATCTAATATAGATGATTTATTGAAATCAATCTTTTCTAATGATGAAAGTTTTGATATTAGTAATGAATTTGAACAAAAATTATCTGATTACAATGTCAGTAAAACAAAGGCTTTAAAGCTTTTAAATATTGATAAAGATGTTTTTGAACAAATCATTAGTGGTACTGCAAAGCAACCAAATTTAATTCATGTTGTTAAAATTGCGGAATTTTTAGATATAAATATTGATAAATTCATTCAGATAGTTTTAAATAATCAAAGTAAGGTAAACATTGGATCAATTGATAATGCAAGAAAAGCGACCTTTTTACTAAAGAATTTTGATGTAAAAACTTTAACAAAGCTTGGTTTTTTTGATAAAGATTATGATACTGATGAATTAGTTGAAAAGGTTCTTACGTTTTTTGGTTATTCATCTATTCAGGAGTATGAAGATGAACTTGTCGAGCCATTATATAGTAGAACGAGAAGGAATTTTTCTGATAAAATGAAAGATTTTTGGATAAAGTCAGCTTATCAAACTTTTAGGGTTATTGACAATCCAAATGAATACGATAGAGGAAGATTAAAGGATTTAATAGTTAAAGTTAAACCTTATTCACAAGATGTTAAGGATGGTCTTTTTACTGTTTGTAAAGCACTTTATAATATTGGTGTTACAGTAATATTTCAAGACTATTTATCAACAACTCAAGTAAGGGGAGGCACTTTTATAGTAAATGGTAAACCTTGTATTGTACTAACTGACTTTAATAAAAAATATCCTACTATTTGGTTCACGCTTTTACATGAATTACATCATGTGTTATTTGATTTTGATTTGATAGAGACTAATAGCTTTCATTTAACGGGAGACGATGATTTATTTTTAATAGAAGATAAAGCTGATTCGTTCGCAAGAGACTTTTTTATGGCAGAAGATAAATTTCATTATATAAAAAAGTACATTAATAATCCTTTTTTAGTTTCAAAATTTGCTGAACAAAATGAAATTCATATTTCAATTGTTTATTCATTTTATACTTGGTATCAAGATAAACTATATGAAAAAAATTATCATGCAGCATTCAAGGATTATTATCCAAATTATAAGGAAGCAATAGGTAAGTTAAGTCCTATTTCATGGGATGATTTGAGTATTAAAGAAACAAGTGAGCGAATTAAATCGATTTTAGAAATTAACTAATATAATTATAATGGCAAAAGATAAAGACTTAAGCAGAAAAGTAGAGCTAACAGAGGCTGATTTGGAAAGAATGGAACTTTTGCAGCAGGCAAACGAAAAGGTTGGTAGACAATTAACTATTAATTCTGAACAAGGCAATATTGAGGAAATTGATGAATTAAGAGAACTGATAGGAAAAGAGTTTGAAAATCCAGAAGAAAAGTACAATATTTATTATAAAGGTATTCGTAAATTATTGATGGATTATTTGCCAAAAGGAAAAGAGTTTAAAGAAGTTCGAAATATAATTTATGACGAAAAAAACATCTTCCTTAATTCGGGTAAACGTAAGTCAGATAATAATGGGATTAGAAAGTCTGATGGAAGAATGACTTTTCAGCCAGTAATGAATGAGATTTTAGATATTATTGTGAAGTGGGTGGGAGATTCGCAAAATCCATTTGTCATTTATAGAGAATTTTATGAATTGAATGAAAAGCATGGTTATGGTCATGAAGAATATGATAAAAGCGCTTTAAGTGTTTCAAAAGCGATGTTAAAATTGAGCAAAAATTAACTTTATACGATTCGGTTTTCAAATTACACCCAACTCATTATATAATTACTTTTATCCCGTATTACTCTTATCCCTTAAATAAATCAGGTTATGGTATCTTTTAAAAGTGCCTGTTATATGGTTTATTTTACTGTTGATAAAATAGAATATATGTATTAATAAACATTGTGGTTATCCGTAATGTGCTAATAAATTGTGTCTTTTTATGGCCTCGTCATTCCATTTTAGGTTGTTTTGATCATTTTATTTATTTGGGTTGTGTTATTGAACATTATGTTAAGGAAGTATAAACCGTTTTCTAGAGTGGAGATATCTATTAATTCTGTGGTGGTTGCTGTTTTTACTTGTTGGCCCATTGTGTTGTGAATGTGTAATGATAACTCTTGGTTTTTGTATTTCCTTTTATGTAAATATAGTTTGATGTATAGGTTGGGTATATGGTTAATTGTTCGAATTTTTTTTCTGGAATTGATAAGGTTCCCCAGGTGTCTTCTGCTTCTTGTCCGTTCCAAATTAGGGTTGCTAGGTATGGGTTATCAATGTAGGGGTTTCTGTTGCCTTGATTTTGATAAATGATTTCGTTTCTATCTCTTTCAAATTGTGATACTGGGTCTTCGGCATTACATTTTAAAAACACATCTGGCATATCTTGGAAAGGGGCGTGGTCGGTTGTTCCGAAGCCTATGTTTAAGGCTTCGCATTGATTTGGGTATCTTGTATACATATACATGATAATGCGCGCTACATCGCCTTTATGCTCGTCGCCGGGATAGAAGTTTCCTAATTGGGTTATGTGGAATACCATTTTTTGCTATTTGTATTTTATAACAGCCTAAAAATAGGAATTTATATGGATTTGGTATTGAGGTTTCCCGTAATGCATAGATATTTTTGGTTTTTGTTTAATAATGTTGACTTCCATGTTGAAAACTATAAGGGAGGTTTTTGTAGGAGTTAACTTTAATGGGGTAATTTTGAATAGGTGTAGATGTCTTGGGTTAAAAGATTATTTTGAATTAGAAATTTATGGTAAAAGCAGTGAATAGAATTGTATTGATTGGAAATGGATTTGATAAAGCACATGGACTTCCAACCGGGTATTGTGATTTTATGAATTATTTAGTTAATCGTGTTGCTCGTTATGAGAAGATTGATAATTCCAGATTAAAAAAAGTCATTAAAGGCCGAGAATACAGGGATTCTGGAGGTTTTATTGGTATGATACACAAGAATGGAAATGATGATGAATGGCTTGGCGTTAAACCTATTAAAGATACTAATAAATTTAAATTGGCAGTAAACCCTAATAAAAATTCTATCTTTTTTGGTTCTTTAATTCGAGATAATGACCGTTTGGGATATTGGTCTGATTTGGAGGCGCATTATTTTAAGTTGCTTTATGAGTATAAAAATTCTCCAAAAGATATAACCTTAATAAATTCAGAATTTGACCACCTTAAAGAACTTATTGGTGAATATTTAAAAACAGAAGTTGAAGATAAAACTGGTATTGTAGATGGTTATGACATTCCTAATTCCCATTCAGTGTATGATTTGCTTAAACATGAAACTAAAGGTTTCCATTTTGAGAAAACGTATTTTGTTACTTTTAATTATACTTCAAAAATTTTAATTGCCTATTTAAAGCGTTTAAAAGAGGAGACAATGGATGAGAACCTTTCTATATTGCCTATTCATATTCATGGCGATTTAAATGATTTTGAAAACCCGATTATCTTTGGTTATGGTGATGAAAATTCTAAAGGTTATCACGAGTTAGAATTACTTTTGGAAAATAACTTATTAAAGAATTTTAAAACCTTCCAGTATCTTCGGACTAATAAATATAAAGAGGTTCTAGGACTTCTAGAAGAATCAGATAACATATACGTCCAATTAATTGGACACTCTAGCGGATTATGTGATAAGGCCTTGTTAAGAACCATATTTCAACATGATAATGTGAAGCATATTGAAGCCACCTATTACAAAAATGAATCGAAATATTTTGAGAATCTATATAATATCTCTCGGGTATTTGATGATAATACGCTTATGCGGGAAAAGTTAATTTCTTTGGATGATACATTTAAAGTTGAAGGATAATTTTTTTGTCGTTTAAATTGGGAAATTGAATAAGTTGAAGTTTGGTGTATTTATGAAATCAAACAAAAAAAATTCATCACATTTCTTTAATTCAGCTTTACTTTTAAGTCCGTCGTTAATAAAAAGATTCCTAGGTATTTTGAATATATTTTAATTAGTCGCCTTTCTTATGTTTATGAGGTTTTAAGGATGGTGTATTTTTAGGAGTTTGCTTATTATCTCGTTGACGTCTGTCTGGTTTTCCCGTAGAATCTGCAATTCTTTTTGGTCCTGGTTTAATTCCCATAGTTTTTAATTTTTGTAGATATTAATTTATAAACTACAAGTTCGTTAATTTTTGTGATATTTATATTTAAACTTTTTAACATATTAATTGATAGATGTTAATAAATTAATATGGTTGTTTTAGGATCACAATATATAAAAGAATTTCTATCACGTTGGACAACTTTTATATCTGTACTAATATAATTGTTATTGGTTATAATGGAAGAGGTATTGATAGATTTGGTTTTTTATAAACTAATTCTATAAGGTGTCTGTGCAGCAATCCTTTATTTACCAGGTCGTGTATTCTCTAATCTACTGTTGCACGTTTCATGTCTTTATCAAACTGCCTGTAAAAAGTAATGATGTCGCTAACCTTTACATAACCAATATTTGAAAATGTCTTTTTAAGCTCTTCGATATGTCGTGTATTTGTTATGATTTTATATGTGTTTTTATACATGTAAAAAAAGCAAAGATTCGGCAACATTTAATTATACTGCCGAATCTTTGTTGTCTCTTGTTTTATTGATTCTTCAATTGATTACTATTTGATCTTGAACTTGTATTTGTTGCTGTTATGGTGCTATTGTGCACTATTTTCTCTTCCTTAAATTATTAAAAAGGGTAGTGGGATGGTATGTGTATTAGTTATTAATTTAGTTAAGGGTGTTTTTATGATGTTGCCTGCTTGATTGAATTAATTAGAGTTGCTATCCTTATTGTACCGTTTCAGCATATAAACCAATGCAATAGTCATTAATACTATTGTTCCTGAAACGATAAAAGGATAATAAAAACCACCTGCAAGTAGCCAGGTTCCGAGAACGGGTCCTAAAATTTGCCCCATACTATTTGTAGAACTTTGTATGGATATATTTCTGCCTGTATTTTCTTTAGATGTTAATGAGACTGCTGATAATAAGTTTGGCGTGACCATAGCAGCACCTGCTGCGAATACACTGATTAATACATAGACTAAAAATTCATTTTTGAAAACAGGAAATGCTATTAGGGATAAACCAGATATTAGTAAACCTAAAGCAATTTGTTTTTTTGAGGATAAAATTTTCTCACCATAATTTGCAAAAATGGGCTGTAAAACAGCCATGACAGAACCGCATAGCATAAAGCCAATAGCGACTTGATTGCTGTTAAATTCCAATTCATCTTTCCCGTAAATTGAAAACACGGTTTCAAATAACGTCACAACAAATTGTAGCACAAACGACAAGGTTAATAGCATAATAAAATAGTTGCTAAATGTGAAGCGCAAGGACATTTTTTGTGTAACAGTCTTATGAACTCGAACTGTGTTCTTTAGCCATTTCATTATAACGAATAAGACAATCAATCCTAAAAGGGCAGCAAACAAAAAGGGCACTGAAAATCTGTCTAAATGCAGTAGGCCTATGGAAAATTTAATATGAATGTTAGTTTGAGACAGAAAGCCACCAATGACAGGGCCGAAAATAACCCCAGAACTAATGGCAACACCAGACCAGGCCATTATTTTTGTTCTCTGTTTATTTGAAGTTATGTCGCTTAAATAAGCATTGCTAACAGGAATTACGGAGGATGTAAAAATGCCTCCAAAAATTCTTGCGATATATAGCATGGTTAAAGAGGTTGCCAGACCCGTAAGTACTTGCATAATTACAAAACCAAGCAGGCCACAAATGATAATAGGTTTGCGCCCGTATTTATCGGAAAGCTTTCCCCAAACCACTACAAAAAGTAATTGAAAAAGTGGATATATGCTGGTGAGCAATCCAATATGGAAGTTGATTAGATTGGTATCGAGATTGTCTTTTAAGGCTAGTCTTTCGGTGTAGTAGGGTAGGGTTGGTAGTAAAATACCATACCCTAACATTACTACAAATAAACTCAACAGGATTAAAAATATCCTGTTGAGTTTTTCTTTTCTTTCCATTTATTTTTTACCTATTTTTCGCTTTAATAATTGTGCATTAATAGCCACAATAATGGTGCTTAAACTCATTAATACAGCTCCTACTGCTGGGCCTAAAACAAAGCCTGATGAATATAATACACCAGCTGCTAGTGGAATAGCTATTACATTATATCCTGTAGCCCAGATTAGATTCTGAATCATTTTATTGTAGGTAGCCTTTCCAAATAATATTAAGTTGGCAATATCTTGAGGGTTGCTATTCACTAATATGATGTCAGCTGTTTCAGCAGCCACATCGGTGCCCGAACCAACAGCAATTCCAACATTCGCTTTGGCAAGTGCCGGTGCATCGTTTACACCATCACCTGTCATAGCTACAAATTCTCCTTCATTTTGTAACTTTTCAACTATTTCCACTTTTTGATGCGGCAGAACTTCAGCATAATAACCATCTAAACCAAGCTTATCGCTAACTGCTTTAGCTGTTTGTTCATTATCGCCAGTAGCCATCAACACTTTAATATTATTCTTTTTAAATATTTTAATAGCTTCGGCAGATTCGGGTCTTATTTCATCAGCAAGGGCAATGTATCCTGCTAGCTGTCCATCAATTAATATGAATACAACAGTTTCAGCAGCATCACTATACGCATCTTCAGGAATAGTAATTTTTTCATCCCTTAAATAACCAGGACTAACCACTTTTACTTGTTTGCCTTCTACATTTGCCTCTACGCCTTTACCCGTAATTGCATTAAAGTTTTCGGGTTTTGGGATGGAAATATTGTCTTCTTTAACTCTCTTAATAATACCTACTGCAATAGGATGTTCCGAACTCTGTTCCAAAGCGCTGGACAGTCTTAAAATTTCTTCGGTTGCATACGCTTCATTAACAGATTTTATGCGTGTTACACCAAAATCCCCTTTGGTTAGGGTTCCTGTTTTATCAAAAAGCAATACTGAAATTTTACGTGATTCTTCAAAAGCAGTCCTGTTACGAATCAACAATCCGTTCTGTGCAGATACTGATGTAGAGATTGCAACTACCAAAGGTATGGCTAGACCTAAAGCGTGTGGACAAGCAATAACCATAACGGTAACCATTCTTTCTAAAGCATAGACAAATGGAAAGCCTAAAATCAACCAAACTGCCAACGTACCAAAACCAATCGCCAAAGCTATATAAGTCAGCCATTTTGCTGCTCTATCGGAAAGGTTCTGCATTTTAGATTTGGTCTTCTGGGCTTCCTCAACCATAGTGATAACCTTGTTGAGATAACTGTCTTTTCCTGTATGTTCAACTTTTACTTTTAAGGTGCTATTACCATTTACAGAACCACCAATGACCTTGTCTTTTTCATCTTTTTTTACAGGCTTTGATTCTCCCGTGAGCATCGATTCGTTCAAATAGCTTGAACCTTCTACTATAATACCGTCAGCTGGTACTTTCTCTCCGGGTTTTACCAATATCACATCATCTTTTAATAAATCTTCAAGTGCGATATCTTCAATAGTATCACCTTTAACGCGATGTGCTTCCGCAGGCATCATACTTACTAAAAGTTGTAGAGCTTTCGATGCTCCTAGGACACTTTTCATCTCAATCCAATGCCCTACAAGCATAATTGCGATTAGCGTTGCCAGTTCCCAAAAGAAATCCACACCTTCTAAACCAAAAACGGTTGCAGAACTATAGAAATAGGCGACACTTATTGCCATAGATATAAGTGTCATCATCCCTGGCGCACCATTCTTTACTTCGGAAACGAAACCCTTAAGAAAAGGCCAACCACCATAGAAATATACAATGGTAGAAACCGCAAACAGTATATAAGGATTACCAGGAAGTAAGAACTCATATCCAAAAAAATCTTGAATCATTGGCGAGAAGAACAAGATAGGGATGGTTAGGACTAGCGTTACCCAGAATCGTTTTCTAAAGTCTGCTATCATCATTTTATGATGGTCGTGACCCATTTTCCCGTGACCCGGATTATGACCAGAATGGTCTCCATCACCCTTTTTCATTTTGGAATGATCCATTTTTGAGTGGTCTTCTTTTTTGTGTTTCATCTTTGAATGATCCATTTTAGAGTGGTCCATTTTGTCGTGATTGTGATTTTCGTTATTTTCCATTATAGTATTGTTTAAGTGTTATCGTAATTTTTTCCGCATTGCTTCTGAAATATTTTCGGCATATACGCCATAGGCATCTACCAAAAGACCTTTAATGCCTTCTTTAGAAGATATTGCATATAAAATGCTATTATCACCGGTACTGCTCATTCCTTCAAAGCGATAGATTGTATCTACTTTAAAATCTTCTGGTCGAATCTCAATTTTCAAGGAAGCACATTCCAGACATTCTGGCGTTAAGTTGAAATCATAGGGATATTCGTTTACCTGTAAATCGTTTATGGCTTCTGATAATGTATCGTAATTTTTCATTTGTTTCTATTTATAGGTTATTGTAAAATAACTTTTATCTTCTTCTGTAAATTTCTGAAAGGTCAATAAGCCGTTTGCATTTAATTTCTCGTTAACGATATAGTTGAGTTGCTTGATGCGAATTCCCCACGCATAGGCCTTGATATTGACTTTTGATTTAATATTGTTTTTGTTACTATTCAATTTTCGGTCGTAAATTTTTATCGTGCTTTTTGAACCAAAAAAATTCAATAAGCCCGAATCAAAACTCATTTCCAGTTCTATATCTTCAAGGTTATTTAAATCATACAGCTCTTTAAAATTTGCGGATGTGGTATTGATTTCGGTTTCCTTTGATTTTGGGTTTGAAAATGGAAATGCCATTACCATCACACTCGCCTCATTTGGTTTACAGCGATAGGTAGTTGTATATTTATCGGTGGATTTTTTGTCTTTGTCATATAATTCTGTGATTACCTCTATTTCGAAATATCCATTTTTCTCTATTATTTCACCAGCATCAAAAGTTTGCTTGTTGAGAAAAGCACCTTCTTCATCAAAATTCTCCCGAATGACAACTCTGTCTGAAATCTGCCCAATGAGCATTTCAGTTTGTGCTATTATACTTGTACAGCCCAAAATAAAATAGAACAATAGAACCTGTGTCATCATAAGTTTAGTGGATGTTTTATGGTTTTGTTGATTGAAAGTATCAAGAGTTTTCTTCATTATTTGAAACTATTGTGGTTAGAGATTACATACAAATAGATTGTCATTGCTATTATATATTGTTTAAAATAAATTCTACACGCTCCGTTGGTGGCAAAACAGGAACAGTAACTATCGGAAACCCTAAAACGGTGTACACATCTATTATTAATTGATGTATTATCTTTTGATCTTCTTCGTCTTCGGTTCTTGCATAGTCTTTGGTGAATGGCAGTCGGTCTAAAATGAAAATTTTTTTATATGAGGTATTTTTAACTGCGCTGAGCAGTTTCTCATCATAGTCCAACTTTAAAAATTGATAGTATGCCATAGCGTCTGGTATGGCTCTATCCAAAAACACTAAATCTTTGGGCTGGATGGCTTTTTCTTGTTCTATTTGCATATCCAGAACTCCTAATTGAAATTGCCTTTTATTGTTCCTTATTTCTTCAACCGTTTGTCCTTCAATACGCATAGTGTCTATATAATGCCGTGCGTGTTCAATGGTTGTTTTGTAACCTCTTTCAGCCAACATATTTATCACGGTAGTTTTTCCAGTGCTCGGACCACCGGTTATCACATGCCATTTGTTGATTGCTCTTTTCGTTTCCATTTTATTTGATTTAAGAGTTATACATTTTCGATACTGTATAGCTGCGGGATTTCAGCATTCCATCCATAGGTTTCCTTTATTCCTTTTTGAAGGGCTTCCGCACTTTCTTTTTCTCCGTGCACAATAAAAATTCGCGCTGGCTTATTTTTTATTTTGCTCATCCAATCAATTAATTCAGCGTGGTCTGCGTGTGCCGAGAGGCCTTGAATTTCGGCTACTTCCATTTGAAAGGATACCGTTTTTCCATACACTTTTAATTCTTTTTCGCCTTCCAATAATTTTCTGCCACGAGTGCCTTCAGCTTGATAGCCTACAAAAAGCAAGGTGTTATTTGGGTTTTGCGCTTGGGTTTCGAGATAGTTGAGCATTCTTCCACCTGTAAGCATTCCACTTCCAGCAATCACAATTTTTGGTTTGTCGTCTGTTCGTAACTCCATAGTTTCCCGATAACTGCTTACAACCGTGAAATGTGAACACATTTCATCACATTCATTGTCTTCCAATCTGTGCCAATCCCTTGTACGATGAAACAATTCCAATACACTAGCTCCCATTGGGCTATCCATTATCATTTGTACTTTTGGAATTTTCTTTTCTTTTAATAATTTCCAAAAAATCAGCATCATCAGTTGGGCACGTTCTACTGAAAAACTTGGAACAAATAAACTACCGCCTCTATTGATCGTGTCATTAACCAATTTTTCAATCTGCGGAAGTGCTTCCGCTTCGTCAGGATGAAATCTTCCTCCATAAGTGGATTCAATGAAAAGCACATCCGCTTTTTTTGGTTTCAGAGGTGGATAAAGCAATAAATCATTGGTTCTTCCAATATCTCCTGAAAAGACAAAACGCTTTCCGTGGACGTCCAACTCGATGAATGTTGCACCAAGGATATGTCCATTATACTGAAATCGTGCCTTGATACCATCAAATAATGGAATCCATTGGGATTGTGGAACGTTCTTAAAATGTGGAATGGTTTTTTCAACATCTTTTAAATCGTACAATGGTTCAGCAGGACTGTGTTTGGAATAACCTTCTTTGTTGGCACGTTCGGCTTCTTGTTCCTGAATTTTTGCACTATCATTCAGAATGATTTTGGCAATATCCAGAGTAGGATTGGTGCCGTAGATAGGCCCATTGAACCCTTGTTTGACTAATCTTGGCAGATACCCTGTGTGATCCAAATGGCCGTGAGTAAGCAATACTGCGTCAATTTCTGAAACTTTTACAGGTGGGTATTCCCAGTTTTTAAGGCGCAATTCCTTTAAGCCTTGAAAAAGTCCGCAGTCTATCAGTATTTTTTTATCTTCTGTGTCCACTAAATATTTTGAGCCTGTTACGGTGCCAGCTGCTCCTAAAAAGTGAATGTTTATGTTGTTAGTTTTCATCTATTTTTATTTTAAGATTGTTGAACTTTTATATTAATAACTCTTAAGTGCTTTTACATAGCGCTTCTGAATCTTCTAAAATGTTTTTATGTCTTTTTTTATCGACTCCTATCTGCTCTAACAACGCAGGATTTTCGTGAAGCTCTTTACAGAGCACAATGCCTGTATCCAATAATTTTGTCTTTTCGGTTTTGGTAAGCGTTGTTAAGGCTGTTAATGGATGAAGCCCCGACTTATCTATTCTATCTTTTAGACCGTCGCCCCTTGGGTAATCCCAACTTGTCAACAACAATCCCACACATTTGCCATATTGTAAAGCATCACTTGAAAAGCGTGTATTGGTGAACAGAGCTCCTTTATGACCTTTAGATTCGTGACCTTCTTGGCGCTTCCATTGTTTTTCCACATCTAAAAACCTTGAATGGATATATAGGGGGATTTTAACATTACAAACCCGCCCTTGATCGCTATGGTATTTACATTCAATCATATAATGGGTATTGTCTTTTTGCGCTATCACATCTATTTCGTGTTGCACGCAATTGCCCTGCACAATCACACCAACTTGTGTTGAAAACCCTTCGTGTGCCAATAGTTTGCCAACCAACTTTTCAAAAGGGAAGCCAGAAGGTCCCAATTCCATCAATGCTTTTTTGAGCTTGTACTTTGAAGCACTTAATCTTGATTTGCTCTTTAGCATTTTGAAAGCCAATTGATAGATTGTTTTGGTGGACATTCCTTCTTCAATCTGCTCTTCTATCTTTTGGGCTATATCTTGAACAACAGTCTCATCTGCCTGGGAACGACGCAAAGAATTGATGAGTTTATTTACATCAAAAGCTTGGTACTCCCCAGAATATTTTTTTATTAAAACTGATTTTTTCATCGTTATATTTTAATGGTCATTACCGGTAATTCGGAATGATTGGTTACACCTTCGGCAATACTTTTTGAAAATAAGCTCAAAAATCCTGTCTTTCCGCTGGTACTCATTGCAACCAAATCTGCGGGCTGATGTTTTAAAAATGTATTGATACCTTCTTCTACTGACGATTCGTTGTGAACGTTCATAGAAACGTTTTTTAAAGCGGGAAACTTTTCAAGGAATTGCTTGACAGGGTTTAATCCAGCATTGATGTTATTAAAATCTGTCTCTGTATTTATGTGTAACAAATGAATTTTAGCATCGCATTTTTCAGCTATGGAAAGCACAGCTTGAAACGGATGACTAACATCTTCTTCAAAAGAAGAGACAAATAGAATATCCTTAAAAGGAAACGTTACTTCCTGCTCTTTAACCACGATAATCGGGGCATTAGCCTTTCGTACAATTTTCTCAACATTACTACCTGTTATTTCCCTCACACGGCCTTTAGTGCCACTACTTCCTGTAATGATGAAGTCGTGATGAAAATGACCAGAATGCTCTAAAATGTCTTTTTGTCCTGAATCGAACTGAAGAAAGGTTCTACACTTAAGACCTTCGTGTTCTGCTATTTTTTCCAGTTCTCGTAATTTAGCTTTAGCAATACCAATTTGCTTCACGGTTTCAGGATAGCGCTTTTCTTTGAGTTTATCCAGCTTCACCCAATCTACAGGTGTGGTCATTAGATGCAAAAAGTGTATTTCTGCATTGTACAGTTTGGCCATTTTAATTCCAAGATGTGCAGCTTTGGTGCAGTTTTCAGAGAAATCAGTGGGTACGAGTATGTTTTTCATAATTTTTTATTTTATCTTTTATTGTGCAGTATAACCACCATCGATTACCAATTCAGAACCTGTCATAAATTTTGATTCATCCGAAGCTAGATATACGACACCATAACCTATGTCATCTGGTTCTCCCAAATGTCCGACTGGATGCAAACTTTCCAAATACTTTTTCCCTTCCTCTAAATTACCTTGGGCTTTAAGGAGGTTTTCTACCATTGGTGTCCATATATAGGCCGGGTGAATGGAATTGACCCGAATTTTGTAACCCTGTTTCGCACAATGAAGTGCTGCGGATTTGGTAAATATGGTTACACCGCCTTTGCTGGCATTATAGGCGGGTAAATGGGGGTCGCCAATAAGACCTTCAATGGAAGAAAAGTTGATGATTGACCCACCCTCTCCAGTCTCCTTCATAGCTTTAATAGCGTATTGGGTACCAAGGAAGCTGCCGTCCAGATTGATACTTAAAAGTTTTTTCCAGTCTGCAAGCGTAACCTCTTCCACATTTCCACCAACTCCTATACCGGCAGAATTCGCCAGGATATTGAGTTTTCCATACGTTTTGAGTGTCCTATCAATGACCATTTTCCATTCATCTTCTTTAGAAACATCTTGCTTTATGAAGATGGCCTCACCGCCATTACTCTTAATATCTTGAACTACTTTTTTTCCATTTTCTTCATCTACATCTGTAACTACGATTTTAGCTCCTTCGCGTGCCAATAAGATTGCGCTTGATTTTCCTAGGCCAGAAGCACCTCCCGTGACAATGGCTACTTTATTTTTTACTCGATCCATAATTTTATAATTTTAAGTGTTACTACTAATTTTTCTTTCTGTGTTCTTTAGTTAAGAGACTTCATTACCTGAAGCTTTGCCTTTTTCAAAACAGTCCAGATTGGATATGGTTGTTTTCATTTTTTTTTTAATTTACTAGCTGTATTAATATATAGGCTATACCGACGACAACGACACTTCCAAAAATTATCATAACCAGTTTCCCGTTTTTTTGGAACCTTTGAAATAGGTAATACCCAGCTTCACAATCATATTACTTATAGTTGCGGTAATAATGACATTGGTTGCCAGAGCGAGTTTTTCTTCCAAAGACCCAAATTTTGCCATACTAATAGTTATCGCATCCGTATCTGCCAATCCTGCAATTAGGGCTGAATAGTATAAACCGCTTTCGCCAAAAAACTGGTTTCCATAAAAAACGGCAAATAGGATAACCACATAAATGCCACCAAACCCAAGGGCGTTCCAAATATTGAGTGGATTACCCAGATTGATGTCTGTCTTGGGGACATCTGTATTCTTTTTAATAAATACGAGTGCACTTATCAAGCAGATAAGTGTAAGAATGGTAAATGGAACGACTAAATAGGTAAGTATGGCACTATTAAAAATATAGGCCAAAATCGCAAGTCTGGGAAACATTATGGCAGAAGCTATAATGATACCCGCAGCATATTCTTTTGAAAGTTCTGGCGATTCCTTACTTCGGGATGCATATATCCAAGCTACTGCGGTACTTGAAATTAATCCACCTAAAACTGCAGTGAGCAGAATACCACGTTTAGAACCTACATATTTTACAAGAAAGTAGCCGATGAAATTCAGAAAAGAGACAATCACTATAATTGCTCCAATCTCAAAGGGGTTCAACAAACCTTCTGGACCAAAATCGTCATTTGGTAAGAAAGGTAAAATCAAAAGTGCTATAATTGAAAACTTAATAAAGGCAAAAAGTTCTTCTGAAGTAATATTCTTAATGAACGTATTGAAGGTTGTTTTCAATGATAACAGAGTAACTATAACTACCGCAGTAGCAACTGCTTCCTTATGCAAATGATTAGCAACCATAACCCCCAAAATCAACGTAGCGAACAATGCCATATTGGTTGTAATTCCAGTCATAATGTGTTTTTGTATCATAGACAGATGACTCAAGGACAGAAACAAAAGAAAGGCTGCTGCAATTATAATGACCAACCAAGGCGTATAGGCTGTGGAAAGATTTCCCAAGATAAAACCAATAATGGCGACAATCGGGAAAGTCCTTATTCCGGCAAAACCTTGCTCTTCCTTCAATTTATCGTATTCACGTTCCAATCCCAGAATAAGACCAATGCCCAGACTGATGAGTAGTCCGAGGATAAATGGATTGATATTTTTAAACGCTTCTATCATTTCTTATTTTGTAAATAGTTCTAAAAGTTCGTATAATTCAGTATTTACCTGATGTTGCTTGACCACCTCTTTAAAAGGGGTTAGCTGCAATTGATTATTTAAAATTCCAACCATTGCGTTCTTTTTACCTTGTAAAAGTGCGTTTACACTGGCTACCCCAAGTCTAATTCCTAACATTCTATCTAAAGCAGAAGGATTTCCGCCTCGCTGCACGTGGCCGAGTTTTGTAATTCGTAAATCGACATTGGGATTAACTTCCTTTATTTTTGATGAAACAAGTTCAGCGCCTATTTCATCACCTTCAGAAACCACTACAAGGAAAGCATCTTCGCTATCGTAGTTTTTAATCTTGTCCAATAAGTATATAAAGTCTTTCCCGCTTTCAGGAATAAGGATGGCATCGGCACCTACCATCAATCCCGAATGAATAGCGATATATCCTGAATCCCGTCCCATTACTTCAACAATAAATACGCGGTTATGAGATTCGGCAGTGTCCTTTATTTTGTCAATATTTTCAATGGCCGTGTTTACTGCGGAGTCAAAACCAAGGGTGTAATCAGTACCAGAAATATCGTTGTCGATGGTTCCCGGAATTCCTATAAAAGGGATATCGCATATTTCTGAAAAAGCCAATAGTCCTTTAAATGTGCCATCGCCACCAATAGCAATTAAAGCATCTATATTGTTTGCTTTCAGCGTTTGTAATGCTTTTTTACGACCCTCTAATTCCAGAAATCGTTTGCTCCGTGCTGTTTTTAGAATGGTACCACCTTTCTGGGTTATTTTTTTTAGTTCTTGAGATTTTAATGGTATCAAATCGCCATCTATCAACCCTTCATACCCTTTTCTAAAACCACTTATTTTTATGCCATTTGCTTCAGCAGTTTTCGCAATGGCGTACAGTGTAGTGTTCATCCCAGGGCTATCGCCTCCAGATGTAAACACGCCTATATGTTTAATTTTATTAGTGTTCATTTGAAATGGTTTTTTGCAGCTTTTTTTCTGAAATAGTAAAATCTTGGATTGTGTTCCAAACAAATCCTGCTTCTTTCAGAAAGAACTGATGGTCTCCTTCTGATGAAGTAATTAGTTGTGCGTTTTTAAATTCCTTTGATAATTTTAAGGCATTTTCTAAAGGTGCGGTAGTGTCTTTTTCACCATGAATGAACAGTACTTCTTTGTCTTTGATTCTCTTTGCAAGAGAGTATAGATCTGTTTTTAAGATGACCTCAGTGAGCGAATAATAATAACTCATCCAATGATGCTTTTTTGCATCTTCATAAACATCATCCGTTAGGTTATCGGGCTTGAATGCACGTGACATAAATATGGGATGAATCATACAAATGTATTTTGAGAATTTACTTGATGAAATTCTATCTACAAAGGATTGTGTGGACATAACTTTCTTAAATTCATCTGCATCCTTATAAACAGGTATGCTAATAAAAACTCCTAATTTGAACCAATTTGGCTGTTTTTCCAATAATGCCAATGAAATTATGGCGCCCATAGAATGTCCAGCAATACTAGTTTTTCCATTGTTAAACCCTTCTTTGTTGAGAATTAACGCAACAGCGGCTAATTGAATAGAAAGCGTGTAATTGCTTTTAGGTTTAGGGGAGTCTCCAAAGCCGAGAAGGTCTATTAAAAGTAACGAATGTGTTTTTGTAATGGTTTCTAATTCACGTTTCCAATAGTTTAAAGAGCCTGTTAATCCGTGCAACAAAACAAGTTTGTTCTCTCCAGAACCTACTACTTCATAATTCAAAAACGTTTTGTTGGCATCATAAGCTGGTTGCTTACCAATTTTGTAATGCTGATAGCTTGCTATAGCAACAACTGGAAAAATGAACACTATGGATATGAGTAGTAATATCATTGTTTCGAACTCAAATTAATAGTTGTTTTATCTGTAGTTAGTCCTGAAGTTTTTTTATAAAATCTATTAAAAACCATACAGGCAGTCAAATCACCAGTTACGTTAACGGCAGACCTGAACATTCCTAACAATCTTTCTACACCAATTATGATGATGATGCCTTCGGCTGGTATTCCGACACTTCCCAAAACAGAAGCGAGTATAACCACACCACCACCAGGAATGGCTGGGGTACCAATGGATGCAGCGACAATGGTTACAATGATTACTATAATATTGAGTAAACTCATTTCCAGTCCGTAAGCTTGGGCAATAAAAAGAGTTGTAATGGTTTGATATAGTGCAGTTCCATCCATATTGACAGTTACACCAATGGGGATGATAAAATTGCTAATGGCCTTGTCCACTTTTAGTTCTTCTTCAGCTGTTTGAAGTGATAAAGGCATCACGGCGGCAGAACTTGTGGTTGAAAAAGCCAATAATTGAACATCCCTTATTTTTTTTAGGAAATGAAACGGGTTTGTTTTTCCAAAAAGTACAAGTAAGCCTGAATAGAAAATTACCAATAATAAAAGCCCAAGAAGCACGACTCCAACGTAGTATGCTAGACCGGACAATGAGCTTAAACCAACACTAGAGGTAAGCTGTGCCATAAGCCCAAAAACAGCAACAGGAACTAACAACATAGACCATTTCACCACGGTCATACAGACTTCCTGAATGGCACTTAAAACCAATTTTACTGGTCGCAACAATGCTTCTTCAAGTGATAGCACTGCTACACCAATAATGATTGTGAAAATCACAATGCTCAACATTTCGCCACTTACCATAGATGCCAAAGGGTTGTCTGGAAGCAAATTTGATATGGTATCGGGGATAGTGTCAAGTCCAAAAGAAAGCTCGGGACCATCAGTTGTAACAGCTGTTATTTCATTGTGTTCCGTTGCGGCTTGTTGATGCAGAAAACGGCCTGGTCTAAAAATTTGTGATAATATAACACCGAGACTTACCGAAAATATGGTAGTGCCAAGGAAATATAATAAAACACCACCACCTAATTTTTTTAAACTTTCCTTATCATTGCTGGCGATTCCCGTAATGATGGAAGCCACAATTAATGGAATCATAATCATCTGTACCAATTTCAGAAAGAGCACTCCCGGCAATGCCAGCCAATTTCCCGCCACATCTGCGGTTTCTGTGCTAATCCATCCATTTTGTGGACTTAACAGCAACCCAAATCCAACACCCAGAAACAAGGCGATGATAACCTTAAGCCATAGGCGACTTTCTACCAGTTTTTTCAGGTATTCATTAAGTGATTTAAGTGATTTTACTTCTGTGTCAAACATTTCTTTTTCTTTTTATGCAATACTGATTTTATCGTCCAGATAAACATTTTGGGCAGCATTGATTAAGTTAACCCCTTGGCCAAAGGGCTTTTGGAATGCTTTTCTTCCCATAATCAACCCAGAGCCTCCAGCTCTTTTATTTATTACTGCTGTGGTAACTGCTTCAATCAAATCAGACTCTCCTTTAGATCCGCCACCGGAATTAATCAATCCTATTTTACCCATATAACAATTCGCTACTTGTAACCTACATAGGTCAATGGGATGGTCTGTGGTAAGGGCTTTATACATTTCATCATCATATTTACCAAAACCTATTTCTTTGAATCCAAAATTATTGGTTGGTAATTTTTGCTTGATAATATCTGCTTGAATGGTAACGCCCAAGTGATTGGCTTGTCCAGTTACATCGGCAGCAGCATGATAATCGTCTTTTTCAGTTTTGAAAGCTTCGTTTCGGGTATAGCACCATAAAATGGTTGCCATACCCAAATTATGGGCTTCTTCAAAAGCTTCAGCTATTTCTTTAAGTTGTCTATTACTTTCCTCGGAACCAAAATAGATGGTAGCACCGACAGCAACAGCTCCCATATTCCAAGCCGATTTTACTTTTCCAAATAATGTTTGGTCATATTTATTAGGGTAGGTAAGCAGCTCATTATGGTTGATTTTCACGATAAAAGGGATTTTATGGGCGTATTTTCGGGCGTTCAATCCCAATACGCCAAAGGTTGAAGCCACTCCGTTGCAACCTGCTTCCATTGCCAATTTTATAATATTCTCTGGATCAAAATAATCAGGATTTTTATAGAATGAAAAGGCTGCGCTATGCTCAATCCCTTGGTCTACTGGAAGGATGCTTAAATAGCCTGTACCTCCCAAATTTCCGTGGTTGTACAATTGGGCTAGACTTCGCAGTACCTGTGGATTCCTGTTGCTATTGCCAAACACCTTGTCAAGACTGCTCTTGCTGGGGGTTTGCAATTCATCCTTGGTTATTTTTTCACAAACGTGGTCTAAATAGAAGGACGCTTTTTCTCCTAAAAGTTCTGTAATATTTATGTCTGTTTTCATCTGTCTATAATATTTGTTTTTTAAAGGACATATGGAAGATCCAATTAGTCATTCCGCTGTGTGTTTAAAAATTAATAATGGATGTTTCATTTTAAAGGAGTTTAATTGATTCCTAAACTTTCATTTGTTTTGGCGATGGATTTTGCTCCATCTGTTTCAATTCCAGTTAATGCCCTGATTGCATCAATGGTTTCGGGGATTACAATGGCTTGGTTATCGACTACGTAGGCGTAAAAAAGTTCATCTCCCACTACCTTCAGCATATCTTCCCAAAGGGCTACTTCATACATATCACCCCAAGGTCTGCCCATATCTAAAAACATTTCCTTGATGGTGTTGTTTGAAACTAAACCTTGATCATATTGAATTAATTTGATACGACTGGATGTTCTAAAAGCATTCAACACTTCTTCTTTTGAGGCTTGTTTTTTCAATTTCACGTTCCAGTAGTGCATATGGCTCAAAGTTTCTGGAACTTTCACTGCGACAGTGATGACATCTAAATCGGGATCCACGCTTTTAGCATCCGGGCCTTGATGACTTGGAATATCTCTTTCTGGAAGCATCGTGTTCATTATTCCGCCGAGATGGCTTTCCCAAGGATCTGTAGCTCTTCTTAAAAGGGTGCCTCTGGCATAATCCAATAAGTCTGCTCTTTTTAAAGCCGTTAAGGTTCTTAAAATAGAGGTGGTGTTGCAGGAAACCACTCTTGTGGCATCTATATTTATGGCTGATTTGTAATTATTTTCGGCACTGAAGGAATGACCTGTAGTTTCGTGCTTTTCGCCTCCGTGCAAAATAAATTTGATGTTTAATTCTTTATAAATCGCGACATTTTGAGCTGCAATTTTTTTAGGGGTACAATCCACAACAAGATCTGATTTTTCTAAAAGTTCCTGCATATTTCCTTTTACTGAAATACCTTCGGCCTTCATTTTGTCTTTTGCTTCTTGAGTGGCTGCGTAGATATCATATTCCTTTCTTACTGCGTTTTGAATGCGCCAATCGCTAATAACATCACACACGCCGGAAAGTTTCATATCGTCTTGTAGATTAATGGCATCCGCCACTCTTTTTCCAATGACTCCGTATCCTATAACTGCTATGTTTTTCATTTTCTAGTTTATAAATATGTTGTTGAATAAATTATATTTTTCTCTTTTATTCCGAGTGTTAAACAGGTTTCTAACTGCAACAGGATCCTCCTGATTTTTTTTGCATATCGTCACCTTTTGCACCCGTGATACTGTAGCCACCCGCTTTTGCCAAGGCTTGAATGAGTTGCGCGCTACTGATAGACTCATTTGCTTCAATAACTGCTTGCGGTGGATTCAGACTTACTTCTACCGTTTGTACTCCCTCAATTTGTTCTAATGTATCTTTGACATTTTTAACACAACCTCCGCAGGTCATTCCTGTAATTTCAATTTGTTGTTTCATTTTTTTAAATTTTAAATTAATTAATATTATTTTCTATTATTTTTGATTTGTCCTAGCTCATTCCCATCGGCATATTACCTTCATCGTCTGTATGCGAAATCATAAAAAGACGTTCCGCAACAATTATTAGAATAATCCCAATCGCTGCAACAATAAGTACCAGAGGATCGTTCAAATATTTTATATAAAGAAAGGCCGTGAGGACTGCAATATCCATTACAATGGCTATTAGCGGAATGAGAGGGTTAAATTTCACTTCCTTTTTAAGGTGACGATAAAGCCCCCAATGGATAGCTATATCCATAATGAGATAAAAAATAGCTCCTATGGAAGCAATTCTTGTTAAATCGAACATTACGGTCAGCAAAATAGCCAGTGAAACCGTGAATATGAGGGCAGGATTTTTAAAATTACCCATTCTTTTTAGTGATGGTACTTGTTTCATATTGCTTAACATCGCCAACAAACGAGATGCGGAAAACACACTTGCGATAACGCCTGAAAAAGTCGCGATAATCGCAATTGCAATAGTAATCCAAGAACCCCATTCCCCGAAAACGGGTTTTGCAGCAGCAGCCAAGGCATAATCTTTAGCTTCGATTATTTCTGGAATGCTTAGCCCTCCTGCAACAGCCAGTGCCAATGCTACATATATAATGGTGCAGATTAGAATGGAAAACACAATGGACCGTCCAAGGTTTTTGTGTGGATTTTTAATATCTCCACCTTGATTCGTGATTGTTGTGAATCCTTTATAGGCGAGTATTGCTAATGCCAATGCGGCTAAAAAACCTAATCCTTTTGGCAAGGCTTCGGTATTTTGAGGGATATATTCTCCTGTAATATCTGCAAACCCGGAAACTATTAAGCCTGCAATCGCGAGTAATGCAATACCAGCGACTTTAATAATTGCTGTAAATGTGGCTGTTGCGCCAATTACTTTATTCCCTAAAATGTTCACGATATAGGCTGTTACCAATAGCAGAATACCAAGAACAGACGCGTAACCTGCAAAATTCTCTGGGAACAGCCGAAGCGTATAGGCTCCGAAAGTACCCGCCACCAAACTTTCTGAAACTACCATTGATACATACATCAACAATGAAAAAACACCTGTTGTCGTTCCAGGTCCGTATGATTTATTTAAAAATTTGACGACCCCTCCAGAAGATGGAAAAGCATTTGAAAACTTTACATAGGAATAGGAACTGAAACCCACCACAATGGCACCAGCAATAAAGGCAATTGGAAATAAGTCGCCCACCAATTCGGCTATTTGCCCCATAAGAACAAATATGCCAGCGCCAATCATTACGCCTGTACCGAGAGATATGGAACCAATTAGTGTAAGCTTATTTTTTTTATCTGTGGTGTTTTTCATCAGTAAATTAGTTCTTTATATTATTAGTTGATGAATTCGGTTTAAAATTTCTAATAATCAAACGATTGCTCTTTTCATATGTGAAATAGCTTACCACCCAATTAAAACCCACCATCAATTTGTTTCTGAACCCACTTATAGACATAAGGTGTACGATAGACCATAGCAACCAGGCGAAATAGCCTGCAAATTTGAATTTACCCAAATCGGCTACTGCCTTGCGTTTTCCTACTGTGGCCAATGAACCTTTGTCTTTATATTCGAAAGGTTTTACAGGTTCATCTTTAATAATTTTTAGTAATGAATTCCCCAGATATTTTCCTTGTTGAATAGCTGCTTGGGCTACTTGTGGATGTCCTTTGGGTGTATCTTCAGAAATTAGCGCTGCTATATCACCTATAGCAAAAATGTTTTCGTAACCTTCTACTTTTAAAAATAAGTCTGTTTTTAAGCGGTTGCCCTTAACCACGTGTTTTTCATCAATGCCTTTTGGGAACTGTCCTTTAACACCAGCCGTCCAGATGAGGTTTTTGGCTAAAATGGTTTTTCCACTTTTGGTTGTGACTACGGAACCGTCATAATCGCTTACCGATTCATTTAATAGTACCTTTACATCCAAGTCCTTCAAATATTTCAGGGTTTGCGAAGATGCCTTTTCAGACATTGTACTTAACAATTCATCAATGGCTTCTATTAAATAAATGTTCATAATGGAAGAAGGGTATTCTGGATAATCCTTGGGAAGAATGTATTTACAGAATTCAGCTAAAGCCCCTGCCATCTCTACGCCAGCAGGGCCACCACCAACGATGACGAAATTTGTTAAGGCATCACGTTCCTTTTCATCACAAGTGATGGCAGCTTGTTCCAAATTTTGAAGCATCATATGTCGGATGTTCAGGGAATCTCGAATGTCTTTCATTCCAAGACTATGGGACTCGACATTATCCAGCCCAAAAAAATTGGTAGTTGTTCCCGTTGCCAATACAAGATAGTCAAAGTGAAGGCTTCCCTTATTGGTTATAATGGTGTTTGTAGAAGGTTGGATTTCTTCTACTTCAGCCAAACGAAACAATACATTCTTATATCCATTGATTTGCTTTCGGAATGGAAACACAATACTGTCAGGCTCCAAGGCACTCGTTGCCACCTGATAAAATAATGGCTGAAACTGGTGGAAGTTGTTTTTATCAAACAGTACCACCTGCATCTCTTTGTGTTTCAGTTTTTCAACCAATGCCAAACCTGCAAACCCACCACCTATAATAACAACACGAGGTAAATTAGTATCAGGCAGGCAAATTTCATCTGTTATCTTGCAAGCAGGTTCTGTCATAGTAGTATTTGAATGGTTTACGTTCATATTAATTCTTTTGAACCTATTGTTCCTTTTTTATTTGTGCGTTATAAAATGCTCCAATACAAGCGCCTATAAGCCATCCTAAAATAAATGTTTGGACAAAGCCAAATAATGCTTCCAATGAGGAAATGTCCATTCTTATAATATTGGTAGTGTCCAGACCGTGTAAGAGACTATTAAAAAAGACAATAGATCCTTCTTGTCCCGCAGTAATCATTACAATCATACAGCCCAAATAAATCAAGCTTCCTGTAAGACCGAAGGCAAAACCGAGTTTTTTTACGTTTAAACGATGCATAATTTTATAATTTAAGGTTAGTTGTCCTCGTTTAAAATCTTTTTTGATTCTTCATATTCTTCCTTGGATATTTCGCCTTTTGCATAGCGTTTTTTAAGAATGTCCAATGGGCTGTCTTTCTTTGTTTTTTGGTAAGGGATATCATAAGGGATAAAGAATATCCAAATAATAATACCTAACCAAATAATCCACCATATAAGGTGCATGCCTCCAAAATGTCCGTCGTGTAAATGCATAATTAAAATTTTTAGTTGTTATTAATTAATTTCTGTGATTGTATAGCCATTGAGCGCATCGAGTTGCTTTTGTATTTCGGCAACCGAAAGTGCTTCATTCATCGTAATGAGTGTAGCTCCTTTTGGTGCCAATAAAATTTCAGCCTTATCGATGTTGGGATGGGATTCCAAGGTCTTCTTTACTCTTGCAACCCATCCACCACAACTGATTCCGTTTATTTGAAATTTTTGTTTCATCTGTTTATAATATTTGTTTTAAAAAAGGGCAGATGGAACATCCAATTAATCATTCCGCTGTGTTTAAAAATTAATAATGGATGTTTTATTGTTTTTTTATTAGTGATTATGTCCTTCTTGTTGATCTTTAGGTTTTGCTGATGGTGTATTTTGACCATTTTTGATTTCATCATTTTGTTTATGTTGTGAATGGTTATGACCACCGTGTCGATGAGACCCGTGGGGCATAAAAAGATGAATGCCAAACATAAAAAGGATGAAAATAAATAGTGATGAACCACCTCCTATACCAAATGAGGGCGCTAAAAAGATGAACAGTAGTGGTAGACCACAACCGATGACCATCCATATCCAGTGATTATTTTTCATTGTTTTTGATTTTAAAGGTTAAAATTAATGATGCTCGGTATGGTTTTCTTCAGATGGATTATTCATATCGTTCATCTTATTCATTCCCTGCATATCCATTCCTTTTTCACCCATCATATTTTTACAGGATTCCATACAGTCCTCGCTCATTATTCCTTTTTCGTGCATCATTTTCATCATAGTCCCCATCATTTTACCGTCGTTCATCATCGTTGCCATCATCGAGTGCATTGCTGTGCTGTCCTTCATGATCATTTGCATGTTTTCTCCATGTTTCACGGCACCCATCATCTTGTAGTTGTCCTGCATCATTTTCATGGCATTTTCGTCATTTTGCAAATTTGCCATAAATTCTGTCATGTAACTGTCATTCTGGGCAATGGCATTATAAACCTCGCTGCGGGATTCATGCGTTTCCATCAGCGCTAGAGGATTTGTTTCTTGGATACAACTGTTTAAGCTAAAAAGCCCAATTGCGGCTAAAATAATTACTTGTGTTTTCATCGTATTGTTTTATTTTGTTTTAATCAGGTGTTATTCTGGCTCAGTACTGCGGTTTTTATACTCGTATATTGACCACTAAGAATGTTAAATTTCTTCACAGTTGTTAACCTGATCGGGAGTTTTGCCACAAAACCCACATGGCTCTCCATTTTTATTAAGCAAAGGGTTTTGGCTTGCACATGTTCCTGCAAACTTGCCACCTTTTTTAGTCCAAAGTTTTATTGCTATTCCTGCAATTCCCAATCCTAAAAGTATTAATGTGATTAATATGAGTTTCATGGTTTATCTGTTTTTTTTTTTTGATACTACCAAGTTGCGAAAAGGGCAAATGGATAATCCAACCTACTTATTCACTGATTTTTTTAAGCGTCCATTTGTTATTATTGTTCCTAACCGCAATTAGATTATTAGAAATAAGTTTGGAGGTAATTACAGGAGGCTTTTTCATTTTCTCTTTGGTAAGGGTAATATGTATAGGTTCTTCTGTTAAATATTGATTTATTTCCCCAGCCTTTTCAATAACCACTTCATAATAGTGATAGTTCACTATGTTCTTCATCAGTTCATTCATGCCACTACTTTCTTCTTTGACCAATTTTAATGCAACAGCTACATCATTTTTAAAGTTGCTGGCATTCAAGAATTGTGGTGTAATGACTGTTTTTCCAGTTTTATCGATATAGCCATAATAGAGCACACCATCTTTATGATGTGCAATTAGACATCTTTCGTTACTGAATATGGGGTAATTTGCATTGTCTGTTTTGGTCAGTATCAAATCGTTTCGAAAATCAACTATTATTTTGCCATTTTGGTCAATAAAACCCCATTCGTTGTCTTTTTTAATGGCAGCTACGTCATTGTTAAAAGGGGAGATATATTCTAAACCTTCCAATGTTTGTGCAATTCCGAAAAAAGGAATTAATACTAATGTGATGAGAAATTTTTTCATTTTAGTTTGATTTATTTTAATAAAATTAGTGATTGTCTTAAGCTATCATCTGCACAACTTTCGTTGATATTTATATAATTTCATCATAAAAATTCCGTTTCCAATTTTCAGCGTTTTTATAATCGGTCATACTCAGACCCACTACTTCTTTAAACTGTCTGGACAAATGGTTGACACTACTATAATCCAAAATGTAGCCTATATCAGAAAAGGAATACTGTTTAAGCTGAATGAGTTCTTTTACCTTTTCAATCTTTAGTTTTATAAAGTATTTCTCGATGGTGGTTTTTTCATTGGTAGAAAAAAGCTTGCTCAATTGTTTATAATCCTTATGAAGACTGGATGCTAATAGTTCGGATGTTTTTAACTTTATATGTAATGGCAAGTCTTGCAATTGTTCAATTAGAATAATCTTGATTCTCTCTACAAGCATTTCTTCTTCGTTCTCAACGATTTCAAAATCATTGGCGTGAAGTACTGTTGTTACAGCATGGATAATTTCATCGTTGGTTTTTTTTGGTGCTTCTACCAATAATCTTCCCAATTCTAATGAAAGTATCTTTACTTCAAGTTGTTGCAATTCTTGCTGAATTACTTTTAAGCAGCGATTACAGACCATATTCTTAATCCAAAATTCTTTTGGTTTGCTCATAGTATATAATGTATTTGCATTGAATTTTAACTCAATGGTTTGAAAGGTGAAGACCTAACAGGTTTAATGGTGTAAGATGTTGTTGAGAATAGGTTACAACAAATGTCAGCCAGAAGTGAAAACTTGGCTATAAGAGGTATTGCAGATTAAAGTTAATCTACGATGTAGATTCTAAATTAGAAAGGTCTCGTTGAGAATAATTATATCTGTAGAAAGCAATGGTGGCCTGTAGGCTCTAAAGGAGATTGCGTTTTCATCTAATCCCTTAAAAAGATTTATATAAGAATAGACGAAAGTGTTTAAGAAAACGATTGTTTCGGTTTCGAGTATTGTATTGGACTTTTTGAATGTATCATCTCCTTCTTTAACAATGCTCTGATTATCGCAGCAGTCTTTCTCTTGAATAGAAGAACATTGCTTGAGATTATCATCTTTTTTTTGCACAATATCCATACAAGATTCCGCTTTGCTAAAAAAAGCGATATCCACCAATTTATTACAACAAAAGTGCATATCCACCGCAAAGGAAGAAGTAGAAAACAGTATTGATACTGCTAAAAAGAAGGATAATATTTTAGAAAAAAATGATTTCACGCTTAAATGTAGTCAAATTTTGTTTAACATTTGATTTTTAGTAACTATATGATTTTTTCATACAATTAATTAATTATCAGATTTTTATGTTTAAAATAATAGAAATGTGCTTTACAAAGATAATGAATAAAGTTCAACAAGAATATGATTTTCATCATATAAAATAAAATGTAATCTTTTTATTTGTACATAATATTTACGCTTTTTAAAGTGCAAATTAAATCTCGATGAATCAAAAAGAAATGTTAAATAAATAGAATGTTATAAATTTTTTCTAACTTTGCAGTACTAATGAAGGAATTTTTTCATAAAATATCATCCATTTGTATGGCACTTATTGTGCTTCTATCAACAGTTTCATTTACTGTTGATAGTCACTATTGTGGTGATACGTTAGTGGATTCTTCTTTATTTGGTCACGTTGAAACTTGCGGAATGGAAGTTCAACAACAATTGCCTTCATCAGAGTGTGATATCAGCAAAGACGATTGTTGTAGTGATGAACAATTTATTGTTGAAGGCCAAGATACTATAAAAACGTCGTTTGATAAATTGAATAAAGACCAACAATTATTTGTTGCTGCGTTTATTCACACTTATATAAATTTGTTTTTTGAATCTCAAACAGATTTAAACGCTTATAGAGATTACACACCTCCTCTTCTGGTCAAGGATATTCAAATTCTAGACCAAACTTTCCTTATTTGATTTTTAAGTAATTATCACTTGTAGTCCTGCATTAAATTGTTTTGGACAATTCTACTTGTTTAGCACTTTTTAAACAAGATTTATAATTACTTAAAACTCATTTTTATGCTAAATAAAAGCATCAAATTTTTAATAGAAAATAAACTAGTCGCTGTTTTAATGTTAGCGCTATTTGTAGGTTGGGGAGTCGTAAATGCCCCTTTTGAATGGAATACAGGTTCTTTTCCAAGAAATCCAGTAGCAGTAGATGCTATTCCTGATATTGGTGAAAACCAACAAATTGTATTTACTAAATGGGATGGTCGATCACCACAAGATATTGAAGACCAAATTACCTATCCATTAACCACATCGCTTTTGGGAATTCCAGGCGTTAAAACCATACGTAGTTCTTCTATGTTCGGTTTTTCTAGTATCTATATCATTTTTGAAGAGGATATCGAATTTTATTGGAGTAGAAGTCGCATACTTGAGAAGTTAAACTCATTACCTGCAGGATTGCTTCCTGAAGGAGTAAATCCGGCATTAGGACCTGATGCGACAGGTTTAGGACAAATTTATTGGTACACTTTAGAAGGACGAGATGAAAATGGAAACGTCACAGGTGGCTGGGATTTACAAGAATTACGAAGCATTCAAGATTTCTACGTGAAATATGCGCTGTCTTCAGCAAGTGGTGTTTCAGAAGTTGCCTCAATTGGCGGTTATGTTTTAGAATACCAAGTTGATGTCAACCCCGAGTTGATGAGGCAATATAAAATCGGATTAAGTGAAGTTGTAAAAGCGGTTAAACAAAGTAATAAAGATGTTGGTGCACAGACTTTGGAAATTAACCAAGCGGAATATCTCATACGTGGTTTGGGGTATGTCAAGTCCATTGAAGATCTAGAAAATGCTGTAGTGACATCAGAAAATTTCACCTCTATACGTTTAAAGGATATTGCAAAAGTTTCGCACGGTCCTGCAACAAGAAGAGGTATTTTAGATAAAGAAGGAGCAGAGGTTGTAGGAGGGGTGGTGGTTGCCAGATATGGTGCTAACCCTATGGAGGTCATCAATAATGTGAAAGAGAAAATAAGCGAATTAAGTTCAGGTTTGCCCTCTAAAACATTAAGTGATGGTAGAACATCACAACTTACCGTTGTTCCCTTTTATGACAGAACAGAGCTTATTCAAGAAACATTAGGCACGCTAGACGAAGCGCTGTCTTTAGAGATCCTAATAACTATTTTCGTAATCATCATAATGGTGTTCAATTTAAGGGCTTCATTATTGATTTCGGGATTATTACCTGTTGCGGTGTTAATGGTTTTTATTTCAATGAAGCTGTTTAACGTAGATGCTAATATTGTGGCTTTATCGGGTATTGCTATTGCTATTGGCACAATGGTAGATGTGGGCGTTATTCTTACGGAGAATGTGCTCCGGCATATTGACGAAAATGATGAAAACGTGCCAATGAACACCGTTGTATATAATGCAACTGCCGAAGTTTCTGGTGCAATTTTGACTGCTGTACTGACCACAATTATAAGTTTTATTCCTGTATTTACGATGATTGGTGCTGAAGGTAAATTATTTAGACCATTGGCTTTTACCAAAACGGCTGCGCTAACAGCATCCCTAATTGTGGCTTTATTTTTAATTCCACCGTTTGCAGCCTATTTATTTAAAAAGCGTAACATAAAGACATCGTTTAGTTATATGCTAAATGGGGCAATGATTATTTTGGGTATTGTATCCCTTATTTTTGGATATCCTCTTGGAATAATATTAGTAGCATTTGGTGTGGTGGGTATCCTCTCATTAAAAAAAATGATTACCTCAAAACGAGCCAATACTATCAACATTTTTGTATCCGCTTTTGCCATCATATTCTTGTTGGCAGAATATTGGAGACCACTTGGCGTAGATAGAAGCATATTTATAAATCTAATTTTTGTAGGTCTTATCTGTTTTGGTCTTTTAGGCGTATTTACACTTTTTAGAAACTATTATGTGCGCATTTTAAATTGGGCACTGCGCAATAAGTTGTTATTTCTTTCAGTACCCACTGCGATTGTAATTTTGGGTGTATTGATTATGCGCGATACTGGTAAGGAATTTATGCCATCCCTTAATGAAGGATCTTTTCTGCTGATGCCTACTTCAATGCCGCACTCTGGAGTTGAAGAGAACAAACGTGTATTGCAGCAATTGGATATGGCTGTAGCTAGTCTTCCAGAAATTGAAACAGTCGTTGGTAAATCTGGTCGTACAGAGTCTGCATTAGACCCTGCACCTTTGTCGATGTACGAAAACATAATTCAATACAAATCAGAATACATCTTAAATGAGAAACGGAAAAGACAGCGCTTTAAAGTAAATGATGATGGATTGTTCGTTCTCAAGGATGGAAGTTTGGTAACCAATCCAAATAATGAAATTGAAGATGACAATTCCAATTACAAGGCATCCGAATTAAAAGATCCTTTTTCTGTCACTAGTTCTCAACTTATTCCAGATGACGATGGAGAGTACTTTAGAAACTGGAGACCAGAGATTAAATCACCAGATGATATTTGGAAAGAAATTGTAAGGGTTACAAAGCTTCCTGGAGTTACTTCCGCACCCAAGTTACAACCTATTGAAACACGCTTGGTAATGCTACAAACAGGTATGCGAGCACCAATGGGAATAAAAGTTAAAGGGCAGGACTTAAAAGAAATTGAAGCCTTTGGATTGCAATTGGAAGATTTATTAAAACAATCAGAAGGCGTTAAGAACGAAGCTGTATTTGCTGACCGTATTGTAGGTAAACCTTATCTGTTATTGGATATTGACAGGGATCGACTGGCGCGATATGGAATTACTATTGAAGATGTTCAACAAGTCATTCAGATTTCAGTTGGAGGAATGGTATTAACACAAACTGTTGAAGGTAGGGAACGTTACGGTATTCGAGTGCGATACCCAAGAGAATTACGAGCAAACCCAAATGACCTCGAAGACATTTATGTTCCTGTTGAAAAAGGAAGTCCAGTACCATTAAGTGAGCTTGTGACTATTAGATATGAGCAAGGACCACAAGTTATAAAGAGTGAGGATACGTTTTTAGTAGGATATGTTCTTTTTGATAAACTAGATGGTTTCGCTGAAGTAGACGTGGTGGAAAATGCACAAGCGCTTATTCAGGAAAAAATCGATTCAGGGGAATTGATTGTGCCTAAAGGTATCAATTATCAATTCACGGGAACATACGAAAACCAATTACGAGCAGAGAAAACTCTTGGTGTTGTTGTACCATTGGCACTTGCCATTATTTTCCTTATCCTTTATTTCCAGTTCCGTTCCGTGAGCACATCTTTGATGGTATTTACTGGAATTGCAGTAGCCTTTGCTGGAGGATTTCTAATGATTTGGTTTTATGGCCAAGATTGGTTTCTAAACTTCAATTTCTTTGGGGAAAATCTACGAGACCTCTTTCAAATGCACACTATTAATTTAAGTGTTGCGGTATGGGTTGGTTTTATTGCTTTGTTTGGTATTGCTACAGATGATGGTGTGGTAATGGCCACTTATTTGACCCAAACCTTTGATAGAAATACGCCAGAAACAAAACAGGAAATTCGGGCATCTGTAGTCGAAGCAGGAGAAAAGCGTATTCGTCCATGTTTAATGACAACGGCAACAACTATTCTTGCGCTGTTACCGGTATTAACATCAACGGGTCGTGGGAGTGATATAATGATTCCAATGGCTATACCATCATTTGGAGGGATGCTTATTGCACTTATAACTTTATTTGTTGTTCCAGTATTGTTTAGCTGGAAAAAAGAATTTCAATTAAAAAGAGCTATAAAATGAAACATATAATATTTATAATCTGTTTGTTGTTTGTGCCAACTTTCGCAAAAGCACAAGATTTAGAAACTCTTATTCAAGAAGCATTAACCCAAAGTCCAGAGATTCAAAAGTTTGATCTTCAGTTTCAAATTGCTTCTGAAAAAGTAAATGAAGTTAACAGCTTACCAAATACAGAATTTAATTTTGGAGTTATGGCTATAGCACCTGAAATGGATATGCCTATGGAACAATTCAGCGCCTCTGTAATGCAAATGTTACCGTGGTTCGGAACGATATCTGCAAGAGAGCATTACGCCACATCGATGGCAGATGCTCAATATGTTGAAGTGACAATCGCAAAACGAAAATTAGCACTTTCCGTATCCCAATTCTATTATTTGCTCTATGAAATTAGAGCCAAACAAAAAGTGCTTGATGAAAATATAGCACTCTTGGAAACTTATGAACGTCTTGCACTCACTTCTTTAGAGGTAGGCAAGGCATCAGCAGTGGATGTGTTGCGGTTACAAATTAGACAGAATGAGCTAAAACAGGAGAAAGACGTTTTAATTCAGCAAAATAAAGGGATACAGGCAGCTATGAACAGTTTAATAAACCGGGAATATAATAAAGATGTAACTGTCGTTTCTTCTTTGGAAATTCCGAAAGGCGACAATTTTTATAGTTATGAGAGTTTGTCCGTAAATCCAGAGTTGCTTAAATACGACAAACTATACCAGTCTGTGGAGCAGGCCGAGTTGTTAAACCAAAAAGAAGGTGGACCAATGATTGGTTTCGGAGTGCAGTATATCAACCAAGAAGATAGTCCAATGATAACCAGCTCTTTTAAAGATATGGTTATGCCCATGGTTTCTGTGTCAATTCCAATATTCAATAATAAATATAAATCTCAAACTAAGCAGAATGAGTTGCGAAAAAAGGAAATACAATCTCAAAAAGACGAACGTCTGAATGTGTTGACAGCCGAATTATCAAAAGCTATTTCGCAGCGTAATCAGGCAAGAATAAAATTCAATACACAGGCAAACAACTTGAAACAGGCCGAAGATGCTGAAGAAATCCTTATTAAAAACTATGAAACGGGAACTATTAATTTTAATGACGTACTCGATATTCAGGAATTACAATTGAAGTTTCAAATGGGGCAAATTGAGACAATCAAGCTTTATTATGTTCAAACCGCTCTTATTAATTATTTAACGAATTAATACAATCCGATCTGGAGCAATTAGAAGAACTAATTTTTATTAAAATTGAGAAAACTAAAAATATGAAAGCAATACACTATTCAATTCTATTCCTATTAATAGGCTGTCCAGCACTGTTTGCACAGTCTGTTGAAGGCAATATTGATAATTTGCCAGTAAAGGAATATACGTTAACCCTCAAAGAAGAAATGGTTAATAAAGCGGGAAAAGAAGTAAAAGGGATGACCGTTAATGGGACAATCCCAGGGCCAACCCTTGAATTTACCGAAGGCGAATATGCGGTTATTTATGTAAAAAATGAAATGAGCGTTGAAACTTCGGTGCATTGGCACGGATTTCTTTTGCCAAATTTCTACGATGGCGTTCCTTATTTGACTACGCCACCCATTAAGGCTGGAACCACTTTTAAATATGAATTTGCAATTAAACAAAATGGAACGTATTGGTATCACTCGCACACAATGCTACAGGAACAAAGTGGTGTTTTTGGTTCCATTATCATCCATCCAAAAGAAGAAAGCTTCGAGTATGACAAAGATTTAGTGTTAATGTTGTCCGACTGGACAAATGAAAAACCAATGAATGTGCTACGAAACCTTAAACGAGGTAATGAGTGGTATCAAATGAAGAAAGGTACATCTACCCCTTTAAATCAAGTGATAGCAAGAGGTGCCTTTGGTGCACAATTAGATTTCTGGCGTCAACGGATGGAAGGTGCCGATATTGCTGATATTTATTATCCTGCATTTTTAGTCAATGGTAAAGAGATTGCAGAATACCCTGAATTTCAACCAGGTGAAAAAGTCAGGTTGCGCATTATAAATGGATCTGCTTCCTCACAATTCTGGATGACCTTTGGAGGCGAAGCGCCAACAATGGTTTCTGCTGATGGAAAAGACATTGTTCCTGTAAAGCGTAGCAAAACATTTATTGCTATTGCAGAAGCCTACGATTTTATTATAACTATTCCTGAAAATGGTAAAATTGAGTTGCGTTCAATGGCGCAAGATGGCTCTGGCACTTCCTTGGCATACATTGGTAATGGCAAAATTCTACCTGCAGAAATTCTTCCGAGACCTGACAAAATCCAAATGATGCAAGAAATGGCTAAAATGAAAATGAAAATGGGTGCTCACGCGCTAAAATTTCAGCCAGGTAAAGATGAACGTTTTGAGATGAAAGAAGAATATGGCATGCAGATGGATGATATGAAAGGGATGGAAATGGACGGTAAGATGAAGATGGATCATTCTAATATGAAAAATAATAAAATGGCGAATGATATGAAAATGGATTCTACAATGTCCCATATGGATCATTCTAAAATGGGAAATAGTGATATGAAAACGGATGAAAAAGAATCAAACACTATGGAGGGAATGGATATGTTTTCAGAATACAACTATGATTATTTGAAGTCTCCTGAAAAAACAACGTATGCAAAAGGCACACCAGTTAATGAAATCCTGTTGAACCTCACAGGGAATATGAACCGATATATTTGGAGTATGAATGGTGTTCCCTTGTCTGAAACTGATAAGATAAAGATAAAGGGAAATCAAGTTACAAGAATCACTCTAAACAACCTTACAATGATGCATCATCCTATGCATTTACACGGTCACTTTTTTAGAGTTATTAATAAAAATGGAGAATACTCGCCCTTAAAACATACCGTAAATGTTCCGCCAATGGAAGAATTAACTATCGAGTTTTATGGGGATGAATATGGAGACTGGTTTTTCCATTGTCATATTTTATATCATATGATGGGTGGTATGGCTAGAGTAATGAGTTACGATACACCTAGAGATACTAGAATGGAAGCCTATCCCGTTTCAAAATTGATTAAAGAAACAGATTTATGGTATTCTTGGGGAATGGTTGATGTAGCTTCACATATGACTGGTGCAACATTTATGACGTCCAATATTAGAAACCAGTTTACGCTTTCGGCGGAATATGGATGGAACGAAAACCTTGAAGCAGAATTTACATATGAACGCTATTTACACGATTATTTACGTGTTTTTGGTGGTGTAAATGTTGAAAATGAAGGAGCCGATAGTTTGGATGAAATCAATACAACCGCTATTGCAGGAATTAGGTATTTAACCCCATTTCTGTTTAGTCTAGATGTTCGTATGGATAGTAAGTTACGTCCACAAATTAGTTTGAGTCGTGCGATAACTATTTTTCCAAGAACGGTTCTTTTTGGAGTTTATGAGTATCAAGCAGATTTTGGATGGGTAGATGAATTACCACTAGGTGATAGCTTTAAGAAAGAAGTCGTCTGGAGTGCAGGAATTGAATATTTATTATCTAGAAATTTTTCAATTATAGGTAGTTATGACAATCGCTTTGGAGCAGGTGGTGGACTATCTGCACGTTTTTAATAAAACAAAATAAATCACAATTAATATTAATAATCAAAATCAAATACAAAATGAGCAAATTAAAAACAACATTAGGTATCGTTGCGATAGCATTCATAACCTTAACAGCAGTGTCTTGTAAAGACAACAACAAAGAACAAAATAACACTGATGTAGACCATTCCGAAATGAATCACGATAATAGTGATGGTCACCACGATAGTGAAAAAAAAGACATGGCAATGAGTGGAGATGGTAATTCAGAAGTCATATTAAACGATTATTTCAATCTTAAAGATGCATTGGTTGCCGATGATAATGCTAAAGCCAAAGAACTTGGTGCACGCCTGGCAACAAGTTTAGGGAAGCTTGATGTTTCTAGTTATACAGATATGCAAAAGACCGATTTAAAAGATATTATTGAAGATACCGTAGAACACGCAGAACATATTTCTGAAAGTGATATAGCACACCAGCGAGAGCACTTTAAAATCTTAAGTGAAGGTGTAACGGATATGGTCGCAATTACTGGAACTAAAAACACGCTATACCAACAATTTTGCCCAATGTACGATGGTGGTAGTAATTGGTTAAGTATGAGTGAAGAAGTAAGAAACCCTTACTACGGAAGTAAAATGCTGAAATGTGGTAAGGTGCAAAAAGAAATTAACTAGATGAAGATTGTAAAAGTCATAGCATTAGTATTATTGGTAGGGTTTGTGGGGATACAATTTATTCCCACAGAACGCAATCAAAACGATACAGTACCCAAAACTGATTTTATGTTAGTCCATAATGTTCCTGAAAAAATTCAGCAAAAGTTACAGGTATCCTGCTATGATTGCCACAGTAATAACACGCAATACCCTTGGTATAATAAAATTCAACCCGCTGCTTGGTTTTTGGAAGACCACATCAAAGAAGGAAAGGCCGAACTTAATTTTAGTGAATGGGATTCGCTTTCAAGCCGAAGAAAATCAAGTAAACTTCGGTCAATTATAAAACAGATAGAAAGCGGAGAAATGCCTTTGGATTCTTACACTTTAATACATAGTGAGGCAATATATTCAAAAGCTGAAGAAGAGGAATTAATCAATTTTATTTCAAAATTAAAAGATAATTTATAAACATAGAAATTATGAGACATAGAAAGAACATAAAATCGGTTGGTTTGATATTAAGTCTTTTATTATTTAGCTACCATTCTGTATTTGCACAAGTGTATGCGGTTGAAAATGGTAAAGCATTATTTAATGCTACCATGCCACTGAACTCCTATACAGGGGAGTCTGAAGTATTAAAAGGGAGTATTAATTTTGAAACAGGCGAAATAGACTTCAGTTTGCAAGTCAAATCTATTAAAACGGGTATTACCAAACGGGATGACGATATGTATGAATTGTTAAACATTGGTAAATATCCAGCAATAACTTTTAAAGGCAAGTTGGTTAAAAAATATGACCCTAATGTTAAGGACAAGCAATCTCTCCAAGTTAAAGGTGAATTTACTCTTGCAGGAACAACACGAGAAGTTATGATAGGTGTTGAATTAAAACCCGAAGGGACTAACTTCCGATTAACATCTTCTTGGGATTTGTTAATTACCGATTACAATATAAAACAACCAAAAAAGTTTTTTTTAAAGGTTGATGATAAGCATAATTTAACAATTGATGCTCTATTAGTAAAAAAATAAAATAACTAGTAATAATTAATAATTAAAACGTAATAAAAATGAAAAATTTAAAAATGAGTATAGCAGCCATGCTATTGTTAGTAGTTTCTTTTACCCATGCACAAAGTAGTGATGTAAAAGCAGAAGTTATATTAACGGATTACTTTAACTTAAAAGATGCTTTGGTTGGAGATGAGACTAAAAAAGCGGCACAATCAGGTACTAAACTAGTAGCCTCTCTTAAAGCATTTGATATGAGTGGTTATACAAATGAACAGCAAGAAGAGCTTGCTGATATCATAGAAGATGCTACGGAACACGCAGAACATATTTCTGAAAGTGCCATAGACCATCAACGCGAGCACTTTAAGACCTTGAGCAAAGATATGACGGATATGGTAGCTATTACAGGCACAAAAACCACCTTGTACGAACAGTTTTGCCCAATGTATGATAAGGGTAGTGCTTGGTTAAGTACCAGTAAGGAGGTTAGAAACCCGTATTATGGTAGTAAAATGCTTAAATGCGGAAAAGTTCAAAAAACTATTCAATAGATAATTTCTTGTGATAATCTTTTTGATGTTCTGGTTATTAGTTAACAGAAGGTTGTAAGATGATAAAGATATCTGAATAGTTAAGTCCTGTCGTGGGAAGGAAAATAGTTAGTGTTAAAACCTTCCCGTGTCAGGCACAATAAATTTTGAAAAAGAAAAGTTGATTTGGTTAATAGCAGCCTGAACATGGGAGAGAGATTAAATCCTTTAATATAAAGTCTCTCTTCCTATGTCAGGTATTTAAAAACTTATGATGAAGAGAAGTTTAGTGAAGAATGCTTGGTTTTGAGGGGTAAACATTTTGGTTGGTTTATTAAAGTTTATCTCTCACTTTCAAGTAGTACTTATAGGCTTATTACCATTGCAGGCAAACTATTGGTAATGATAGAAGTTTCCTTTAGCTTTTTGGTATTGCAAACATTAATAGAATTCACGTTGACAAATAAATTCTGAAAAATTAAAATTATGAAAATTCATTCGCCGTCACGAAATAAAAAATAAATATTAAAGATAAAACCTTATGAAACTACGTATTCCTATTAGCCTATTGTTATGCACTTTTCTTTTCGTGTCCTGTAAACAAGAAAAAAAAGAAATAATTACGGAACAACCTCAAGCTGAAACGACCTCGAAACCACCAAAGAAAGTATTAAGCCCACATACGTCTGCAATGGCGATGATAGGGGACGCACATATCCACATCGACTATTCATCACCGGGTGTTAGGAATAGAATGATATTTGGAGGTCTATTGGCTTACGATCAAGTTTGGCAAGCTGGTGCACATATGGCGACTTGGATAGAAACCAATAAAGATTTAAACATTGAAGGAAAAGAATTGAAAGCTGGCAAATACGGATTATTTGTAATTCCTAATGAGGAAGAATGGAAAATCATTTTCAATACCAATTGGGATCAACACGGTAAAGATGAATATGACGAGAAGGATAATGTATTACAATTTAAAGTAACCCCTAAAATTTCCGAAGAAGTTCAGGAGCATTTAGAATATAAGATAACAAAGACTTCCGATGCATCAGGCACAATGAGTTTGAGTTGGGAGAGGGTCGTTATTGAATTTCCATTTGAAGTAAATTAAAATGATTAAAAGAAAGACAGCTTTTAAAATAAGAAAAACACATCGCTATTTAGGCCTTTTTATTGGCATTCAATTTTTGATGTGGACTATTGGTAGCTTGTATTTCAGTAGGACGGAAATTGATGAAATTCACGGAAACCATTTTAAGAAAGATGAACCTGAACAGATTTCTTTTAACAACTTAATGGGGATTGCTCAACTTAAAAATTTGCAATCCATTCAAACTTTAGAATTATTGGAAATTGCCAAAGAGCCTCATTATTACTGTTAATTACGGTATTAAGCGGTTTTTTACTTTGGTAAACCTTATCGCCAACCATTAGAAAAGTTTTTAAAAAGAAACAAAATAAGTAACACTAAAATCAACATAAATGGAAAATTCAAATCAACACAAAAAGAAGAATCAATACACAAAATTTGTAGGTATGCTGGCGGCATCCTTTGTTGCAATGTATATTACAATGTACCTAAACACGTATCAAATTGATCACGTTTATTTTAGTCTCACGCGGTTTTATATGAGTTGTTTGGGTATTGCAGCTATGGCCATCATAATGTTTGTGGCGATGCGAAATATGTACCAAAACAAAAAGAAGAATATAGCAATCATCTTGGGTAGTATTATTCTTTTTGCTGGCGCATTAGGTCTTGTGAGAGCCCAAGCCCCAATTATTGGAGATGTATTATGGATGAAAGCTATGATACCGCATCACTCTATTGCCATATTAACTAGTAAGCGAGCTGATATACAAGATCCAGAAGTTAAGAAATTAGCCGATGATATTATCAAAGCACAAGAAAAGGAAATTGCTGAAATGAAAGCAATGATAAAACGATTGGAAAATAACAAATAAATAAAATTAAAATGAATAAAAATATCATTTACATAGGCGTTGCGTTGATTGTTGGCTTGTTAGGCGGATTTCTTCTATTTGGTGGAGGTTCTTCAGATAACGCAAATAATGCTAAAGACGCACACGAACATTCAGAAGAAATTGCTTCTAACCAAATGTGGACCTGTTCTATGCATCCACAGATTATGCAACCAGAACCAGGAGATTGTCCTATTTGTGGAATGGATTTAATTCCAGCCGAATCTGGTGCCGATGGCCTAAATGCCAATGAAATAAAAATGACAGATAACGCCATGGCGCTGGCAAATATCCAAACGTCACTTGTAGGACAAGGACAAATGGGAAATAATTCCCTGAAATTATCTGGTAAGATTAAAGCCAATGAAGAGTCAAATGCCGTACAAGTCACGTATTTTGGAGGAAGGATAGAAAAACTATACGTTAATTCTACAGGAGAGCGTGTTGGAGCAGGACAACGCTTGGCAACTATTTATTCGCCAGAATTGGTTGCGGCACAGCAAGAGCTACTTACCGCATCATCTTTGAAAGAATCGCAACCAGAATTGTATAAAGCAGTTAGAAACAAGCTCAAACTTTGGAAACTTTCAGAAAAGCAAATTAACGCTATAGAAACTGCTGGAAAAGTACAAGAGAACTTTCCAATTTTTGCAACCGTATCGGGAACGGTAACAATGAAAATGGTAGAAGAAGGGGATTATCTAAAGCAAGGTCAGCCCTTATACAAAATTGCAAATCTCAATACCGTATGGGCGGAATTTGATGCCTATGAAAACCAAATTGCTTCGTTAAAAAAAGGACAAACTATTAAAGTAACCACAAATGCGTATCGGAATGAAGTATTTGATGCAAAAGTCTCGTTTATTGACCCATTATTAAATTCTGCAACAAGAACGGTAGTTGTGAGAGCGGTTTTACAAAATAAGAAGGATCTCTTTAAACCAGGAATGTTCGTGGAAGGCATAATTGAGGGTGTGCAAACAAGCATCGAGAATACTGTTTCTGTACCATCCACTGCTGTTATGTGGACGGGAGAACGCTCTGTAGTCTATGTCAAAACGAATCCTAATGAAGCTATTTTTGAAATGAGGGAAGTTTTATTAGGCAATGCTACTGGCGATAGTTACACCATTCTTGAAGGTTTAAAGAATGGAGATGAAGTAGTAACTAACGGAACGTTTACCGTAGATGCTGCTGCACAGTTACAAGGCAAAAAAAGTATGATGAATGCATCGGGTGGTAAAACAACCACAGGTCACGAAGGACATTTGGGAATGCAAGAAGAAAGTTCTGGAGAAACTACAAATGAAGCCAATCATTCTCAAATGAAGGAAAGGATTGCCGTTTCAAACAAATTTCAGAATCAGTTAAAACAGGTTTTCGATGATTATATCCTTCTAAAAGATGCATTGGTAAATGATGATGCCAAAAATGCACAAAAAGCAGGAAAACAAATAGACCAATCCCTGAAAAAAGTAGATATGAAGTTGTTATCTGATGAAGAAGCACATAACCATTGGATGACCATTCAGAAGGAGTTAAAGACCTCTGCCAATGCCATTGAGAACAGTACGGATATTGTAATCCAAAGAGGGCATTTTAAGCATCTTTCTGCCCATATGATAAGTAGTATACAGCTTTTTGGGGTCAATGAAGAAATATATGTTCAGTTTTGTCCAATGGCAGATAATAATAAGGGTGCTTATTGGATAAGTTTAGAAAAAGAGGTGCGCAATCCTTATTATGGAGAGGCTATGAAAACCTGTGGAGAGGTAAAAGCAACATTACAATAAAATGAAATACGGATTAATCAAGTAATCTGAATAAGACCATAGAGCAATCTTGGTTTTATCACGGCGAACGATAATGAGTGAAAGCAGAAGAAATAGAAGAAAAAATGAAAGGAAGGAACATCAACCTGAAAGTGATATTTCAAAAAAAGATAAAATTATAGCTTTTCTTGTAATCGTATTGATTTTTGTTGTTGCTGCAATAGCTGCTGTTTACTATTCTCTATACAAATCTGGATCAACATTATTTTGAAAAAAGTACTATATGAATGAGATTATCCATATTAAAAATATGGTCTGCCCAAGATGTATTTCGGCGGTATCCAATATTTTGGAACAACTTGAAATACCGTATGTCTCTGTCAAACTGGGAGAGGTTAAATTGGTTTCAGCATTAAATACCCAGTCCAAAAATGGCCTTGCCAAAGCGCTTCAAAATTCAGGATTTAGTTTGATTGACGACCGTAAAAGTCAACTTATTGAACAAATGAAAACATTGGTTGTAGATAAAATCCATCATTCTTCCGAGGAGCTCGATTTCAAATGGGCAGATTATATAGGCGACAATATTCATCTTGATTATAAATATTTAAGTTCTCTATTCTCATCAGTAGAAAGTATCACGTTTGAGCAATACATTATAAATCAAAAAATTGAGCGTATAAAAGAACTCATCATTTATGATGAATTAACCTTGAGTGAAATAGCTTTTAAACTTCATTATAGTAGTGTTGCTTATTTAAGTAACCAGTTTAAAAAAGTTACAGGAATGACGCCTACCCAGTTTAAAAATTCTGTTGGTGAGAACAGGAAATTTTTGGATGAAATTTAATAGGAGTACTTTAAATAAATAATTTTATACTAATTTGAAATAATTAATACTATTTGATATTTACTATTTAAGCATTTGCTTAATTACGTAATTAATTATATATTTGCACCTGTAAAACATAACTTATGAAATTAGAAATAACCTGTACAAGGGCGGAAGCCAACCATAAGCAGTTACAAAACTGTATGGAGACATTGGATGAAATGGAAGGAAGTTTTCAAAAAATGACAAAACTTTTATCAATTGCCGGAAGCGATGTAAGATTGAAAATTCTTTATTTATTGAATTTAGAAAATGAGCTATGCCCTTGTGATTTAGCAGATATTCTAAAAATGAGTATGCCGGCAATCTCACAACATATACGCAAAATCAAAGATGCAGGAATAATCAATTCAAGACGCGATGGTCAAACGCTTTACTATTCTTTAAATAGAGATGAAACAGAGATATTTAGTAGCATTTTTAAATCAATAGAATTAATTAGAAAAACAGCATAATTTATAAAGAAATGAAAACAGAAAAAACATCAAAAAATGCAACATACACAGGTTTATTTGCTGCTGTAGCAGCATCTTCTTGTTGCATACCACCTGTTATAGCATTAATTGCTGGCGTTGGAGGAAGTGCGTCTGCACTATCTTGGATGGAACCATTTAGACCATATTTAATTGGTTTAGCTATAATCGCAATTGGCTATGCCTGGTATAATTATTTAAAACCAAAAAATGCCGATGATTGTGGTTGTGAAGTTGATGCAAAACCAAAATGGTTTCAAACCAAAGGTTTTTTAATTGGTATTACATTGTTTGCAGCAGTTTCAATTGCTTTTCCTTATTATGCTCATATTTTTTATCCTGATAATAAGAAAGAAGTGGTTATAGTCAATCAATCCATTATTCAAACATTAAATTTTGATGTTAAAGGGATGACTTGTGCATCTTGTGAAGAACACGTTAAACACGCAGTTAATGAGTTAGAAGGTATTGTAAAAATCAATGCTTCCTATGAAAAGGCAAACGCAGAAGTGAAGTTTGATAATACAAAAACGACTAAAGAGGATATAGAAAAAGCAATAAACTCAACAGGATATAAAGTAATTAATAAAGAAAAAGATGAGTAATAAAATAATAAATTTAAACATCAACGGAATGACTTGTTCTGGGTGTTCATCACATATTGAAAAAGATTTAAACGTTAAAGACGGAATTGTAAGTAGTATTGTAAATCACGAAACAGGAGAAGGAAAATTTGTTTATGACACCAATAAAATAAGCAATCAAGATGTTATTAACGCAGTAAACAATGTAGGTAACTATTCAGTTGTTGAAGATATAAAAAAGAAAGATTGCTGTGTTACAAATACCAAAGATTATGATGAAAAGAATAAATTCGATTTAATTGTTATTGGTGGAGGTTCAGCAGCATTTTCAGCAGCTATAAAAGCCGAAGGCATTGGCTTAACAACATTAATGGTAAATGATGGATTAGATTTTGGAGGAACCTGTGTCAATGTTGGCTGTGTACCTTCTAAAAATTTGATTAGAGCTGCCGAAACAGTGTATCACGCAACACATTCTAATTTTAAAGGAATTAAACCCAAAGGTGTTGAAATTGATTTTACTCAAATTATAAAAGACAAAAAAGCATTAGTATCCACATTACAGCAACATAAATATATGGATGTGGTAAGTGATTTCAAAAACTTAACAATGCTTAAAGGTTGGGCAAAATTTGTAGATAATAAAACCATTCTTGTAGATGGAAAAGATACATACACCGCAACTAACATCATTATAGCAACAGGAGCAACAACAAACATTCCAAACATTGAAGGACTAAATAAAGTAGGCTACTTAACGAATGTATCTTTATTCGATTTAGAAGAAAAACCAAAAAGCTTAACCATAATGGGAGCTGGCTATATCGGTTTGGAAATTGCAATGGCATATAACCGCTTGGGAGTAAAGGTTCGTATCATAGAATTTACAGATAGACCATTACGTAGTCAAACCAACGATATTACAGATGTTTTAGAAACACAAATGAAAACTGAAGGGATTGAAATCCTTCCAAATTTTAGAGCCATTAAATTTGAAAAAGATGGCGACAACACTATTATTCATTGCAAATGTCCTGATGACTCTACCACTCAAATAATTGAAGAAGGCCATATTGTCGTAGCTACAGGAACAAAACCATATACATCTAAATTAGGTCTTAAGAATATTGACTTAAACCTGACAGAAAAAGGACATATTTTAGTTAACGAAAAAATGGAAACTAATATTTCCAATATTTACGCAGCAGGAGATGTTACCAATACACCAGCATTTGTGTATACAGCAGCAACCGAAGGCAGTGCAGCAGTACAAAACGCATTTTCATTATCAAAAACCATTTTGGATTATTCATCTTTACCTTGGGTAGTATTTACAGACCCTCAAATTGCAGGAGCAGGTATGGACGAATTGGAAGCAGAAAAAAAGGGAATTCCTTTTGAAGTCAGTAAACTTGATTTAATTCACGTTCCAAGAGCATTGGCAGCGCAAGATACCAGAGGGTTCATAAAACTGATGCGCAACACTGAAACCGATAAATTAATAGGCGCAAGAGTCATAGCAACAGAAGGTGGCGAACTCATCCAACAATTAAGTATGGCTATTAAATTTGGAATCACTGTAAAAGACTTGGCAGAAAGTTTTTATCCATATTTAACTTTAGGGGAAGCTGTTAAACTGGCAGCAATTACCTTTGGAAAAGATGTTTCTAAATTAAGTTGCTGTGCGAGTTAATTCAAAATAAAAGGTTTTAAAGGGAATGCCAGTTCTTTTTATGAATTTGAAAACTGCGAGAAAGTATTAAAACCAAAAGAAGGAGACTGTTGTATTTATTGCTCTTTTGGAACTATACCCTGTCCACCGATTCAAGAAAATAAAAGTTGCTGATAATTTCTTTGCACAACCTGTGCATCGATTAATTTGTATATTTGTAAAACTTTATGAAAATATTCTTTTCCATATCAATGTCGCTTCTATTCTTTTTTCAGGGAATTAGCATTGATATGGATTTTTGTGGGCCAATTAAAGAAATTTCAAGCATTATTACCCATTATCAAGACCATAAAGTTTATGGAGACTCTTTCCTTGAATATGTAGTTGAAGATTACATTGACAATGATGCAAAAAATGAAGGGCATCATAATAACCCAGATAAGGAGAATACACCAGTCCATTCCCATCATCAATGTTGTCACCCTCTAGTATTAATTATTGCGAACAACAATTCGGCTTTAACCAATCAACTAAAGTTTGAAGGGAAAAAACAGTTTACCTTACATAAAGTAAACTTCACTTCCAGATATCTGGAATCGCTTTTCCAACCCCCTAAAGTATAATTCAGTTTTTTAAGGATAGCTATATCCTTACGTGATGCTTTTCAAAGTAAGCATCCCATTATAAACGCATTGCATCTAATTGCATTGCGAGGTTTAAACTGAATTAATACTTTTTCTATGATTAACAAAATCATTTCATTTTCCATTAATAATAAATTTATTATTGGCTTATTTATAGTGGCACTTGTTGGTACGGGCATTTGGTCTATGGCCACTATAAACTTGGGTTCTGTACCCGATATAACAAACAACCAAGTACAGGTAATAACCGTGGCCCCAAACTTGGGGACAGAAGATATAGAACAATTTGTTACCTATCCCGTAGAATTGGCAATGGCCAATCTTCCTGACGTCATCGAGCTGCGTTCAGTATCCCGTTTTGGGCTGTCCGTGGTTACCATTGTTTTTAAGGACGAGGCAGGCACTTATCTGCCACGGCAATTGGTACAGGAGAAATTAACCGAAGTTGCCGGAGAAATCCCCGAAGGTTTTGGCACACCTTTTATGGCACCCATAACAACAGGTCTGGGCGAAATTTTTCAATATACCTTAAAAGTGACAGAAGGCTATGAAGACAAATATGACGCAATGGAGCTTCGTACCATCCAAGATTGGATTGTAAAACGCCAAATGGCTTTAGTGCCAGGCGTAGTCGAGGTCAATGCTTTTGGAGGTTATGTAAAACAATATGAAGTTGCCATAAATCCTGATAAACTAAAAAGTTTTGGCATTACAATGAATCAGGTTTTTGAAGCTCTTAAAGTGAACAATGCTAATACCGGTGGTGCTTACATTGAAAAAAACCACCAAGCCAATTTTATCCGTGGCGAAGGGCTGGCTCGAAGTATCGCCGATTTGGAAAACACGGTTGTGACCACTCAAAATGGAAGCCCTGTCTTGGTAAGGGACGTTGCCGAAAAAGTGGGCTACGGAAACCAAGTGCGTTATGGTGCATTTACCCAAGACGGTCACGAATCCGTAGGTGGACAAATTTTAATGCTGAAAGGCGAAAGCCCAGGCGACGTGATTGAAAATGTGGAAAAGCGTATTGTAGAAATTCAAAAATCCCTGCCGGAAGGTGTTTATATTGATGCTTTTTTAAGCCGAAGTGAACTTATTGAGGCAACCACAAGTACCGTTAAAAACAATCTAATAGAAGGAGCCCTAATCGTCATATTTGTTTTGGTCTTACTTTTGGGAAGCTTCCGTGGTGGCTTGATAGCAGCTTCGATAATCCCTTTATGTCTATTATTTGCATTTATTTTGATGAAACAATTTGGCATTTGGGCAAATTTAATGTCCTTGGGTGCGATCGATTTTGGAATTATTGTAGATGGAGCGGTGATTATCGTGGAAGGAGCGGTTTTCCACATTCATCAACGGATGAAAAAATCCACAACCGCCATCAACCAAGCTGAAATGGATGAAATCGCCTATGATTCTTCAAGTAAAATGATGAATTCTGCCTTCTTCGGTCAACTAATTGTTCTTATAGTTTTTACACCGATTCTTTTTTTGACCGGTGTGGAAGGGAAAATGTTCCGGCCAATGGCATTTACATTTGGTTTTGCCGTTTTAGGAGCGATTATCCTTTGTCTTACCTACGTGCCAATGATGTCATCATTATTTTTAAAACCTGCTAAAAATCAAAATAGTTGGTTCGCCAAGTTTGAAAACAAGATTGATAGGTTCAGTGATAAAATTATGGATGTTCTGAATCGTATCTATCTGCCTATATTAAATTTTGCACTTCGCTTTCGGGCAGGTGTGGTTATAGGCGCGGTTTCCTTGCTTTTGATTTCAGGATTTATTTTCAGCAATATGGGAGCAGAATTTGTCCCTAAATTTGATGAAGGCGATATTGCATTTCAAGCATTGATAAAACCGGGGAGCAGTCTTACAGAATCTATTGAGGCTTCAGAGAAACTTCAGAAGTTAATCAATGAGTTTCCGGAAGTAAAAACAGTAGTTTCTAGGATTGGTGTGGCCGAAATACCGACAGACCCGATGCCTATGGATATTGCCGATAGTTATATTATTCTTGAAAAAGATAAGAGTAAATGGACTTCCGCAGATAGTAAAGAAGAACTGATAGAAAAAATACAGGAAAAAATTTCAGTAGTTCCCGGCGTAAATTTCGTGTTTACCCAACCTGTAGAACTTCGTTTTAATGAATTGCTTACAGGGGTTCGTGAGGACGTGGCAATCAAACTGTACGGAGAAGATTTAGGCGTTTTGGCAGACAAGGTACAGGAAATCGCAGCGGTCATCAGAACCGTTCCCGGAGCGGCTGACCTCAATGTAGAAGCTACAAGCGGTTTGCCACAAATGACAGTGGTGTATAACCGGGCAAAAATGGCACAATACGGTGTAACCGTTGACAAGCTGAATGATTATGTAAGTGCTTCATTTTCTGGAGAACAGGCAGGAGTCATTTTTGAAGGGGAAAAACGATTCGATGTGGTCATTCGTTTGGCAGAGGAATATCGACAAGACATCAATAGCTTAAAAAACCTTTTCATAGACCTGCCAAACGGTGCACAAGTACCTTTAAAGGAGGTTGCAGATATCAGCTATAAGCCAGGTCCGATGCAGATTTCAAGGGACAATACCTCCCGTCGTATTTCGGTAGGGGTCAATGTTCGTGGGCGCGATGTAAAATCGATGGTCGAGGAAATTCAACAAAAATTGGAAACGGACGTGAAACTGCCACCAGGTTATTTTGTAACCTACGGAGGTTCTTTCGAAAACCTTCAACGTGCTTCAGACCGATTGATGATTGTAGTTCCAATCGTTCTATTAACAATATTTGTTCTGCTTTACTTTGCTTTAAATTCAGTTACACAGGCCTTGATGATCTATATGGCAGTGCCTTTGGCGACCATTGGTGGTGTTTTCGTTTTGTTGATTCGTGGAATGCCTTTCAGTATTTCTGCCGGAGTCGGGTTTATCGTGCTCTTCGGAGTTGCCGTATTAAACGGACTCATACTCATAAACAAATTCAATGAATTAAAAGACAGTGGAATGACAGATTTAAAAAAACGTATATACGAAGCAACGCACGAACGTTTACGTCCAATTTTATTAACAGCCATTACAACAATTATGGGTTTTATCCCAATGGCGATTTCTACCTCTGGTGGTGCAGAAGTACAGCGACCTTTGGCGACAGTAGTCATTGGAGGAATGCTTACGGCAACATTTCTGACCTTGGTGGTTATTCCTATTCTTTATTATTGGCTGGAATCCCGAAAAGAAAAGAAGGACAATGGTGGAGATGTAAGTTATATTAAAAAATCAACCAATATTGTAACCGTATTATTGATGGTTGGAGGTTTGATGGCTTCTGGTACTTCATTTGCCCAAGACACCAATCAAGATGGTACAATCCCAAAGACCTTGACCATTGATGAGGCTATTGCTATGGCTAAACAGAATTATCCATCACTTAAAGAGAGCCAAGCATTTATTGAACGGGAAAAGGCACTAAAGGGAACGAGTTTTGACCTTGGTAGCACTCAAGTTTTCACGGGCAAAGAAGAATATGGAAATAATCTTCCTGGAGTGCAGACAACCGTTGGTGTGCAACAGGGCAACATTGATTTGCTTTCCGGTTTTTCAAAATCGAAGTTTTACAAAGAGCGTATTGCCTTGGGAGAAAAGTTTTATGTGGCCAGTGAACAACAATTGGTGCGTAATGTGATGCAGGCGTATGACCAAATTAATTATTACAAGGCACAATTGCGTTTTGCAGACCAATTGGACAGTATTTATACCAATTTTAAGACCGCTGCCCAACTTCGGTATGATACGGGAGAAACAGGTAAGTTGGAATTTATTTCAGCCTCTTCAGAATTTCAACAGATTCAAGTATTAAGGCAACAAGCCTTTGATGATATTGAAATAGCCAAACGTGCCTTAAAACAATATTTGGGAACGGATGAATCCATTGAAACGATTAGTGAACCATACAAAACATTGGATTTTATGGCAATGTTAGATTCCACTTCGGTGGCCAATAACCCAATGTTGCAATATGCGTTGCAAAATGCCGAAGTAAGCAAGGCAAATGTGGGTGTTGAGAAATCACAATTCCTGCCGAAATTCAGCTTATCGTATGGCAGGCAGGTTGTAGATGATGTTTCAGGCTTCAACACCTATCAGGCGGGTATTAGCATTCCGCTATGGTTTTTTCCGCAGAAGTCAAGGGTAAAAGCAGCAAAGGCAGACGCAATGGTAGCAGAGAATCAATATTTGGAGCAAAAGGCGGTTACAGAAAGTCGCGTGTCGCAATTGACCAAATCCCTTGAAAAAACAAAGAAGATTTTGCAATATTACGAAGAAGGCGCACTATTGTTGGCAGAACAGCAAATTACCACAGCGCAATTGGCATCCAAGGAAGGCGAAATAGATTATGTCAATTATATCACAATTCTCAACAGTGCCATCAGGATAAAACAAAACCATTTGCAATACATAAACCAGTTTAACCAACAATCCATTGAGATACAATATCAATTGGGCAATTTATAATCTTAAAAAAAGAAAAATGAAGAATATATTATTAGTAAGTACCGTATTATTTACACTTATGTTTATGAGTTGTAATGATGCCCCAAAATCTGAACTTGGGCATAACGAAGCCGAAGGCGTATCAAAAACCAATGAAGCTGGGGAAGATGCACACGGCGATGAAGGCCACAATGAAGGAGAAGAAGAAGGTCACAGCGAGGAAGAAGGCGTTGTGGAACTTACAAAGCAACAGGCCGAAACCATAGGTTTGGAAATGAAACCTTTGGAGGAACGCAATTTAGGGAACAACATTAAGGTAACGGGAACGCTGGAGCTTTTCCCACAGGACAAGGCGAACATAAGCCCGTTTGTTGGTGGAAATGTGAGTGCCATAAAAGTAATACCCGGAGATAACGTAAGCAAAGGTCAAGTGCTGGCATATATAGAACACCCGGATATCATTGCAATGCAACAGGACTATCAGGAAAAAAATGACGAACTGGTCTTTTTGAAACAGGATTTTGAACGCAAGCAGACGCTTTATGACAAAGGCGTTTCTTCGGGAAAGGAATTTCAAATGGCTCAATCAAAATTTCGTTCCACAACATCCAGCGTCAATGGTTTGAGGGCCCAATTGAAGTTGTTGGGGATTAATCCGGAAAAAGTGGCGGAAGGACAGATATATTCCGCAGTTCCCATTACCACACCCATAAGTGGTTATGTGGATGAAGTAATGATTAGCCTTGGCGATTACGTGGCACAACAATCCAAAATGTTCTCGATAAGCGATAATTCAAAAATTTATGTAAACTTCAAAGTCTATGAAAAGGACATAAAGCAAATCCAGAAAGGACAACAGATATATTTTTCCACGGCCTCTCGCCCAGATGAACTGCTTAAAGCAACCGTTCGGTCTATAGGTAAAACTTTTGAGACAGACCCAAAAGCCATAGAAGTTCTTGCTGATATAGAAAACAAGGATAAAAATCTTTTGCCAGGTATGTATGTAGAAGGGCGCATAGTGCAGGGCGAGAAAAAGGGTTTTGCCGTTCCGGAAGCCGCCATTATAAAGGAAGGCGAGCAATCCTTTATTTTTATCTTGGATGAAGATGAGGAAATGGAAGTAGGCAAAATGAAATTCAAAATGATACCCGTAACGGTTGGTATTACTGATTTAGGCTTTGTTGAAGTCAATCTGCCTGCCGAAGTTTCAACCGATGCCAAAGTGGTCATAAACGGAGCTTATAACCTGTCTTCTGAAATGATAAAGGGCGAACTGGAACACGGACATTAATTCAATAATAATCAAAGGTTTTGATTCCGAGTTTGTTTATCGTCTTAATTAGTTAGTTAAAAATTATAAAACAGACTCGGTTCAAAATTGATTAAAAATTTAAAAAGTTAATAATATGAAAGAAATAAAAGCATTTATAAAACCGAACCGAATCCAAAGAGTCATTGAAGCACTTTCTGACAATGGATTTGAAAGTATGACCCTTTCACAAGCAGAAGGCACGGGCGCGTTCAAGGCAAAAGGTGCCAGACCGTCGCTGGATTTTCACGTAACAGATAGTCCAGTGGTCAAATTGGAATTGGTCTGTCAAAATGAGGAAGCCCAAGCGGCCATTGAAACAATTATAGCCAACGCCAAAACCGACGGGCCTGGAGATGGTATAATTTATATAGCTAATATAGAAGATGCGTTTCACATTAAAACAGGAGATTCCTTAAAACGTTACGACCTGTAATTCTCTTTCTAAACAAATGGAAAAAATAGTTCAATTTTTAGAAAGCAAAGGAATACGACCTACAGCTATGCGCCTTATGACCTATAAGCGGTTGGCAGAGTTGAATGTTGCCATCAGCCTTGGCGATTTGGAAAAAGATTTTAAGATCAGTGAAAGAAGTACCCTGTTTAGGACTATGAAAGCGTTTGAAGAAAAAGGGATTGTGCATCAAATCGAGGATGGGACAGGGGTTATAAAATACGCCCTTTGCGAAGAAAATTGTGAATGCGAGGTCGGCAACGACCTTCATTTGCACTTTCATTGCAACAATTGTAATGAAACGGTCTGTTTAACAGAGCATAAAATCCCTCACATCAACTTGCCTGATGGCTATATCACGGAGGACATTAACTTGGTGGTAAAGGGTATTTGCGAAAAATGCAGTGGCAATTTGGATTAAACGTTTGGTTTTTAAATTCAATTATCATTTATAAATAGTGAGCAATGATAACAATCTATAAAAAAGAGGCTACTGTATATATGGTAGCAGAGAATAAGCTGGATGCCAAGGATTATGAAAACTTGATACCGGTCTTAACAGAACACATAAATGCATATCAGGAAGTGTTCTGGTACATTGAAATGCAAAATTTTGAAGGTTGGGCAGCAGAGACATACTGGAAGGGAATTGAATTATACCTTCCGAATGAAAAGCATTTAAAGCGAGTTGCTTTGGTGGGCAGCGTTAAATGGCAAGAGCAATTTACCGAGGTATTGCTTCCTTTTTCAGAAGCTCATATAAAATTTTATAAGACCGAAGAAAAAGACGATGCCAAAGAGTGGATAAAATAAAAATAAAAAATGGAAAAACTACAACTAAAAATACCGGTCATCCTTCCGCAAGTTCCTAACGAAAAAGATTCTTGTGTTGAAAGGCTTATTCAAAAACTACAAGCTAAAGAGGGCATCGAAAAAGTGCACATTGCCGATGCAAACGGAGCTGATGTGCCAAAGCTCTGTTTTCATTATGACCCAGATATCATTTCCATTGACCGCATTCAATCCCTCGCCGAAAGTACTGGTGCCGAGATTACCGAAAAATACGGGCATTTGCTCATTGAAGTTAAAGGAATCAGACACACAAGACAGGCTCGTTCCATAGAGAGAAGCCTTTTGGCAATCAATGGAGTTTTGGAAGCTTCCGTTTCAGGCTCTGGAATGGTACGACTTGAGTTTGATAAAAAGCAAACAAATTTTGATGAAATAAGCAAACAAATTGAAAAGGAAGACCTTCAGGTTCAACGCAGTGCTTCAAACGAAAATGATTACACCGAAGCATCCAAAAAACAAGAGCGTTCAAAGAAGGAAGAGACTAAAGAGCAAACTTCCACCGAGGGACACGAGCACAAAGAAGGCGAGACCCACGAGGAAGGAGAAGAGCACGCCCACGGTGGTATTTTCGGTAAAAATACGGAGCTTATTTTTTCCATTATCTGTGGGGCACTTCTCGGAATAGGTTTCGGCCTTTCCTATGTGGAATCCATCCCAGATTGGGTCAGTCTTACTTTATACATTGGTGCTTACTTTTTCGGTGGTTTCTTTACGGCCAAGGAAGCAGTACAGACGGTTGCCAAAGGCGGTTTTGAAATTGACTTCTTAATGCTGGTTGCCGCCATTGGTGCAGCCATTCTGGGAGAATGGGCAGAAGGTGCATTGTTATTGTTCCTGTTTAGTTTGGGGCACGCCCTTGAACATTATGCAATGGAAAAGGCCCGAAAGTCCATTGCGGCACTGGCAGATTTAGCACCAAAAACAGCATTGCTCAAAAAAGATGGCAAGACCGAAGAAGTTGGAATTGAGGAATTGAGTATTGGCGATATCATTGTGGTCAAACCCAACAGTAAAATATCTGCCGATGGTGTTGTGGTCAATGGAAAAAGCAGTGTCAACCAAGCACCTATCACAGGGGAAAGTGTACCTGTGGACAAAATTCCTGTGGAAGATACGGGCAAGGACTATTCGGCAGACGATGATATCAAGGACGAAAACCGCGTTTTTGCCGGAACTATCAACGGTAATAATACTTTGGAAATAAAGGTAATCAAAGAAGCCAAAGACTCTACGCTGTCCCGACTGGTCAAATTGGTCAACGAGGCACAGACCCAAAAATCCCCCACCCAACTTTTGACCGACAAGTTTGAAAAATACTTTGTACCATCCGTACTGATATTGGTTGGTATCCTACTCTTTGCCTTTTTGGTCATTGATGAACCGTTTAGTGCCAGTTTTTACCGTGCAATGGCAGTATTGGTAGCCGCCAGCCCTTGTGCACTCGCCATTTCAACACCAAGTGCGGTATTAAGCGGTGTGGCACGGGCAGCACGGGGCGGTGTACTTATCAAAGGTGGGCGACCGCTTGAGGATTTAGGGGTCATTACCGCTTTGGCTTTTGATAAAACGGGCACACTTACCGAAGGCAAGCCCAAACTTACCGAAGTAGTACCACTGGGGAATATTGAAGAAAATGAACTGTTAAAGATAGCCGTTGCCGTTGAAAACTTGAGCGACCACCCTTTGGCCAAAGCCGTCGTAAGGGATGGGAAAGAGCGTCTGAAAGGTACTGATATTACCGATGCGTCAGATTTGGAAGCGGTTCTCGGAAAAGGTATCAAAGCTTCTTTGGGCAAGGATAAAATCTATATAGGAAACCTTGACTTGTATGAAGACCTCGATGAAGCAAAACCATCCGAAGATATATCGAATAAAGTAAAAGAACTTGAAGGTGGTGGAAATACCACAATGCTCATAAGAAGGAACAAAGAATATATAGGTATCATCGCCCTGATGGATACCCCACGGGAAGCGGCCAAGGAAACCCTTAAAAAATTAAAGGAAATCGGTATTAAGCGGATGATAATGCTAACTGGCGATAATCAAAAGGTTGCCGATGCCGTTGCTAAAGAAATTGGGTTGACCGATGCCTGGGGAAGCCTGTTGCCAGAGGAAAAGGTAGATGCCATTAAAAAATTAAAAGAACAGGAATCCAAAGTCGCAATGGTAGGCGACGGTGTGAACGATGCCCCTGCAATGGCAAACAGCACCGTAGGTATCGCAATGGGTGCAGCGGGCAGTGATGTGGCATTGGAAACAGCTGACATTGCCCTAATGGCCGATAAACTGGAAACCCTGCCCTTTGCCATAGGTTTGAGCAGGAAGGCAAAGACCATTATCAAGCAAAACCTTTGGGTCAGTCTTGGTATTGTTGCCCTGCTTATACCCTCAACCATTTTTGGGCTTGCCAATATCGGTATTGCGGTGGTAGTCCACGAAGGCTCAACACTACTTGTGGTATTCAATGCCTTAAGGCTTTTAGCGTATAAAAAATAAATTTAGTAAAAAAGATTGCTTTTTGAATCAATGCTAAAAATGACAAAGACGGAAAAAACACTTTTAAACCGAGGGATTCGACCTACTCAAATGTGGTCGAAGATATACAAGTTCCTGAAAAGGAAACAAAGTGCCATGTCCTTTTCCGATTTGAAAAAGGCGTTTGTTCAAAAGAGCGAAACCAATAAAACAGCAAACAGAACTACCTTTTATCGCAATCTCAAGATTTTTGAGGATAAAGGGTTGATTCATCAGATTAATGATGGGGTCGGAGTGGCAAAATATGCGATTTCTGATGAAAATGCCAAAGGTAAATACGGTACAGATTTACATATGCACTTTCATTGTACCGTTTGTAGGAAAACCATCTGTTTACCAAATAAAATATCGGAAGAAAGCCTGCCAGACGATTATGAAGTGAACGATGTGAACTTGGTTTTGAAAGGAATATGTGAAAAATGCAGGAAAAAATAACAGGTGGGAGTACTTGAACCTTGAACCCTTGCGCCCAATGGTCCAGTTCAGGTTTCTTTCACCCTCTTTAACTAAAAAATATGGCAGAATTAAAAAAATCATTGGGAACACTTCGACTCACTTTTTATGGCGTTGGCACCATTGTGGGCGCAGGAATTTACACGGTAATCGGCGCAGCAGCTGGACAAGCGGGAACAGACCTCTGGTTAAGTTTTATCTTTGCTGCCATTGCAGCAAGTGTCTCGGCAATGTCCTATGCAGAGTTATCCTCTACCTATCCCAACGCCGGTGCGGAATTCATTTTTGTACGGAAAGCGTTTCCAAAAATCGACATTCCATCGTTTCTAACAGGTTGGACGATTGCGTTTCATAGTTCGGCCACAATTGCAGCGGTGCTACTTGCCTTTTCGGGATATTTCAATACGTTTTTTAATATGCCCTCTCTTCTAATAAGTTATGGCATTTTATTGGTGTTGTCATTAATTAGTATTACAGGCATCACAAAATCGTCGACAGCAAATATTATTATGGTCAGCATTCAACTTTTGGGATTGTTATTATTGATAGTATTTGGGCTTTTGGAAACTGGTCCACCCAAAGCAGAATTCTTTCAGGTGGAATCGATTTCTGGAACTTTGGCGGCCACAGCTACATTGTTCTTTATCTATACCGGTTTTGAACATATGGCAGCTTTGGGTTCGGAAGTTAAGAACCCGGGAAAAACAATACCCCGCGCATTTTTAATGACTATGGTAATAACTACTACAATTTACTTATTTATTGCTTTTACGGTTTTGAACATTGCAGACCCTTCCGCTTTGGCAAATGTGGATTCGCCACTATCGCTTGCAGCTTCCAATCTCAACAATTGGTTGCCTGTGGTATTGGCTATTGCTGCACTTTTTGCTACGGCTAATGCTGCTTTTAGTGGTATCATATCCATAAGTAGATTGCTTTTTGGAATGGCAAGCGTGGGCGAACTTCCAAAGTTTATGACCAAAACCAATGCACAGAAAGTACCGTGGGTCACTACCATTATAGTTATGGCAGCAGTTGCCGGATTTTTATTGTTGGGCGATATTAAGATTGTTGCAGGAATGTCGTCATTGGGTGCTTTGCTTGTTTTTGTTGCCGTAAATGTCGCACTTATCGTGCTTCGGTTTAAAGCACCAGAGCAAGAACGACCATTTAAAGTTCCTTTGGCTATAAGACGAGTGCCGATTTTACCCATTTTGGCGATACTTATAAGTCTATCACTGATAATCCAATTTAATTGGCAGGTTTATGCAGCGTTCGTAGGTGCTATTATCGTGGGTATTGTGCTTGATTATTTTTTGGACAAAAAGTCAAAGGATGAAATAGACCCTGAAAAAGAAAAGGAACTTTTTAACCATTAAAATGAAGCTATGGATTGGATGTTCGAAGATTTTAAAACTGACCTAGATGCCTTAAATCCTATTGTCCGTAAAAAAGCCCTGTCCATAGCAAAATAACTAATTGAAAAAAAAGATATTTCAGCAAAAGAAGCTTTATCGGAAGGCATCATAAGGGCGGAAGAATGGTTTTACGATTTAGAAGGATAATTATCAATTAAAAACTATATAAAATGTTACAGATAATCGAATTAAAAGAAAAAAATATTGTTGCAACAAAAGCTTCGGGCAAATTGAGAAAAGAAGATATAGAAAAAATCCATCCACTTATCCACGCCATACTGGACAAGGGAATGAAAGTCCGTTGGTATTTTGAGATGGACAACTTCACGGGTTGGGATTTACCTGGTTTATGGGAAGACCTTAAAATGGACACAGCCCACGCCAGGGACTATGAAAAGATTGCTATGGTTGGAGATAAAAAATGGCAGAATTGGATAACCCAATTTATGAAGCCTTTTACCAACGCAGAAATTAAGTATTTCAATTTAGACCAAAAGGAAGACGCCAAAAATTGGATTGAAAGCCAGTAAAGTTTATAACCGTAAAAGACAGGCGATGAATAAAAAAAACATTCTTATTACCATTTTAATTGGGTTTGCAGTAGGTGTTTTTATCCTTCAACCTTTTGGGGTAACAATTTTCACGTTTAGCAGACAGAATTATGAAATTAATTGGTGGCAATATTTAATAAACAATGTCATTGAAATTTTGAATATCAATGGAAATCAAATTTTTGAGAACACGCTGTTTGGTTTATTAGGTGCAAGTGTTGCGCTGATTTATTATTTCGGTAAAAGAAAAAAGGATATAGATAACAAGTAGCGGTAAATCGTTACAGGAAAGAGCGAAATTTTTTATTTAAAATATATTAAGTGAAAACTTAATTAATAGCAGGCAGCTTTTATGATGCTTTTTTAAGGCAAAATGATTAATAGCATTAAAAGCAAAAGTAGAAGCTGCTTTTTTTAATTATACAAGTAAAGATGGGAATTATGAATATTAAACATTGTTTTTTAATAATCTTGTTGGTTAGTTATTATAAGGTAAACGCCCAAAAAGTTTATACAACTGAAGAAGGTCATATTATGATGATGACTTTGGTTGATGATAAACCCATCAAGGCAGAAAGCCATAAATTGGCACTATATCTTGATTATGATTCCAAAGTCGTAAACGGCGTCCTTGACCTCAAATCTTTATCAACAAATAGTTCTAAAATCAATGCCATTTTACAAGAACAGGAAGACCCATTAATGCTTCGGTTTACTGGTACAATTCCATCACAGGATTTTTTGTCAAAACGGCACGACCCTATCAAATTTAATTGGCTAATAGTTATTACTTATCAAGGGAAATCTTTTAAATCACAATTTAAAGCAACCATTACCCATATAGAACAAGGATTAAGTATGTCCTGCCTGATAAGCGCATCTGGACAATTATTGGTTTCAAATACGGGGTTGGATTCCTTAATAGAGGGTATCGATGATACCATAGAGGTGCAATTTGCACAATTAGTGTTAAAATTGGATAAACAATAATATTTAGCATCAAAGCTTTTAAAAGCAAAACACAATAGCTTAATCATGAAAAAAAAGAAAGTTAATTTAAGAGATTTAAAACCAAGTTCGGAAAAAGAGCATAACCACGATGATGGACACAATCACAGTGCTTCATCATATAACTTCAAGGTCTATATTCCCGCCATTATAAGTTTTGCAATGCTTATTATTGGTATAATACTGGATTATTTTGATATGCCTTTTTTTAAAGATGGGATACGAATTATTTGGTATGGTGCCGCTTATTTACCTGTTGGACTTCCAGTAATCAAAGAAGGATGGGAAAGCATTAAAAAAGGCGACTTTTTTACAGAGTTCTTTTTAATGTCCATCGCTACCATTGGTGCATTTGTAATTGGCCAATATCCCGAAGGTGTTGCAGTAATGCTATTTTATGCAGTAGGCGAATTATTTCAAAGTGCTGCTGTAAATCGTGCAAAAGGAAATATAAAAGCATTATTAGATGTTAGACCTAAAGAAGCCAATGTATTTCGTGAGGGAGATTATAAAAGTGTTTCGCCTGAAGTTGTCAATATTGGAGAGAAAATTCAAATTCGTGTAGGTGAAAAAATTCCATTGGATGGCATTTTATTATCCGAAAAAGCATCTTTAAATACAGCTGCGTTAACAGGAGAAAGCAAACCAGATTCCATTCAAAAAGAAGCAAAGGTTTACGCGGGTAGTATTAATTTGGAAAGCGTTATTGAAGTTGAGGTAACCAATAAGTTTGAAGACAGTTCTATTGCGAGAATATTAGACTTGGTTCAAAATGCAACAGCACGTAAATCTAAAACAGAATTATTCATCAGACAGTTTGCTCGTATCTACACACCAATTGTAGTGTTTTTAGCTATTGGTGTTACTTTTATACCTTACTTTTTTGTAGATGATTATATATTTAGAGATTGGTTATACAGAGCATTAATATTCTTGGTAATATCTTGTCCTTGTGCGTTAGTGATTTCAATTCCATTAGGATATTTCGGTGGATTGGGAGCAGCTTCAAAAAATGGAATATTATTTAAAGGTGCTTCATTTTTAGATGCAATGACCAAGATAAATACTTTGGTAATGGACAAAACAGGAACCGTAACTAAAGGTGTTTTTAAAATCAAAGAAATAAAAGCCATTGGTTGGAAAGAACCTGAATTTATGAAATACCTAATGGCGATGGAAGAACAATCCACTCATCCCATTGCCAAGGCAATTATGGAATATAAAGCCGATGGCGAAGATTTTCAAGCTACCAAAGTAACTGAAATAGCAGGAAAAGGCTTAAAAGGAACAGTAAACGGCAAAACCGTATTGGTTGGGAATAAAGCATTGATGATTTCAAACAATATCGAAGTTCTATCTGAAACCGACAGCATTGTAGAATCTATCGTGATGGTTTCCATTGAAGGCAAATTTGCAGGCTATGTAATCATTGCAGATGAGTTAAAGGATGATGCACACGAAGCCATTAAACAAATTCGGGAATCTGGTATTTCAAAAATCATAATGCTTTCGGGCGATAAGGATTCCATTACGCAACAAGTCGCAAAAGAAATGGGCATTGATACCGCAAAAGGCGGATTGTTGCCAGAAGATAAATTGAACGAAGTCGAAAAGCTGATGTCCGAAAATGACGGAAGAGTAGCCTTTATTGGAGACGGTATAAACGATGCACCAGTATTGGCAGCAAGTGATGTAGGTATTGCAATGGGTGGTTTAGGTAGCGATGTCGCCATTGAGACCGCAGATGTTATAATACAAACAGACCAACCGAGCAAAATTGCAAAAGCTATTAAAATAGGTCGTTCAACCAGAAGTATTGTATATCAAAATATTGCGCTTGCTTTTGGAGTAAAAGCTGTGGTACTTGTTTTGGGTGCTGGCGGTCTGGCGACAATGTGGGAAGCTGTATTTGCGGATGTGGGAGTGGCTTTGTTGGCTATTTTAAACGCTGTGCGATTGCAGAAGATGAAATGGAAATAATCAAAAACGATGTATCAAAAACAGAGAAATAAAAGAAATAAGAAGGTAAGTAAATTATCAAATAACAATACCACAAAAAAAGATAAAATAATTTGGATTAGTATTGTAATCATTGTTATCGTGTTAATCTGCTTTGTACTGTTCTTAAAATTCCTAAAGTACTTTATCTATATTTAGATGCAATGCTTTTGCAATAAATGAAACGAATTCAGCAAATTCTACAAATCATTCAGCATATAACGTAACACATTAAAGTCCTTTAATCCTGAAATTTGTACTGTACAAATAAGAATGCGATTATGGAAACTATCAACATATTTGAAACCAAAGAAAAGAACCATAAACAGGGAATAAAAGAATCATTCCCAGTTACAGGTATGACCTGCGCATCTTGCGCAGCAAGCGTTGAATCCGTTTTAAAACACACAGATGGCGTAATTGATGCAAGCGTAAACTTTGCGAACAGTTCTGTTCTTGTAGAATACGACAAAGAGTTGAGTCCTAATCAACTTCAAAATGCACTTCGCGATGTTGGTTATGACATTATCATTGATGCGGAGAATCCTTCAGAAGTACAACAAGAACTACAGCAAAAAAATTATCAAGACATAAAAAACCGTACTATCTGGTCGGCCATACTTACCCTTCCCATTTTTGTATTAGGAATGTTTTTTATGCAATGGGAACCAGGTAAGTGGATTTCTTTGGTGTTGACTTTTCCAATTCTTTTTTGGTTCGGTCGTAGTTTTTTTATCAATGCTTTCAAGCAAGCCAAACACGGTAAGGCGAATATGGATACCTTGGTAGCTTTGAGCACAGGAATAGCTTTTCTGTTTAGTGTGTTCAACACTTTTTTTCCTGAATTTTGGTTGAGTCGTGGTATTGAGCCTCACGTGTATTACGAGGCAGCAACTGTAATTATAACCTTTATTTCCTTGGGGAAACTATTGGAGGAAAAGGCAAAGACAAATACATCTTCAGCCATTAAAAAGCTGATGGGATTACAGCCTAAAACGCTGAAAATTATTGAGAATGGTGAAGAAAAGGAAATTCCTATTTCGTCTGTGCAAGTAGGTCAGACCATTTTAGTGCGTCCGGGAGAAAAGATTCCTGTGGATGGAGAAGTATCTAAAGGAAGCTCGTATGTAGATGAAAGTATGATTACGGGAGAACCTGTTCCTGTTGAAAAAATAAAGGATGAAAAGGTATTTGCAGGCACGGTAAATCAAAAAGGGAGTTTTCAATTTACTGCCGAAAAAGTAGGTGGAGAAACCTTATTGTCCCAAATCATTAAAATGGTTCAGGAAGCCCAAGGAAGCAAAGCACCTGTTCAGAAACTGGTTGATAAGATTGCGGGCATATTTGTACCCGTAGTAATGGGAATTTCCATCGTCACCTTTATAGTATGGATGTCAGTTGGAGGCGATAATGGTTTTTCGCAAGCCTTATTGACTTCTGTAGCAGTGTTGGTTATTGCTTGTCCCTGTGCTTTAGGATTAGCAACCCCTACAGCTATTATGGTGGGTATCGGTAAAGGAGCAGAAAACAATATTCTTATAAAAGATGCCGAAAGTTTGGAACTCGGTTATAAAGTGAATGCAGTCATTCTTGATAAAACGGGTACGATTACAGAAGGAAAACCATTAGTAACTGATATGCTTTGGAAGGATAAACTTGAAAATAGCAATGAATACAAAAAAATTCTTTTGGCTATCGAAGCACAATCAGAACATCCCTTGGCAGGGGCTGTAGTCAACCACTTAAAGGATGAAAATATTGAAAAAGCTGAAATTACTTCCTTCGAAAGCATTACAGGAAAAGGCGTAAAAGCGCAATCAGAGAATGGTTCAAAATACTATGTTGGAAATCATAAGCTAATGGTTGAAAAGAATATTCAAATCGACGCTTCCCTAATGCAAACGGCAGAAAGTCTCGAAGAGCAGGCTAAAACGGTCATTTTCTTTGGCAATGAAAAACAAGTGCTGGCGATACTCGCCATTGCTGACAAGATTAAGGAAACTTCAAAAAAAGCCATAGCAACGCTTCAAGAAAGAGGCATTGAGGTCTATATGCTTACTGGAGATAACAATAAAACCGCATCTGCTGTCGCAAAACAAGTAGGAATAACAAATTACCAAGGAGAAGTGATGCCTTCGGAGAAAGCGGCTTTTGTTGAAAAACTACAAGCAGAAGGAAAGATAGTAGCGATGATTGGTGATGGCATAAACGATTCCCACGCTTTGGCGCAGGCCAATGTAAGTATTGCAATGGGTAAAGGTTCGGACATAGCAATAGACGTCGCAAAAATGACTTTGATAACGTCAGATTTGCAATCCATTCCAAAAGCATTGGAACTATCAAAAAGAACGGTGTTGGGTATCCGTCAGAATCTATTTTGGGCATTCATTTATAATCTCATTGGTATTCCTATTGCAGCAGGCGTTTTGTATCCCGTAAATGGATTTTTATTGGACCCAATGATTGCTGGAATGGCGATGGCTTTCAGTAGCGTATCTGTTGTCTTAAATAGCTTAAGACTTAAACGAGTAAAACTTTAATATTAATTATAAATTCAAATAAGATGAAAACTTTAAAATTTAAAACAAATATCAATTGTGGTGGTTGTGTATCAAAAGTAACCCCTTTTTTAAACAAACAAGAAGGTATAGAAAGTTGGGAAGTGGATACCGCTAATCCTGATAAAATCCTAACCATTGAAAGTGATGGTGCAACCGAAGAAGATGTAAAGGCTACCTTGCAAAAAGTTGGCTTTAAAGCTGAATCTGTAGATTAATACTTTCCTTTTAATATGGCTTATATTTTAATTTCAGTTGTGGTTATTCTCTTTGCTGTTCATTTTTACAGAAAAACGAAACGCCATAGTGTAAAGTCATTTCCAGAGCATTGGCACAGATTATTAATGGATAATGTTCTGTTTTATAGAAATCTCTCTAAAAATAAGCAGCTTATTTTTCAACAAAAAATGATGCAATTTTTAAGTGAGGTTTATATAGATGGTGTGCAGTTTGAATTGGAAGAATTGGACAAGATTTTAATTGCGGCAAGCGCAGTAATCCCTGTTTTTGGTTTTAAAGAATGGCATTACACCAACTTAAGCGGTATCCTTTTATATCCAGATTATTTTAATGAGGATATGCAATTTAGTAGTAAGGATAACTCAAGAAATATTGGTGGAATAGTTGGGAATGGACGATTTGAGAAACAAATGATTTTATCTAAAAAAGCATTATATCACGGTTTTAAAAACACAACCGATAAAAGTAATACAGGCATACACGAATTTGTGCATCTTATTGATAAGCTCGATGATAGTACAGATGGAGTTCCAGAGCGATTATTAGAACATCAATATGCATTACCTTGGTTGAATTTAATTCATAAGGAAATGGAAGCCATAAATGACAATCATTCTGATATCCGGAAATATGGAGGTACAAACCAGGCTGAATTTTTTGCAGTAGCTTCAGAATATTTCTTTGAGCGTCCAGACTTGCTTAAAAAGAAACATCCAGAACTATATAAAATGTTGGTAACCTGTTTTAAACAGAATCCAATAATATAACTTAATTCAGCCATTTTATAAATTATACCCTTTTATCTCTGCTAATTTTATCAAAAGCCAATAGATTAAACATGGTTCGCATTCTTGAACGTACACGGTTGCCATAGCGTTCTTCTATTTCTATGGCGTTGAGGTTTGTGGTAGCGTGGGTTTTGAAATGGATTTTAGGATTATGAGCTTCTTGCTTTTTAAGTGATTGATCGTACCTGGATAAAAGAATTTCACCCATGACATTGCAGTCTTTGCCATAGTGTCTGCCGGTGGGTTCCACGCCAAGGTCGTCAAAACAGTAAAAGTCTTCATTGCCGTAATCTTCGATGGTTTTATAGCCTAAATGATTGAAGCTAAAAACGGCATTACGACAGGGTATTATTTTATATGCTCTGCGGTGTGGTGTGAGGTGCCGTAAGAGTTTCATTAAACTTGTTTTACCGCAACCGACGGGACCAGATAACAGAATCCCTTTTGTTGGGTTGATATCCAGTTTGGCGCAGTAGTCGAAATCTTGAATGGTGTAAATGCAAAGCTTGAAAATAATGGCGTGGTCTTCTTCATGAATTTTGAAGTTTTGGCTAAAAAGAAGCTTGCCTTTAGCTTCTAGATAGATTAAAATTTTTTGGAAATCGTAATGGATGCAATTTTTATCCATTTTGCCTAGATGGTAATCGATGCCGCCCTCGGTTATGATGTGTGGTTTAAACTGTTTCATATTGCGGGATTTTTAAAGTGGCTGATTGTAATTTTTATTTTTTGTGGTGTGGAGATTCCCGCCTTCGCGTGAATGTGGGTTGTCCTTGTTTTGGGACAGTTGCTTATTATTTTTAATTTCTTCGGCTTTTAACATCCAGTTATGAGCTGTAGCTTGCCAATTGACAATTTTGGTTTTACCGCCCACTTTCCATCCGATGCCCTGGTAATAATTAAAGAATTTTTGTGCTTCTATTGTTGGCCATTTTTGTGTTTTAAAAAAGTCGATTACAATTTTTTGATTTTTTGGCTGTGCTAGTTTATAAAGTTTTTTATTGTTTTCTATTTGTTTATTATGTTTATATAAAGGTACCAGTGCTTGTCCCTGATTTGGGACGGTTAAGTCCACTGCTTGTCCAGAGGTTGTACCAAATATGAGCATGTTAATTTTTGAACCTTTAAATGGGTTATGAGATGGGTGATAAATTAAATACTTATAGTGATTTAATTCCTTTACGCATCTGTGATAGGTGGATTTAGAGCCTATTTTGGATAGATTCATTACTTCTTCCCGATTGACATGGAACTGTTCTGGAAACCGGTTGTGATTCCATAGTTGGAAAAATGCCATATACAAACTGACATGGGTTGGATTTAACCTGTTGTCTTTAGAGAACTGTTGAAACACTGCGTTTAGATGTTTTATGTAGTTAATTGATGGCATGTTGATTTAATCTTAAATTTTATGCATTCCATAATGCGGCTTAAAGCCAGTTTAATGGTTGTTGGTATAAACTAAATAGATGTCGCGGCAATCACGGGATTTGTGATTAAACGTGATGCATGCGGTTATCTTCGAGAACCTTGTTAATGTCTTCTTGGTCATAATAAATAATACCTCCTAATTTTGTGTAAGGGATGGTACCATTGACACGGAGGTTTTGAAGCGTTCCTGGGCTTACTTGTAGAAGCTTCATGACTTCTGTTGACCTTAAGTACTTCTTTGAAGGTTGGGCATTGGAAAGAAGAGATTTCATCTCGTCGAATAATTCCATTTTAAATTGATAGAGATCGTCGGTGGTAAGGATTGTTGTTGGCATAATGATGTTATTTAATTAGTGCTTGTCTTTATGTTAACCAGGGTTCTTTAATAAAGCCATCATCATGAGCTTTCGCTTTAGATGATGGCTGCTATTAATCTGGCCATCGTAAAACAAATTTGGAGTAATTTGTTGATATTTCTTCGTTAGTACCGAACGTATACCGAAAGAATTTAACGTTTTATTAACATAGGTGAGAAGGAATCGGAGCGGGTATGTTAAACGCATAGTTATAACGTGAAAATGAAAGTTAATGAGGGGTTTGTGCTTAATTATTGTCTTCGTCCATTTTCTTTATTAGTGATAACCGCAAGGAATCTAAAAACTTTGTACGGGCTCCTTCACGTGCTTTAATCTCTCCGTAAGTTTTGTAGAAATTCCCTAGCTTAATGTTAAAAAGTGATTCACAGATTTCGGCTAGAACTTTTAAATCTATATTACCATTTTGAACGGCACCCGTGGCATTAATGGCATACATTAATTCTACTAAATCTGTTTTGGAAGCTGTCCACGAAAAGGTTTGAGTTAATAACGGAGGTGTATGTCTAGAAGATATTCTTTTTTGAGATTTTAATTTTATAAGTTCGTTTTTGTAATAAGTTACTAGTAAGTCGTAAGCCATAATTTTCGCCACTTTATCATCATGACTTGTTGAGAATTCAGGGTCGATAAAATGATTTATGTTATTTGTTATGTCAATACTATTTAAACCCCTAACAAAATATATATGATCGTACCTTGTAGATTTATGTCTGTAGTATTTTACGAATTCTAACTCACTTGATTTATGTGCTTCGAACTTATCTAAAATGAGATGAATGTATTTTCGCTGTCTGGAGGTACTTACCTTGGGGCGATTCATTAAATAGGTGTGAACATGAGAGAAGTACTTTAAATGGCCACTGACAATAGGTTTTAGGTTTTTAAAGAAGCTTATTTCATCTGATTCAGAAATGAACCCCCTTTGTCTAACGGATAATCTTAATAGCTGAAGATATTCGCTGCTTAAGTTAATGAGGAGCCTTAAATTAGCTATTTCATTTAGGTTGTCTTGATGGAAATTGATGATTTTTATTTGATATTCATCAACAAGGGTGTTAATCTTATCCATAAATGATGCGATTTGGGTTGGGAATATAAATATACCAAATTTAATGTAAATGGATAAAAGTGAGTGTTTTACCTAGTTTTTTGCTTCCTTAACCCTTGCTTCTTCTTTACTTAAAATTGATTTTAAGACGCTCATGTCGGCACTTACTTTTCTATCTAAAATTTTGGCGTAGTGTTGCGTTGTTTTGAGTGATTTATGCCCAAGCATTTTACTAACAGATTCAATAGGAACTCCATTTGTTAAGGTTACGGTTGTAGCAAAGGTGTGCCTGGCTAAATGGTAGGTTAGGTTTTTGTTGATTGCACAACTGTCTGCAATCGTTTTTAAATACGAGTTCATTTTTTGATTGCTTAATATAGGAAGTAACTTATGGGTGTTTATAACTTGTGGGTGTTCTTCATACTTTCTGACAATATCGGCCGGTATTGGTAATAAAGGAATATTACTTCGCGTATGCGTCTTTGCTCTTTTCGTTTTAATCCAATGCTCTCCATCAATACCTATTACTATATCATTTTTCGAGAGTTGTTTGACATCAATATAAGCAAGTCCTGTGAAGCAGCTAAAGATAAATATGTCTTTCACTAATTCCAATCTAGGGATTTCGAATTCTTTGTCTATAACGGTTTGAAGCTCTTCTTTCGACAGGAATTCACGATCGATGGTTTTTAATTTTGCTTTCCAATGTAGGAAAGGGTCTTTGGTTATCCAATCGTTAGCGTAGGCAATTCGGATAATTTTCTTGAAATTGGTGATGTATTTGATTGCTGTGTTATGACTGCATTTTCGTACGGTTTTTAAATAGTACTCTAAACCGGTAATGAACTTATGGTCTACATTTTTTATTGGAATATCATCAACCATGTATTCTTTTTGGATATACTCTTGTACATGTTTTTTGGTGGTGCGATAGCGTTCGGCAGTGCCAGGAGCAAAGTCTTTACCTATTAAGCTGTTTACTTCGTCATTATGGGCCTGGAATATTACTAAGAGCATTTTAGTAACCTGGTCCTTTCCAGTATAACGATTCTTAATAGCCATTGCTGTGAATGGTTTATTAATATCTAAAAGGCGTTCATGGATTTTGTTTAGTTTGTACCTAACGTCATCTATGTACTTATTGATTGCTTTGGATTCTGCAGAAGTACCTATAACTTTACCGTTGGAACTATCCCATTTTTCCAATAATACTTTACGTTGAATAGTGGTTTGAGCTCTTTTTCCATTTACTGTGATTCGACAGTATATAGGAGCTTTACCGTCAGGAGTAACTCTATTTTTTTGAAGAAAGAATAATATGGAAAAGGTATTGTACATCGGTTCACTCTATAAATGCCTTATAAAAATACAAAATTAATAACGTATTTCCTATTGTAAACCATTGTAATTAGGGGTGTTTGGTGAAATTCGGTTCACTGTTTAAGATTATTTGATAGTGAACCGAATGGTGCACCTATAGGATGTTATTAGATGGTCTATTTTGATATTTCGGGAAAAGTAAAAACCCTATAGACATAGTGTTTATAGGGTTTTGGTGGAATTTGTGCTATTCCTAGCGGAGAAAGAGGGATTCGAACCCCCGGAGGTGTGACCCTCAACAGTTTTCAAGACTGCCGCATTCGACCGCTCTGCCATTTCTCCTTGAGCGCCGTATCAGGTATATCCTGATTGCGGGTGCAAATATAGAACCCTTTTTTCATTCTTTCAAAGAAAAAAACTGAAAATTTTAAAACATTTTTAAAAATCTTGCTAATAAATTTATTTTCTGTTAGTTGTTGACACCCACTTACCTTATTTTTGCAAAAACAATGAAGTAATTATGAGCACTATTGAGCATTTACAATGGCGTTATGCCACAAAAGCGTTTGATATTAATAAAAAAGTAGCATCGGAAAAATTAGAGGTAATTAAACAAGCTTTTAATTTAACGGCTACTTCTTATGGGTTACAACCCATAAAATTAGTCATTGTTAGCAATAATCAGTTGCAGAAAGACTTGGTTTCAGTGGCAATGAACCAGAAAAACATAGAACAAGCATCACATGTTTTAATATTTTGTATTCAAACCGAAATTGATGAAGATTTTGTAACTGAATATTTTAATCGGGTTCATAACATTCGACAAACACCAAAAGCCATATTGCAACCGTTTCAAGATTTCCTAATTTCAGACTTTGAAAAGAAACCTCAAGAGCAAATAGAGGCATGGGCAACAAACCAATCGTATTTGGCTATGGGAAACCTTTTGACAGTCTGCGCTATGGAAGGTATTGACGCTTGTCCAATGGAAGGTTTTAATCCAAAAGCTTGTGATGATTTATTAGGTTTGAGTCAAAAAGGTTTGAAGTCGGTTTTATTATTACCAATAGGGTATCGTGCAGAAAATGATATGTTTGCTGATTTTAAAAAAGTCCGTAAACCCATTGCAGATAGTATTATAGAGTTGTAGTTTTAGAACATCAAAAAATATATGTATTATGCCAGGATTTGAATTATTTGGAAGTGCAGAACGCAAAGAAGTAAATGACGTTTTAGACAGTGGTGTTTTAATGCGTTACGGTTTTGACGGTATGCGAAATGGACATTGGAAAGCTAAAGAATTGGAGGCCGAACTTCAAGAAAAATTGCAAGTAAATCATGCCCAATTAGTATCAAGTGGTACAGCTGCTGTTTCCGTTGCTATGGCAATTACGGGTGTTGGAGCTGGAGATGAAGTTATTATGCCAACTTTTACATTCGTAGCAAGCTTTGAGGCCATTATAATGTTAGGGGCCATTCCAGTTTTAGTGGATATAGATGATACCTTAACGCTGGATCCCAAAGCAGTGGAAGCTGCTATAACACCGAAAACAAAAGCCATTATGCCTGTTCACATGTGTGGTAGTATGGCAGATTTGAATGCTTTACAAGCAATTTGTAAAAAACATAATTTATTATTGATAGAAGATGCTTGCCAAGCCATAGGTGGTTCGTACAAAGGAAAACCATTGGGTAGTATTGGAGATGTAGGGTGTTTTTCATTCGATTTTGTAAAAACAATAACTTGTGGTGAAGGTGGAGCCGTAATTACTAATAATGACACCTATTTTAAACATGCGGATCATTATACAGACCATGGTCACGATCATGAAGGTATGGATCGCGGTGCAGAAACGCATCCATTTTTAGGGTATAATTTTAGAATTTCAGAATTACAGGCTGCTGTAGGATTGGCTCAAGCAAGACGTCTATATGATTTTGTTACCATTCAAAAAAAATATTATACCATTTTACGTGAAGCACTATCGGTAATTCCAGAAATTACATTTAGAACCGTTCCTGAAGGTGGTGAAGAAAGTTATGGCTTTTTAAATTTCTTTTTACCAGACTTGGAGGCAGCAAGAAACGCTTCAAAAGCATTCAAAAAATCAGGAGTTGATGCGTGCTTTCACTACTTTGATAACAATTGGCATTACATCAGAAAATGGGATCATTTAAAAGATATAAAATCTTTATATCCTATTTCTCCTGAAGTTAAGGAAGGTTTGAAGTATCTTCAAACAAAAACTTTTGAGCAATCAGATCACTACATAGCAAGAAATATATCGTGTTTAATTAAGTTATCGTGGACAGAAGACCAAGTTCGAGAACGTGCTGAAAAAATGAAAAAAGCCATTTTGGAAGCCTTGTAAGCATTAGGCAAATAACATATTTAAAAGCAACCTTTAAAAAGTTCATAACCATGAATTAACTGTAAGGTTGCTTTTTGGTTTTTACGCTTTTGGATTAGGCTTAAGAAAATTACATCTAAATATAATTTTCATAAAGTTTGTTTACTTGTTAAAACAACTTACACAAAGAGGTAATTATAATCGAATAAATTTTTTAAACATTAATTATGAAAAAAACAACTACAAAAATTAAGCACGTATCAATGTTGCTATTTTTTATTTTTGCTACAGCATGTAGTTCAGATGATGATTCAGCCACTAGTACTCCAAATGTTAATGAGCCAATAGTTAATTACCCTAGTTCAACAATAAGTGCTACTTTTTTTGAAGCAGGAAATTCTGCAGCACCAAATATTACTTGGAATGGTGATGTAGGTACTTTTTCTTTGGTGACACCTTTAGATGGATTAAGCATAAATGCAAATACAGGCATTTTAAGTTGGACGAAATCTCTACCACAAGGTAATCACGCTATTCAAGTTATTATAGCAAATAGTACTGGGCAGAAAAGTGTAAATCTTATTTTACAAAATAAATTCCACGGTAATTTTACGCATAAATTTGAAGGAACCTGTTCCTATGAACTCCATTTTAGCCCAAACGGTTCTTTAGGCGTAAAATATATGAAAGGTGAGGATATACTTGCCAATGGATCTTGGGAAATAAATAACAATGAACTTACAGCAAGTTATACTTTTATAAATGACAATGAGGAGAATTCCATAAGAGCGCTATTAGTGCACACATCAACAGAGGTAAAACTTGAAGGAAATTGGTATAATGGATTAGGCGCTATTTCAGGTCAAGAAGGAGGGAGCATTAATTTAAAATTAGGGGAATTACCACCAGGCGATGGTATTATAACTATTAGGGATAGTGGCGACTATTTTATTCGCTTTTATGACTCCTGTGGTGCTGCTTGTTGTTTTAGCACTATTCAAAGCGCTATGGATGCATATCCAAACAAGATCTTAACATATCTACCATAACATAAGGATATATTGAAGATACTTTGGAAGCTTATTTAATTCTACTTTTTAACAACTTTAAAGAACTTATAAATTCTTTAAAGTTGTTTTTTTATAATGCATACTTGGTGGTTAATCATTCATTAATAGTGTAATTACTTATTAAGACTCTTTGACTAATAATTTTTGGAATTCTTTTAAACTTTTCACCTCATTCTGTTAACCTTTTATAAATGTTTACATAAATACGTAGTTATCAATTATAAAATTTATATCCCATGAAAACATCAGAACCAACAGCAGAAGCAACAGTAGCAACAACAAGTACAAAATCTGAAATAACCGAAGGTAAATCCATGGCTATTATTGCCTATTTAACGGTTATAGGATTAGTAATTGCTTTTGTAATGAATAATGACAAGAAGAACAAATTTGCCAAGTACCATATTACACAATCATTAGGGTTAGCCCTAACAGGTTTAGCAATAGGTGTTATTGGTATGATACCTATTTTAGGTTGGTTAATTAGTGTAATTGGCTTTTTTGTAATTATTTTTATGTGGATTTCGGGTTTGATGAATGCCATTAACGAGAAACAAAAACCGCTTCCTATTTTAGGAAATAAATACGAAGAATGGTTTAAAAACTTATAAGTCGACTTTTATTTTGAACTAGAATTTCAAAAAATTCATTTAAAACGACACTCAAAACAAAATTATTAAAATAGTTTTAATTGGTTTTAAAAAGGAGAAGATGCTTACATTAAACGAAGCGTTGCTCTCCTTTTTTGCTTTTAATGGTGTCGTGGATTATGTTAAAAGCGTAACAGCCAATTTATAAATTCACATAAATAAATCAATTTAAAATAAATATATCAGGTTTCAATAAGCAATCAAAAACATTTAGTACTTTAATAGTTAATTTAATCAAAATGAGTTGTTTAAAATGGCTTCTGTTTTTTATCGGAACTTGTGCTGTTTATTCTCAAACAAACAAGCAAGTGGCATTTCGGGAATTGACTGTAGAGCAAGGTTTATCTCAAAATAGTGTTGTTAGCATTGCGCAAGATAGCATTGGCTTTATGTGGTTCGCTACGCAAGATGGGCTAAATAAATATAATGGTCGCGAATTTTCCTATTACAAAATTCAGTTTGAAGACGTTACGAGATCCACCTTTAGTAAACTAGGAAAATTATATGTGGATAAATCAGGTAAATTATGGGCTATTGCTAATTCGGGAAAATTACAGTTTTTTAATAAGGATCTAGACAGTTTTCAATCCGTGATAACGAATTATGCGGTTAGTACCGTTTTTCAAGATGACCAGCAAAACTTCTATATGGGAACGTTTGATAACGGACTATATAAGGTCAATTCTCAATCTGCAGATACCATCCAGTTTTTAAAACCAGAACACGCCTATCATACTATTTACGATTTTATAAAAGGCGATAAGGAGAGCCTATTGGCGGCTACAAAAGGAGGTGTTTTTAAAATTAAGAATACGGGGTATGAATATATAGAAATTGAGTCGTTAGCCAATTTTAGTGCTTTAGCAAAATCGGATAATAACACCATGTATTTAGGTAGTTTTGGCAAAGGGTTATTTGTAAAATCGGAAAACGAAAATCAGTTTGCGCCTTTTAAAAATAAGCCATCTTTTTCGCTTCCAAATAATTTAATAATACAAGATTTACTAGTTGATAAACGCAATAGATTATGGATAGCCACCTATGGACAAGGTGCATTTCTAGTAGATTTTAAAAATCAATATATTCAAAATTTCAAAGAAAATAAGAATGATCCATATGCACTTCATTATAATGATGTTATATCCTTATATGAAGATAATACAGGAACCATCTGGCTTGGAACCGATGGTGCAGGCTTAAGTTATTATGATGAGTTTTTAATAAAGTTTAATGTGTTAACAAACGATCAAGTTCCACAAAATGTCCATGTAGATGTTATTCGTGCCATAACTGTGGATGATAAAAATAATATGTGGTTGGGTACATCAGGAAAAGGTTTAACGGTTGTAAATACAAAAAATCAAACTTTTTATACCTATACAGCTGCCAACTCTAACCTTTTAGGCGATAGGATAATGAGTCTATATTATGATAAAGGAAACCTTTGGATTGGTCATCAAACGTATGGATTACAAAAAATGGATGCTAGTGGGAAAATCACATCCTTTCAAGAAACGGAACAATTTACTATTTGGAAAATCCTTAAAGATAGATCTAACAATTTGTGGTTGGCTACACGAGATCATGGATTCGTTCAATTTAATGAGAAACACGGCATAACAAAACAGATTAATGCAGAAAACACCATTTTGGAAACTAATAATATTCGAACCATGGTATTGGGTGAACCAGGTATTTTTTGGATTGGAACGGAAACGGATGGGCTTTATAAGTTTTATAAAAACACAGATAGTTTAGTGAAAGTTGATAAAATAAGCGATAAAATAAAATCTTTATTCTATCACGATTCTATTCTCTGGGTTGGAACCAATGGTAATGGTTTAAAATCGTTCAACACAAAACGAAACACATTTAATACATATTCCACAAACAATGGCTTATTAAACGATGTTATTTATGGAATTCTGCCTGGAAATAATGATTTCCTTTGGTTGAGTTCCAATAAAGGCATTACTAAATTAAAAATGGAAGGTGGTGAGATTTCAGAGATAGAAAACTATGATAATTATGATGGTCTTCAAGCTTATGAATTTAATACAGGTGCTTCCTACAAACATTCCAATGGTATATTATATTTTGGTGGTTTAGAAGGTTTAAATTGGTTTAATCCCAATCAGCTTGAATTGAATCCTATAAAGCCAAAAACAATTATTACAAATTTAGAAGTTTTCAACAAACCTGTTGCTTTAATTGATAATCAGGAATTTAAACATGACAAAAACACCTTGACGTTTACATTTTCCGCATTACATTATTCCCAGCCTGAACGAAATCAATACAAATACCAATTAATTAATAATGATGCCAATTGGATAAATTCTGGAAACAGTAATGTGGCGCATTACACCAACCTACCACCAAACGTATATCAATTTCAAGTTATTTCTAGTAATTATGATGGCGTTTGGAATACCACACCCGCAACATATATATTCACCATTTTAGATCCTTGGTACGCTACAAATTTGGCAAAAACCATGTATGTATTTTTAATAATAATCTTGTTGTATATTTTATACTTGTATTTAAAATGGCGTTGGAATGTAAAAAATCAATTGCGTTTAGAGCAAGTTGAAACCATTCGTTTAAAAAAATTAGATGAATTTAAAACCAAGCTTTATACTAATATATCTCACGAATTTAGAACACCATTAACCTTAATTTCTGGCCCCATAGATAATCAATTAGCCAAACCAGAACTGTCCAAAACTGATAAGAAAGAACTGACCTTGGTTAAGCAAAACGCCACCCGGTTGCTTAATTTGGTAAACCAGATGTTGGATCTTTCTATGATAGATTCTGGGCAAATTAAATTGAAGGTATCACAAGGAAATTTAACCATTTTATTAAAACAGATTGTAAGCGCATTTCAATATAAAGCCAAACATAAAAATATCAATATTGAATATAAAATTCTTGATTTAAAAGACGTTTGGTTTGATACTGATATAATTGAAAAAGTAACGTCTAACTTACTTTCCAATGCTATAAAATATGCACCAAAGCACAGTGATATTATTTTTCAAGCTAGCAATCAAGAAGGTGTTTTGGTATTGTCCATTATAAATACCAGTAATCATGTTGGAAAAGAAGATTTAAACAAACTATTCCAACGTTTTTATCAAAATAATGAATTATCGGATGGTGTTGGTGTTGGCTTGGCTTTGGTTCGAGATTTGGTCACGCTATCTAAGGGCAGTATTATAGCCAACAATTTGGAATCGGACCGCATTCAATTTACCGTTTCCCTACCTTTAAATAAAGATGCGTTTACGAAAGATGAAAGGCAAGTTAGCCATGAACCAGAAAATTTCAATTCAGATTTAAACGCATCTATTGCTGAATTTAAAACCGATAAACCATCCTTGCTCATTGTGGAAGACGAACTAGACATTCGCTCATTTATCGTTTCTGTGTTTGCAAATAACTATCAAATTATAGAAGCCTCCAATGGTAAGATAGGTATAGAAAAAGCTCGAAAACACCTTCCAGATTTAATTATTAGTGATATTATGATGCCTGAACAGGACGGAATAACGTTGTGCCATGATATTAAAACAAATGCGCTTACAAGTCATATTCCTGTAATTCTACTTACGGCCAAAGTTGGAGATGCTAATGAAATTGAAGGTATAAAAACAGGAGCAGATGCCTATGTTACAAAACCATTTAGTAGCGAAAAATTAAAAATCCGAGTAGAAAAACTGATAGAAAGCCGCTTTAAACTTCAAAAACACTTCAGTAATACCTTAACAATAAATCCGGAATTAGCAATTACTTCCACCGAAACGGAATTTTTAAAAAGGCTTCAAACCACATTAGACCAACATATAACAAACCCCGATTTTAATAGCGAAGGGTTGAGCAAACAGATACAAATAAGTCGCACCCAACTTCACCGAAAACTGAAAGCCATAACAGGAATGACCACTAGTGAGTTTTTACGATCTCAACGCTTAAAACTATCATTAGAGCTGTTAAAAACTTCCGATGCTACCATGGCGGAAATTGCCTATCAAGTTGGATTTAATTCCCCTTCCTATTTCACCAAATGCTTTAAAGACGTTTATGGTTGTACACCAAACGAGTACCTTTTAAACATCTAGAAAAACGCATTAAATAGCCATTTGGCACATATTTTATATCCTTTGAAACATATCTGATATTCAAAGGCAAAACTTCCATATACTTTTATCACATATTTAAAAAGTGAATAAATGAAAAGCTATGCCAATAGCCCTAAAAAGAGTGAGAAGATTTATTTAAGTATCGATCATTTAAAAGATGGGCACTATGAGCTTGAAATATTATTGAAGAATAAAGTGGTAATGTCTATTGTAATAATAAAATAGCCTCTACACTCAATAAAGGATGTTAACCTTTTAAAGCGAATAACATTAAGCATAAAGTCTGAATAAGCCGAAAAAGGACTTAAAACCGAAGTAGGTAACTATTAAAAACAAAAATTATGAAAACCAAATTATTATTATTAAGCGCGATTAGCGCACTTATGTTTGTTTCTTCTTGTAGCAGTGATGATGATACTATAACACCATCAATACCTGAACTAGAAGCTTTAGAGCTTAGTAACTGCTCCTCTGGTATAGCTGAGGGCGAAACACGTATCCTAGAAAACAGAAATAATGGAGTAGATTATATTATTAATTGCACCTATCCTGTAAATGGTGATTTGATTATAGACCCAGGCGTTACAATTCAATTTGGTACTGATGCTACAATTAGAGTTTATAATTCAGGATCTATACAAGCATTGGGAACAGCTCAAAACAAAGTTGTATTTACTGGTGAAGATAAAGTACCTGGTTCATGGAAAGGTCTTTATATAATTAGTAGTGACGTTAAAAATAAAATTGAATATGCAACAATTGAATATGCAGGAGCCGTTGGCGATGATGGTGCTATATTATTATGGTCTGACACGCATTTAAAAATGAACAACACAAACATAACCAATAGCCAAACTTATGGACTTCATGCAAACACTAACAATAACGAATTAATATTAGAAAATAATACAATTACGGCTTGTAAGGCACCAATGTATTTAGATGCTAGTTATGTTTCAGCCATTTCTAACGGAAGCTATACTGGCAATAATACAGATGCTATAATTGTAGATAGAGGTTTTATAGACGAAGATCATACTTGGACTAAATTGAATGTACCATATCATTTTCCAAATGGAGTGGATGTAATTGCTGGAGGAAATTTGACCGTAATGCCAGGGGTTATCATGAAATTTGGTCAAGACTCAAGACTGTTTATAAACGAAGGCGCTAGTGGACCTAAACCTAGTATCATAGCTGTTGGTACAGCTGCAGAACCTATTGTGTTTACATCCATAGATAATGTTATGAGTGCATGGAGAGGTATTTATTTTGACTCACCTAATGCATTAAACGAAATTGGTTTTGCTACTATAGAAAATGCAAGTAATCCTGATCAAGAGGGAGCAATTGAAACATGGTACGGTACTGTTTTAAATGTACACGATGTATCTTTTAAGAATATTCAAAATTGTGCTATACATCAATATAAATTCCCAGCTGATCCTGATACATTAACAAGTTCTAATTTAACATACATAAACGTAGCTCATACATTTTGTCAAAACTAATCAGCCAATTTATTTTTATTAGTCTTTCTTTTTTCATTAACCCTCAAAATGAGGGTTAATGAAAAAATATTTTTGATCAGAATGTCATTACGAACATGCATTTAGAAAAGCGATGGAACTTTATTGAAGAAAACCGTAAAACGATTAAAATAGTCCAGGTGATTCGCTTACCAAACAATTAAATCAAACATATATTCGATTAAATCTTAAATATTGAAAAAGACTATATCTAAATATTAGGAGTTAGAAGTATAATCGGAATATATCAAAACAAAAAACAAAAATTTAACCATTAAACCATAACAACATGAAACGTATTAAAAATTTAACTACCCTAATATTTGGTCTCTTCATTCTGTCAACCTCTTGTAGTAAAAGTGATGACGATTCACCACAATTTACCCCAGAAGCCAACCGAATTGAAATACTTTCAGGAGCTAATCAAACGGGTATAATAGAAACTGAACTAGCAAGTCCAATTGTCGTGTTAATTAAAGATCAAAACGGTAATTCATTTGCTGGAGCAACTGTTAATTTTTCGGCAACCCAAGGAACTATTTCAACAGTAAGCGCTACCAGTGACGGAAATGGTTTGGCATCAACAAACTGGACTCTTGGAGCCATGAGTGGAGCGCATGACTTAACCGCAACCGCTTTTAAAGGAGACGGTGTAACGCCTTTAAATGGTTCGCCTTTAGTTATTACTGCCATGGCTACAGAAATTCCTTGTCAACCATTAATAAATCCTACAGTACTTCCAGTTGGGCCAGATGCTGCAGCCATAACCACATCTGTAATTAATGTTGCAGAGTCTTTTACTGTAACTGATATAAATGTAACATTAAACATTAATCATACTTGGGTAGATGATTTAGACATATTTCTAATAGCTCCAGATGGCACAACTATGGTTGAATTAACAACTGACAATGGCGGAAGTGGTGACAATTTCGTAAATACTGTTTTTGATGATGATGCTACACTTTTAATTGTGAATACAACATTTGCCAATGCGCCTTTTACAAATGTGTATCAACCAGAAGGTAGTCTTGCAGATTTTAATGGTTTACAGTCCAATGGAAACTGGACTTTAAGTATTACGGATGATGCCGGTGGAGATGGAGGTGAACTTATCAATTGGTCTCTAGAGATTTGTGGTAACTAAAAGGAACATTTTTTTCAACAAACTAGAAACTCGAAAAATTGCGAATTTGCAACATCCAAAAAAATCGTTTCCAAATTAATTATTTCTAATTATAAAATTATGAAAACACTACAAATTACAGTAAAGCTCTTCGCATTATTATTAGTTGTAATGGCAACGTCATGCTCCAGCGATGACAGTCCATTACATGCCAATCCCGATCCAATAGGAGATTCTCATTTTTATGAACTCACTTTTTCTGGTGGACCTGTAGATGGCGATACTTTTTCTGGGACTATTGCAAATGGGAGCGATTCCAGTGGAGCTGTAGCCGTAAGAACGATATCCACAAATAATGGTGGTACTGAAGAAGATACCATGGTTTTAACATTGTTAGATGAAATCCATACCCCTAATATTTCTTTGGGCATGGTATTGACTATGAATAATAACCAAGGTATGGATTTTGGACCAAGCGTTACCGAAACCAGTTCCGGCATGTCAATTACTTATAACAATTATGTTATGAATACCATTTCAGGATCTTCAACGATTACTAATTATGGGCAAAGTAATGTATACTCGGGTGTTGCATATGCACATTTTACAATAACCTTTAGCGCGGAAATGGAAGTTGGATATGTTAATCAAACAGAAACATTTACAACGCAAGTAACTGGAGAAATTCATGTTAAACGGTTCCCGATTCCTTAATGTTTTTTTTGAAATTACTATAATTGTAATAACTCTACAACGCCTCGAATAGAAGTTTTTGAGGCGTTACGTTATTATAAGACTAATCATAATTGTCTTTCCATTGTTTTTCTTATCGAATAATTTTATAAGCCGGGACATTTAGAATAGAAAAAAGATCAATATATTTTTCAGTTAATTACAAACCTATATTTAACAATTACTACTTATTCCTTCTGTGAATTCATTAGCGCATGATGATTGTATACATTAAGATTACGAGGTATGGCCTAGAACATAACACTTTAACAACATTTGGCACATATTTTATATCCTTTAAAACATATCGGTAATCAAAGCAGATTTTCTATATCTAAATTTGAATCCCTTTAATGGAATACCTTATGAAACTAATCTCAAATTCCATAAAAAAAGAAAGTGATGATAAGATTTATATATCCATAGATCACCTTAAAAAAGACGTTTACCAATTACAAATTATACTAAATAATAACGCAGTAAAACCTATAGAGATAGAAAAGTAGTTTGCTGTAAATAACCTCCCAGAAACTTTATTTATAAAAACAATGACCAAAACAAAAAAAGGACATGACTATGATACTACTATATATCAGTTCCGCTATTATATTATTAATTCTAATCAATTTATTGCTGCTCATGTTTAGCTGTAATACCTATCAGGAAGATGATAAACATAATTAGACATGAAGAATAATGTTTTCAGTGTTTGTTATAAGGATGGAACATATTTTATAGACTTTGAAACAATAGTAATATACAAAAACCGGTATCCGTTTTACTTTTGAAAGAAATAATGAGAAATAATTAATAATCAGAATGTTAACCTCTCATAATTTATGCCATTAATGAATAAACACAATCTTATGAAAACAAAATTATCATTATTAGTAATCATGTTTACGACCATCATGACCTTTGCACAAAATGGTATCAATTATAAAGCTGTTATAAAAGACAACCTTGGTAATATAGTAGCTAACGATTTGATAGCTATTCAATTCACGATTATAGACGGCGCAACTACTGTGTATCAAGAAACCCAAACACCAACTACAGATGACAATGGAATTATTATCGTAAACATTGGTGAAGGTACTCCTACTTCTACGGCATTTTCAACAGTTGATTGGAGTAGTAGTAATCACTTCTTAAATGTACAATTAAATACGGGAGGTGGTCTTGTAGATATGGGTACGACAGCTTTTAAACCAGTGCCTTACGCATTAATGGCAAAAGATGTAGAAAATACAATCTGGGATAAAAATAATACCCGAATTTCTTACAGTGCAGGTAATGTTGGTATTGGCTTAAGTAATCCGTCAAATCCTTTATCTGTGGTTCAAGCAACGGGGACGGCTAACACCGTGCGTATTGAAAGTTTAGATCATCCTACGGGTAAAGATCTTTTGGAACTTATTGTCCCGTCTGGGTCTCCATCTAATTCCCAATTTATTGAAATGCAAAATGGCTTTGACATTGTTGCAGCAATTAATAGTGATGGCTCAGCACAATTTAAATCGGTTCAGTTTGAAGATAATACGGTACAGACCACTGCTGCTGTTGGTCCTCTTGCCTATGGTTTTGTGCAATCTAGCGGAAATGTAAGTTCTGGTTCAGGGAATTTTAGTGCTACTTGGAATACCGTAGATAATAGATATGAAATTACTATTACAGGAGAGAATTATTTCTGGACACTTTTTACTACAAATGTTACTAGTAGTTCAAGCACTGTTTACCGTGAACGTGTAAGTAGCGCTAGTGGCAAATTACTAATTTACCTTTATAATTCAGCAGGCGCATTAATCCAAGGTAATTTTCAGTTTATCACTTATAAATAAAAATGTTTACAAATACATATAAAATTATGAAAACAAAAATCACATTACTGTTAAGTCTAATTTTGGCTTTTATATGTCAAGGACAAACTATTGAGAAATTTAGTATCGATAGTGGAGGCGCAAATGCTACCGCTGGAGGAATAGAAATTCTCTATACCATTGGCGAAGTAAATGTACAAGAATTAAGTGCCGGAAATATTCAGGTTTCTGAAGGTTTTATTAATGGCACTATGAAAATAAAAATGGACCCAAAGCTTTTCTTGCAAGGACCACTATTAAATCCAGTTTCAGCTGGGTTAATGAATGATAATTTAAGACAAAATGCCATAATTCCAACAACCAGTCCGTATGCAGATTTAGCAACATGTAATGCATCGGTATTCTCTGTTACTGGAGCAAATGCTATTGTAGATTGGGTTTGGGTGGAACTCCGCGCGGCTAATGATAATACCAAGCGTATTACTGGAAAATCAGCCCTATTACAACGTGACGGTGATGTAGTTGGATTAGACGGTGTAACAAGTCTCATTATGAATGCTGCACCTTCTAATTATTATGTGGTGGTTAATCACAGAAATCATTTAGGTGCTATGAGCGCTGGAACCATTGGACTTAATGCAAATACAGCAAGCATCGTAGATTTCACTAATAGTGGATTTGCCACTTATGGAACCATGGCGCAAGCTATTTTAACTTCTGGCAATACGGCACTTTGGGCTGGTGATGTGAATGGAAATAATCAAGTGCGTTATTTAGGGCCAAGTAACGACTCGGCTACCTTAAAAACTATTGTGCTCAATGTGCCTGGTAATGCTTCTGGAAGTAATTATTTTCCATATGCAACTTACAATTTAGGCGATATTAACTTAAACGGTGTCGTCCGATATTTAGGGCCAGGTAATGATAAAGGTATTTTGAAAAATATCATACTAAATCATCCTGCTAATCCTTCGTCCAATTATTTTCCTATTTCACAACAAATACCAAATTAAAATAAACATCTAAATTTTAACACTTTAAAACTATATTATTATGAAACATGTATACACAGCGGTCATTTTACTTTTTATGACCTTCACATTACAAGCGCAAAATCATACTTATGAGTTTAGTATCTCATTTGTAGGGATAAACGCAAACACAGGCAACTACCAAATGGCTTTATTGGCAACACCAAGCGAATCCGTAGTTGATGACAGTACAGACGATATGGGAGCCGGCTTTTATGTGCCAACAGGTATGACTATAGGTAATTTTGTAACTGGTAATTCTAATCTTCCAGCCTCCGAATGGGCATCTATTTCCATGGGACCTGGTGTTAATGGCGATGCCTATTTTTTAGGTCGCGATGAAGCTGGCCAATTTACCGTAATGTTAAATGGTGCAGGGCCTTTTGAGCTGGTTTTATTTGATGTTATTGCAGATCCTAACCCAACAACAGGCGCTATTCTGTTCGTTGAAAATGGTGATCCAGTTTTTGACACCATTTTTATTGAAAATTATATCAATATCTGGGCACAAAACTTATACTCACAAAACAATCCAACAGCAAGTTCTGTTAATTTCGCAACATTAAGTGCGGAAGCCGTAATTGTAGATACTTCGCTTTCTGTTTATCCGAATCCAGCATCTGATATTCTGAATATTAAAACACCAAATACTATAAATTCCATTGAGCTGTATTCTATTCTAGGTAAAAAAGTATTTGAAAGCAGCCAGAATACAAACCAAATTGATGTTAGTAATTTTCAATCTGGTATCTATCTTCTGAAAATTCAAACAGAGAAAGGTCGCGTCACTAAAAAAATAGTGATTAAATAATATTAAAGAGGCTATTTATTGAAGTGAAAAGGGGGAATGACCTATTGTAACATTTTGTGTTGTTTCCCTTTTTTTAATTTCAAGTATTCACAACCTAGTACAAATAGGTGTTAGTTAGAATATATTATTAAAGTAAGCTAAATCAAAAAGTTATAATCATTAAAAATCGAACAATTATGAAGCGGTCTATAAAAACAATCGTATTATTTTCACTGTGCTTTATAGCATTATTTTCAACAATCTATGCACAGCAGAGTATAAATTACAAAGCTATCATTAAAGATGATAACGGTAACGTTATTGCTAATGATGTGGTACCTGTACAATTTAACATTTTACAAGGTGTTGCACAAACCAATGTATATTCAGAATTACATACGCCAACAACGGATGCTAATGGTATTATTATTGTAAATATTGGCGAAGGTATACTAGTTGGTGGCAGTCCTGATTTTAACACCATTGATTGGGCTAGCGATACGCATTTTCTGCAAGTATTCGTAAATATTGGCGATGGCTTGGTGGATATGGGGATAACCGAATTTAATGCCGTTCCATATGCACTTTCGTCTGGCGATAAATCTTGGGAAACCGAAATAGATAATGTGCATGTATTATCAAAAAATGTGGGAATCGGTACCGATACACCAACCGAATTATTAGAAATAAGTGATGTCAATAACGCAGGAATTAAATTGGTAGTTCCGACTATAAATAATACATCAAAAATTGAATTTAGAAATGGGTTGGAATCAGGTAGTTATTCTTTCTATAAAATTGAGAATAGAAGTGATGTATTACGATTTGAATTAGATTCTGATTTAATTACTACCACAGGTTTTGAAAGTAAAATGACACTTTCTAATTCAGGATTGGCTTTAGAAAATGGCACCAGAGTGAACGCGTTTTCGTCAGATGGCACATTAGCCAGTAATAGTAATAATGCCTTACCAACAGAACAGGCAGTTAAAACCTACGTGGATAATAGTATAGCAACTTTAGCACCTACTGCTAAAACAATTGTTGTTCCCGCCACAACATTCACAAGTAATAATAGTTTAGTAAATTTTGGGATTGGTGGTGGATATGCTTATAAACCGACTGGTACACAAGCTATACTAGCACCATTGGTAATTCCTATAGGTTCTACAGTGACCTCGGTTACATTCTATTTTAGAGATACCAATAACGCTGGTGGTGTAAATCTGATAGGAGATGTAATAGCCTACTATAGAACGAATACATCTGCAACTATACCAGTTACAGTTTCAACATTTGGAAGTTCAACAACTGGTATGATAGAGGTAAGTTCTAATCCTTTTAATATTGCTACAGATAGACAACATTATATTAGAGTAAGACCTTCATCTAATTGGGATGGAAGTAATTTGGCAATTCATTCTGTAAAAGTAACCTATACGGAAAACTAATAATTAACATACTCAACAATTTCCAATCCGTAACCAATCATCCCAACACGTTTGGTTTGCTCACTATTAGAAATGAGTTTTAATTTATGAATATTTAAATCATGTAAAATTTGAGCACCAATTCCAAAATCCTTCGCATCCATATCAAGACGCGGTGCTTTTATTACCTCACCAGGAACTTGTGCTTCTTTTAGAACGTTCAGACGTTTTAATAAATTCATGGTTTGCGATTGCTGATTAATAAAGATAACAGCACCTTTTTCGGCTTGGTTAATTACTTGAAACATGTCGTCCAACTTCTGATCGGCATTGTTGGTTAACGTTCCTAAAATATCATGATTAACAAGCGTTGCATTCACACGTGTTAATACAGGTTCACTCGTAGACCAAGACCCTTTAGTAAGCGCAATGTGAATTTGATTGTTGGTTGTTTGGTTATAGGCACGCAATCTAAAATTTCCAAAACGGGTTTCTAGATTAAAATCTTCCACCTTTTCAATTAAAGAATCGTGCTGCATGCGGTAAGCCACTAAATCTTCTATAGAAACAATTTTTAAATCGAATTTTTTGGCCACTTTCATTAACTCTGGTAAACGAGCCATAGTACCATCTTCATTCATAATTTCCACTATAACACCTGCTGGTTTTAATCCAGCAAGTCGTGCAAAATCTATAGCAGCTTCCGTATGTCCGGTTCGCCTTAATACACCTCCTTCTTTTGCAACTAAAGGAAATATATGACCAGGCCTAGCCAATTCAAAAGGTTTCATATTATCATCTACCAAAGCTTGAACAGTTTTAGCACGATCGGCAGCTGAAATACCCGTAGTAACACCGTTTCCTCTTAAATCTACTGAAATAGTAAACGCTGTTTCCATAGGATCCGTATTATTACGAACCATCATATCAAGCTCTAAAGCCCTACAACGATTTTCGGTTAATGGTGTACAAATTAAGCCCCGACCATGTGTGGCCATGAAGTTAATCATTTCAGGTGTTGCCATTTCTGCAGCTGCTAGAAAATCACCTTCATTTTCCCGATTCTCATCATCAACAACAATAATAACTTTTCCATTTCGGATATCGTTTATGGCATCTTCAATGGCATCTAATTGAAAGGTTTTGGTATTTTGAGTTTGAGTCATGGACATAACCATTTTGTATTAAAAGCAAAGGTATTGCTTATTTTGAATTAAGTGAAAAGACTTTATTTATTTTATTCTTCAGTAAAAAATGTCTAATGGGGTACATAATAAAACCAAGTATGATAAAAATTGGATTTTTAGAAACGTGGAATGTTTCAATCCGTTTTGATAAGCCTGAAATATTTACATATGATACGATAAAGTAAAGTGTATAAATTACACCTGAAATAGCGCTTATTTGAATTATTATAGCCGCAATTTCTTCTAGTTTATTATTTTGAAACACGAAATAAAGCACAAATAGTACAATAGCAATGCAATAAAAAACAAAACTAAATTTAGCATGCATACTATAATCAGTTAAACGCGCTTTAGCTTGTAAGTCGCCTTCAGAACTTAAAGAAATTCGAGGTTTTTGTGTTGTTATACTTTCTTCTGATTTGTTTGGAATTTTTAATAGCTTCTTAATGGGTTCAATAATATGATCAAATTCAAATAAACCACGATCTGCTGTTGCGCGTTTGGTTAAATAGTAGCCAAGAGGCAACATAACAAGCGTAGAGAACCAAGCAGCTAGAATTGGATTTAAACTACCATCTTTAGCGCTGTTTTTTGCGAAAATTCCTATAAAGTGATAAGTTAAAAATAATAAGATAGCAATAATCATTGGCAATCCAATACCACCTTTTCTAATTAAAGCACCTAAAGGCGCTCCTACAAAAAACAGGATAATACAGGCAAAACCTAAAGCTAATTTTTCATGAAGAGCAATAAAATGTTTGTTGATTTCAACATTACGCTCTTTAAAATATTTAGTTTTAATATTTACAATTTGTTTGGTGCTTTTTAACGAATTCAATGCCTGATCTAGCATTTCTATTTTTCTATTATCTGGAAATAACTCTAAAATATTACCGTTAAAAGATGAGTCTACAGGTTTAGTAGCGTTAATTCCAAAGTTTAATACAGGTAAGTTGGAGCGGTTGTATAAACTAATAGCAAAATCTTCATGATCATTGTTTAAAGCAGTTCCTAATGAATCTATGGTATAATTTAAATCCGCAATGTTCAGCATATTGTACTTGTCTGATACATTTTTCTCGTCTAAATCATTACTATTTAATTGAGATAAATCGATATTAATAATATATTTTTCAAAATGACTCATTACCATGGGATGCCGACTTCTTTCAGCACGATTTTTGGATGGCGTATCATCATAAAAATATCCATCAAAGAGAATAAATTGTAACACATCAGAATCTTCTTCACCTATAAGTTCACCATTTTTAGCAACTATTATCGTGTTGTTGGCATTATTTCTTTGGCTTTTCTTGTGCATGACCACACCTTTCAAATACCTGCCATTTTCACCTGATTTTTTTTCAACTTTAATGTTGTAATCCATGACATCATTAAACTGACCTTCGGCAATTACCATAGCAGGTTTTAAGGTGGCAATGTTTTTCCGAAGATTATGTGAATTAAATTCAGCCCAAGGTATAACGTTGTTAGCAAATAAAAAGGTGGTAATGCCCAATCCTACTATAAAAATACTTAAGCCAGTCATGGCGCGCTGTAACGAAATTCCAGTGGATTTCATGGCGGCAAATTCATAGTTTTCAGCAAAACTACCGAAAACCATAATCGAAGATAGAAGAATAGTTAGTGGTAATACTAGTGGGATAAGTTTGGGTGTAAAGTAAAATAGAAATTTTAAAATGACAACCATGTCCAAATCCTTACCAGCTAATTCTTTTATATAAAGCCAAATGGTTTGTAATACAAAAATTAGCATGAGTATGATAAACACGCTGAAAAAGGTTTTTAAATACGTAGTAAGTATGTAACGGTCTAGTATTTTCACACGGTTATATTTTCCTTCATTTATCCAATTTGAAATTAAAAACGGCTGATTATTAAAGGTTTATTATGAAATTTAAATCCTTGAAATGCAAAGTGTTAACCCGTCTAATCTAACTTATTAATATAATGGTCTTTATATTTGTTAGCATCAAAGGTAAATAAGGTTTTTGATAAGGGCTCGTTTGTTTTAAAAGAATTAACAGTTAAAGTAGTTTTTGTACCATTTTTACCTGTTTCAATTAAATTGTAAATGTGATAGGTTTGAGCATCTATACCTAAAAGAATATTTTTAATTTCGGAACCAGAATCACTAGGTGTTAATTTTACATATTGAATTTTCCGACCTTGTACATTTTGAAGAATATCCATTTTGTAAGAGTATCCGGTTTCGTAAAAAGACAACATTTTACTTGGGGTAATACTATTTTCATCTTCGGTGTTATTTGATGAAATGGTTACCTCTTCATCATCAGGGCTAATACTATAAAGTGTTTTGCCATCGTAGATGCGGGTCATTCCTAGTATATTTAAACGGTATTTATCGCCCGCAATAACCACATCACCACGTGTTTCTTGTTTTAAGTTTTCTACATCATTGCTTAAGGCATATTTAAAGTCAATGGATATATTATCATAACTTTTTACTTTTTTAGAAACCTTGTTTAATAGAATTTTGGCCTCATTATCTTGTGCAAAAGTTACAGACGTGACCATGATTAATACTAATACTAATAGTTTTTTCATTACGAATAAATTTATGCGCTATTAATTTTTACGCTTTTTTTGTTATTTAATTTTTAAGATGTTTCGTTTTCTAAAAGCATATTTAATGCTGCTAAATCTGGTACCAAAACCTGTCTGGCTTTACTACCTTCAAATCCACCAACAATTCCTGCTGCTTCCAACTGATCTATTAAACGACCAGCACGATTATATCCTAGTTTTAATTTTCGTTGTAATAATGATGCGGAACCTTGTTGGGCTGTGACAATAATTTCTGCCGCATCTTTAAACAAAACATCCCGATCGCTTATGTCTACATCAAGACTTGTGCCACTTTCCTCACCAACGTACTCTGGCAGTAAGTAAGCTTCTGGATATGCTTTTTGAGAACCGATAAAATCGGTAATTTTTTCCACTTCCGGTGTATCAACAAAGGCACATTGAATACGGATCATTTCGTTTCCTTGTGTAAAAAGCATATCACCACGTCCAATTAATTGATCAGCTCCAGAACCGTCTAAAATAGTACGAGAATCTATTTTACTGGTTACTCTAAATGCGATCCTCGCTGGGAAATTTGCTTTAATAATACCTGTTATAACGTTTACAGAAGGTCTTTGGGTGGCTACAATTAAATGTATTCCAATGGCTCGTGCCAATTGTGCCAATCGTGCTATAGGGGTTTCTACTTCTTTACCAGCTGTCATGATTAAATCGGCAAACTCATCCACCACCAAAACGATATAGGGTAAAAATTGATGGCCATCATTTGGATTTAATTTTCGCGCTTTAAATTTCGCATTATATTCGGCAATGTTTCTACACAACGCATTTTTTAATAATTCATAACGGTTGTCCATTTCAATACACAATGAGTTAAGTGTATTAATTACTTTGGTATTATCTGTAATTATGGCTTCTTCACTATCTGGTAGTTTGGCTAAATAATGACGTTCAATTTTATTGAAAAGCGTCAATTCAACCTTCTTCGGGTCTACCAATACAAATTTTACTTCCGCAGGATGCTTCTTGTACAGTAGTGATGTTAATACCGCATTTAATCCAACCGATTTACCTTGTCCTGTTGCACCAGCCATTAGCAGGTGAGGCATCTTGGCTAAATCTACCACAAAAGTTTCATTACTAATCGTTTTACCTAAAGCAATTGGCAATTGCATTTCCGATTTCTGAAATTTCTGCGAGGCAATAACCGAACGCATAGAAACGATAGTAGAATTTTTATTTGGAACTTCAATACCAATAGTTCCTTTTCCTGGAATTGGCGCAATAATTCTAATTCCTAAAGCGGAAAGCGATAAAGCAATATCATCTTCTAGGTTTTTAATTTTAGAAATTCGGACTCCAGCTTCTGGTATTATTTCATACAAGGTTACTGTTGGTCCAATGGTTGCTTTAATATTGGAAATACCAATTTTATAGTTATTTAGCGTATCTACAATGCGGTTTTTATTTTCTTCTAATTCTTCTTGGTTAATAGTTATACCTTCAGAATCGTATTTTTTCAGTAAGTCTAATGATGGGAATTGGTAATTACTCAACTCCAAAGTCGGATCAAATTGGCCAAAATCTTCAACCAATTTATTCGCTAAATTATCAGTTTCCGAAAGTTCTTCTTCAACCGTTTCAACTTCAATCTGCATTTCAGGCTCTTCCGTATCGTCTTTTGCTACAGGTTTAGGTTCTGGTTTCTTTATTGGCGGTGTAATTGGTGCCTCTGATTCGTTTTTTTCTACAGTTAAATCGAAAGCAGATTTAATATCTTCCGCTTCCGCTGACAAATCGTTATCCAAAGGAACCAATGGATCATCAGCTGTCTGACTATCCTTTATATTGGCGTTAATGTCCTTTTTAACGGATTTAAAAGCGTTTTTAATGTTATCAAAAGTCAATCTAAACCGAATGGCTAAATAGAATATTAAACCAAAAACGAGTAGAAGTATGGTTCCAATTTTTCCTAAATAGATTTGCAAATAGGTATTTATTTCAAAACCGACTGTTCCTCCTAAAGAGCTCCATTTTTCAGCGAAAAACCCAAAAATTATAGAAAGCCAAACAACAATTAAAGTGCCCCAAAACCAATGTTTGCGAAGTTTAGAGCGGTTGCCATTGGTAAGAACGAAAACACCTGATAGGAAAATAAGACCTGCAAAAATAAATGAAGCCACACCAAAGCCACGATGGATAAAAAAATCACTAACCCAAGCACCTGTTTTATTAAGCCAATTTTGAGATTCAATAGCTTTATTACCAAATTCTGAAAGCGTACTCTGGTCGTTTTGCCCTGTAAAAAAGTACGACACAAAAGCAATAAAAAGTAAAAGACCTGAAAGAATTAAAAAACTGCCTAATACCAACTTTTGTTGATTGGATAGTTTAAAACTAGGCGCTTTGAACTTGGGTTTCGTCGCTTTTGTTGCTTTTGTTTTCTTTTTGGCCATATATACTTTCCGTAAAACAGAAAAAGGTTATTGTGTAATTAATTCTGAAAATTTAGGTTCAAATTGATGTGACATCAGATGGTCACAAAAATACAAATAGTTCGCGTTAATCCTAAAGCTAAATGTATTTAAAAAATCTTTGGAATATATATGATACATCCTATGATTATTGCCGTTATAGCAAAAATAAAAACAGCGCCTGCGGCTATATCTTTAATGAGTCCTATTTTTTTATGATATTCTGGATGTATAAAATTTGCTATTTCTTCGATGGCTGTATTTATACCCTCTAAAGCCATAATTAAACCAATAGTTCCTATTTGAATTAGCCATTCGGTTGTTGAGATTTCAAAATAAAAACCCGCAACTGTCATGATAATACCAATACAAAGTTGCACTTTTATACTAGCTTCTGTGGAAACTAATATAAAAGCGCCTTTAAAAGCATATGTAACGCTTTTTAATCTATTAATTAAAAATGAATCTTTTTTAGGCATCCATTAAAGCCTCCAAAGCTGCTTTATAGTTTGGTTCATCAACCGTTTCTTGAACTTGTTCTGTATAAACTACTTGTCCCTTTTCATCAATAACTACTACTGATCTTGAAAGTAACGTTTCCAATGGTCCAGATGTAAAAGCCACGCCATAATTTTTTCCAAAGCTTCTATCTTTGAAATCTGAAAGCGATACCACATTGTCCAATCCTTCCGCCGCGCAAAAACGAGCTAAAGCAAATGGTAAATCTCTAGAAATACATAGTACTTTTGTGTTGTCTAATTCGCTTGCCTCTTGGTTAAATTGTCTGACTGAAGCTGCACACGTACCTGTATCTACGCTTGGAAATATATTTAACACTAATTTTTGTCCTTTATAATCTGCTAATGTGTTAGTTCCTAGATCGGTGTTAGTTAATGCGAAATCTGGTGCTTTACTGTTCGTTTTTGGAAGTGATCCAGATGTTTGAATTGCATCGCCATGTAAGGTTACTGTTGCCATAATTTTTTAAAATTTTAGTTGTTATAAAAATAGGGATATTTCCTCTGAAACATTACTAAAATATAAGGTTTTTTTATTCTATTGTATGTTAATAATGCGTTAAACGAAAAATAAATAAAAACCGCAACCTAGATAATTACGTTAGTAGGGTATAAACAAATTAATAACTTAAAATTACCAATATGAAAAATTTGAAATTAGTAACAGTAGCAACATGTCTATTAACATTTGTAATGTCTTTAAATATGAGTGCTCAAAGCAACATGATGAAACAGGAGACTAAAATGGTTGGTGGCGCCGAAATGTATCCTACAAAAAACATTATTGAGAATGCTGTGAATTCTAAAGATCATACCACGCTAGTTGCAGCCGTTAAAGCTGCAGATTTAGTTGATGCTTTATCAAGTGAAGGTCCGTTTACCGTTTTTGCTCCAACCAATAGTGCCTTTGATAAGTTACCAAAAGGAACCGTAGATAATTTACTGAAGATGGAAAACAAAATGATGTTACAAACCATTTTAAAATATCATGTTGCTTCTGGAAAATGGAATGCTTCAGATATTATGAAAGCCATTAAAAAGGGTAATGGTAAAGCGCAAATTACAACCTTAAGTGGTGGAACATTAACAGCTTGGATGAAAGGAAAAGCTGTGTATGTTACGGATGAGAATGGAAACTCTGCTTTGGTAACGATTGCCGATGTTAACCAATCTAATGGTGTTATTCATGTCGTTGATGCCGTATTATTACCAAAGTCGTAAGACTATAATTAGTCCCTAATTTTATTTGAATTAAAAAAGGCCACTAAAATTATATTTTAGTGGCCTTTTTGTGTTGATTTAATATGTCAATTACTTGTCAATAGAACCAAGCACGCGTTTCATAAAGCTATTTAAAGCTTCTTTTTGTGGTGTGCCATCTTTCATCATTTTATTCACTTCAATAGCACCATACATGTTAGAAATTAGTTCGCCAATAACATCTAGCTCTTCATCTTTTAATGATGATACTTCCGTTAAGGCTTCTAAAGTTTCAATAGTTTCAAGAACATAATCCTCGTCATTCTCTTCAATAAACTGTGTTAAATGTTTTATAATAGGTAGTTTCATACTAATCTAGATTACGTTATCAACAAGTTCTTTTAAAGCGTCGAATTTATTGGTTTGTTCTTGACCAACAAATTCCCCTTTTTTAAAAGTCGCAAAGGTTGGTAAATTATCAACAGTTGCTAATTTTCTACTTTCAGGAAATTTTTCAGCATCAGCCATCACAAAAGTAACACCTTCATGCTCTGTTGCTAATTTCTTGAATTTAGGCTTCATAATGCGGCAGTTTCCACACCAAGTAGCTGAATACTGTACAACTACTGTATCATTATTATTAATGATATCCTGTAAATTATCTTGTTCTAATTCCTGTACCATAGTTTTAAAAGTTTTAGCTATTTAAGTCCTTCCGTATTGGAAGGACTTAATTAGATGTTTAATATAGGTTGTATTGAAGTTCTTCGTGTGAAGTTGAAAAATCTAAATTAGTGAGATGCTAAATATGCAGCAGTTCCTTTCGCGTTAGCTTGCATAGCGTCTTTTCCTTCTTCCCAGTTTGCTGGACAAACTTCACCTTTTTCTTGAACGTGTGTTAAGGCGTCTATCAAACGAATATATTCACCAACATTTCTACCTAATGGCATGTTGTTGATGCTTTCGTGCTGTACAATACCATCTTCATCAATAATATAGGTAGCTCTATACGTTACATTATCGCCTTCAACTTGAACAGTTCCTGTCTCTTCATCAAAAATTTCGTTGGTAATATCTAAAATTCCTAAAACGCTAGATAAGTTTCTATTACTATCAGCAAGGATTGGATAGGTTACACCTTCTATACCACCATTATCTTTTGCTGTGCTTAACCAAGCAAAATGTACTTCAGGAGTATCACATGATGCGCCAATAACTATTGTATTACGTTTTTCGAATTCCTTCATTGCTGCTTGGAATGCATGTAACTCCGTTGGACATACAAAGGTAAAATCTTTAGGATACCAGAATAATACTACTTTTTTCTTGTTGTTTACTGCTTCTTCAAGAACGTTCACTTTAAAAGTGTCGCCCATTTCATTCATTGCGTCAACGTTTAAATCTGGGAATTTTTTTCCTACAAATGCCATGTTTTTATATTTTAATTGTTATTAATTTTCTTAATGACAAATATAAGAACAAGTCATAGTATTTCAGTCGAAATGAAATCTTAATTCTTTATTGAAGTATAGCTTAAATTTATGGTAAAGTTAGAAAGTGATAGTTTATGCTTATTTAGTGTTGCTCGTTAGTTGTTTAATTTTAATATTTAATGCCGCGTAAGTTAAGGTCATAAAAGGACTTAACCAATTGAAGATGGCATACACAAAATAATCAGCAACAGAAACACCTAAAACACTACTTTGATACGCGCCACAGGTATTCCAAGGAATTAATACGGACGTTACCGTTCCAGAATCTTCCAAGGTTCTACTCAAATTTTCAGGAGCTAATCCTTTATCTTTATACGCTTGCTTAAACATTTTACCAGGAATAACAATGGCTAAATATTGATCACTGGCTATAGTATTTAATCCTAAACAACTGATAACGGTACTTGCAAATAATCCGAAAACCGTTGTAGCAAAAGACAAGAGTACTTTAGTAATTCTTGCCAAAGCGCCTATAGCATCCATAATGCCACCAAAAAACATGGCGCAGCAAATTAGAAGAATGGTCCAAATCATGCCTTTCATGCCGCCTGCAGCAAATAAGTCGTTTAGTTTTTCGTTATCGGTTACAATTTGCGTGTCTGTTAATATGGCATTTACCGTGGCGCCTAATTTAGAATCTCCTAAACTATCTAAAATAGCGGGTTGGAAAATAAAAGCGAAAACGGCTGCCAATATAACACCAACACCAAGAGCAATAAGTGGCTTTGTTTTTAAAAGAATTAAAGCTATTACCACTAATGGTACAATAAATAACATTGGTGTAATATTAAACGTGTTTTCAATACTTATTAAAAGACTACTTAAATCGGCAGTTCCTGTGGTATCAATAGTCATACTCATTACCGAAAAGGCTATTAATGTAATTATAATCGTAGGAATAGTTGTTAACGCCATATACCTAATATGTGTAAATAAATCCGTTCCAGCCATGGCAGGAGCTAGGTTAGTGGTATCACTCAATGGCGACATTTTATCGCCAAAATATGCGCCAGAAATAGCGGCACCAGCAATCATGCCTGTAGGAATTCCTAAAGCGCTTCCAATTCCAATTAAGGCAATACCTACCGTTGCAGAAGTGGTCCAAGAACTACCTGTTGCAATGGAAATAACCGCACAAATAATAACAGAAGCCGGTAAAAATATTGACGGACTTAAAACTTGTAGACCATAATATACCATGGCCGGAATAACACCACTTACCAACCACGTTCCGGCTAAAGCGCCAACTAAAAACAAAATCATTATGGGTACAAATACGCTGCGCAAGTTTTCCCAGACCTCTTTCATCATGATTTGAAAGCGGACTTTATTAAAAAATCCAACGATGGCAGCCACAGCCGCACCTAATAATAAAATAAACTGATTGGAATATTCTCCTAAAGCTTCACCATCTGCAAGAAAGATGTTGTAAGCCAGCATTAGCATTAAAATAACCACAGGAATTAACGCTTCCCAGATACTTAATTCTTTATTCTCAATAATTGTTTGGTCTTCAATATCAATATCTGATAGGTTTTTATCGTCCTGCATATTGGTTGTTAGTTTCGTTAGGATTGTAATGTTACGATTTTCAGATAAAGTATGCAAATACTAATTGTCGCTTAAGCTAATATGGTGAAAGGAATGACCTTGTTTTTAAAATAAAAAAGGAGCACGCTTAAACGAACTCCTTAATTTACTTGTAATTTATACTTACTATAATATATCAAGTGACTCCATGCAAGAACGCATAGTTTTATAGGTGCGCTCAATGTCTGCATCTAATCCAATAGAAAAACGAATTAAACCATCACTTAAGCCCATTTCTTTTTGTTCATCTTCCGGTATTTCCGATGAAGTAGAACTACCTGGAGCCGAGAATAAGGTTTTGTAAAACCCTAGACTAACAGCTAGATATCCTAAATTTTTCTCTTGCATTAATTCCATTAATGCATTTGCTTTTTCTAAAGAACCAACATCTGCAGTTAGCATGCCACCATATCCATATTTTTCATTCATCATGCTTTTAAATAATTCATGACTTGGATGAGAAGCTAAACCTGGATACACGGTTTTTAATCCATCAGCTTCAAATTTTTCTGCTAAATAGGTCGCATTTAAACTATGTTGCTGCATTCTAATGTGCAATGTGCGTAGGTTTTTTAATATAGAAGCGGCTCTTAAACTGTCCATAGTAGAGCCTAATAACATACAGGCGCCATCGTTGACACTTCGTAAATCGTTTATGAATTCTTGTGTACCACAAATTACACCACCAACCGTATCACTAGATCCATTTATGAATTTAGTTAAACTGTGAATCACGATATCAGCTCCCAATTGCACAGGTGAAACAGATAAGGGCGAAAACGTATTATCTACCACCAATTTTAAATTGTGCTTTTTAGCCAACTTTGCTAAACCTGAAATATCAGCAACTTCCAAGAGCGGGTTACTAACAGATTCGCAGTATAAAATTTTTGTGTTTTTCGTAATGGCAGCTTCAACCACTTCTAATTTTGTAATATCTACAAAAGTCGTTGTTATGTTAAGTCTAGGTGCAAAATTCTTTAAAAAGGCATACGTTCCTCCATAAATGGTGCGACTAGAAACGACATGATCGCCAGCGCCACAAAGCTGCATTATGACTGGTGTTATGGCTCCCATTCCTGAAGCGGTAACATTTGCAGTCTCCGTTCCTTCCATGGCTGCTAAAGCTTCGCCGAGATATAAGTTTGAAGGCGTAGAATGTCTTGAATACAAATAACAGCCATCTGCATTACCTTCAAAGGTGTCAAACATGGTTTTAGCCGATAAAAAAGTGTAGGTTGATGAATCTGAAATAGAAGGGTTTACTCCTCCAAATTCACCAAAATATTGTAAATCTTGAATATTATTTGCTGGTTTGAATGCCATAGTGTGAAAATTTATTAATTAATAATACAGTAAAAATCGTTAATATTAGATTATCTATCAATAGATATCTTTATATTTAGATTATAAATCTATAAAAAACATGAATAATAGTTTTTATCACGTCTAATTTGGTTAATATTGTTTTTTAAACGAAAAATTTTCAATTATTATGAATTTCGATCTCATAGATTTAAAGTTATTACAATTTCTTCAAGAAGATGCGAAGCAGACCAACAAAATGTTATCTAACAGGTTAAATTTATCTGTTACAGCTGTTTACGAGCGGATTAGAAAGTTAGAACGCGAAGGTGTTATTGCGCAATATGTGGCCTTGTTGGATAAGAATAAGGTGGATCGGAGTTTTGTTGCTTTTTGTCATATTAAACTTGTTCAGCATACACAGAATAACATTGTGAAATTTGAGCGTGAAGTTGCCAATTTAGAAGAAATTTCTGAATGCTATCATATTAGTGGAGATTACGATTATTTATTAAAAGTAATGGTTCAGGATATGGAAGATTTTAGGGAGTTTATGGTTAAAAAACTAACATCTATTAATCATATTGGTAGCACCCACAGTATGTTTGTTATTAATGAAGTAAAACATACTACAGCCATTATGATTTAATTTGCCGGCCTGATAAAAAGATTTTGAATTAGGTAAAATTGAATTTAGTATACCTTTTTGCTACAATTCTTGTTTGTAGGTTTTCGTTTTTCCAACCATAAAACCCAGGCGAACGACTGAATTCCATCAAATTCCGGATGGGGTTATTAGTTATTTTTGGTAATCTATTTTTATTTTTTAAAAATAACTGCGTATTTCGTTGTTCAATATCTAGCATATATAACTTTATGAAATATCAATATCTGTGGTTTCTAGTAGTAATAATAATTGTTCAATCCTGCGGAAGCGTTAAAAAAAATAACGCCGTTGTAAGTAGTTTGCATGATGCAGATGAATTGAGAGAGGACGTAGATGCGGTTTATAATCAACTGCAAAAACATCATCCGCGCCTATATCAGTATATTTCTAAAGAAGCGTTAGATTTTAAATTTGATAGCCTAAAAACCAGTATCACACAACCATTAAGTAGTCATGATTTTTATGAACAATTAGCACCTATTTTAATGGAAGTGCGTCAAGGTCATATTTCGGTTATGCCACCTCAAATGCAATTCACTAAAAAAGAACGTAAGGTTTTAATGAAGGAACGGTTTGAGTTTTACGATTTAGATTTTAATTATATGGACAAACAATTATGGGTGTCCGGATCCAAATCAGATTCATTATTAATTGGAAGTGAAGTGGTTCAGATTGAAAATGAATCTGCCAACGCGTTAATCCAGAAATATCAAACACAATATGCTTCTGATGGCTTTAATACCACGTTGATGGATAGGCAATTGGGCCGTGCATTTCAAAGATTGTATGCACGAGATAAAGGGTTTTTAGATAGCTTATCCGTAACCTTCAATAAACAAGATTCATTATACACGAAAGTTTTCCGACGCATTCCAAAAGATTCAACTTCACACACAATAGATTCATTAAAACAGGAAGCTGATTCAATTAAAGTAGCCCAACTGACTAAAGCAGAAAAATTAATTAGAAAGCAGAAAGCAAAAGAAAAGCGAAAACAAGATCGAATATATGGTTCTGAAGGTTCAGACGGCAAATACACGCGTAATTTCAATTTTAAGGGAATAGATAGTTCTGTTGCCGTTATGAAAATAAGAGCTTTTGGAAATGGGAATTATAAAAAATTCTATAAAGAGAGTTTTGCCCAATTAGATTCATTAAATACACCGAATCTCGTTTTGGATTTACGAGATAATGGCGGTGGTCGAATAGAAGAAATTGCTTATTTATTCCGCTATTTGGCGCAAGAAGATTATCAGTTTATTAATGAAAGTGAGGTAACTAGTCGTGTGCCATTTATGGTGTACACCATGAGCAATGGTAGCCCTTTAATGTTAAAGATAATTGGAGCCGTTTTTTCACCTGTTATTGTAACCCATAACTTAATAAAAACCAAAAAGGTTGATGATGCTATTTATTATAAATTTAAATATGCCAAAATGCAATCCCCATTTCCGGATAATTTTAAAGGTCATTTATATGTGCTTATTAATGGGAATTCTTTTTCGGCATCATCCATATTGTCTACTAATATTCAAGGTCATAATTTAGCCACATTTGTCGGTGAAGAAACGGGAGGTGCTTATAATGGAACCGTTGCGGGTTTATTTAAAATTTATAAATTACCAAATAGTAAGGTTCGTGTACGCATTGGTTTAATGCAAATTGATGCGCCTTTTAAAGTAGAGCCAGATGGCTATGGTATTAAGCCGGATATTCCAATTGTTCCAACTTGGAATGATGTTTTACATGAACGTGATCCCGAGCTGGAATGGATTTTAAATCATGTAGAGAAAGAGAAACCATAGATTTTTTATGTAACTTTATTGCGAATTTTTTTTCAAAAAACACTTTTATACCAAATAGATGCTTTATAAAAACATCAAAAAGATTTATCATGATATTTTCATGTCTTATGCACACCCTGAATTAGGCACGCATATTAAAAAAATCATTGAATTAGATGTGTATTTGCCATACAGTTCTACCTTTTTCTGCATAACAAACACCCAAGATTTAACCTTTGAATTTGTTAGTAAAAACATGACGGCTTGTCTAGGCTTGGAAAAAAATGTCTTGCTAAAGGAAGGTATGCGAAATTTTTGGAGTCGCATTCACCCAGAAGATATTGAACTTTGGTTAAGAGGTTTAAACGATTTAATGGAATTTACTTTAGCTGAAATCCCGGTAAACCACAGATACCAAATGAGCTATACATGGAATTACCGCTTAAAAAATGCGCAGGACGAATATGTAAACATAATTCAAAACACCACACCTTTAGAGTTTGATGCGGAAATGAAACCAATAATAGGATTAGCGCATTACACCGTTATGGATATAAATATACAAATGCCAATTACGGTTACAGCCAAATTACTCAATGAAAACAACGAATATGAAACCAAATATTTTAATAATTATTCCCAAAAACTATTAACAGATGGTTTAAGTAATCGGGAGCGCGATGTGATACGATTATTAACCTTGCATAATTCAAGTAAGGAAATAGCTGATTTATTGAATATTAGTCCTAATACAGTAGATACACACCGAAGAAATATTTTAAAGAAACTTAACATTTCATCAACAGGAGAGCTGATAGGTATGTTAAAAATGAACACGAATTTTCTGTAAAATTACTCAAATTGAGTATTGCAAAACCTGAAATATTACACCATTTTTGTAATGCTATTATTTGAGGGTGATACCTTATATTTAGGGCAATCTAACAAAATTGTTAGTTTTGCCCTTTTTTTTACACTTATTTTGATGGCGCTTATTATCCTGTATTTTTTTTATTGCCTTCCCATAAAACATTTGTATTTTTGTTCTTGTATTAATACAACTTGAAAAAAATATTTATATGAATTCATACGATGTAGCCATTATTGGCTCTGGTCCTGGAGGTTATGTAGCAGCTATTCGTTGCGCGCAATTAGGATTGAAAACTGCTATTATAGAAAAATATTCAACCCTTGGAGGAACATGCCTAAATGTTGGGTGTATTCCAAGTAAAGCGCTTTTAGATTCGTCTCATCATTACGAAGATGCAGTCAAGCATTTTGAAGAACATGGTATAGATATTCCTGGTGAAATTAAAGTGAATTTAAAACAAATGATTGCCCGTAAGCAGGCAGTTGTAGATACAACAACAGGTGGTATAGATTTCTTGATGAAGAAGAATAATATTGATGTTTACCAAGGATTAGGAAGCTTTAAAGACGCCACTCATATTACGATTTCAGGTGAAAAAGAAACGGAAATTGAAGCGAAGAATACCATTATTGCCACTGGAAGTAAACCTTCAAGTTTGCCATTCATAAATATTGATAAAGAGCGTATTATAACATCTACTGAAGCGCTAAAGCTTAAGGAGATTCCAAAACACATGATTGTTATTGGAGGCGGTGTTATTGGATTAGAGTTAGGTCAAGTTTACAAGCGTTTAGGTGCTGAAGTTTCTGTAATAGAATACATGGATCGTATTATTCCGACAATGGATTCAGGACTTTCTAAAGAATTAAATAAAGTGTTGAAGAAACAAAAATTCAAAATCAACACCTCACATAAAGTAAAATCTGTTGAACGTAAGGGTGATGAAATCATTGTAAAAGCGGACAACAAAAAAGGAGAAGAAGTAGAGTTTAAAGGTGATTATTGTTTAGTGTCAGTTGGTCGTCGTCCGTATACGGATGGATTAAATGCGGAAGCTGCTGGTGTAAAATTAAATGATAAAGGTCAAGTAGAAGTTAATGATCACTTACAAACAGCTACCAAAAACATTTATGCCATTGGCGATGTTATTAAAGGCGCTATGTTAGCCCATAAAGCGGAAGAAGAAGGCGTATTTGTTGCTGAAACTATTGCTGGACAAAAGCCACATATCGATTATAACTTAATTCCAGGTGTTGTTTATACATGGCCGGAAGTTGCAGCTGTTGGTCAAACAGAAGAGCAACTAAAAGAAGCAGGAGTAGAATATAAAGTCGGGCAATTTCCAATGCGTGCATTAGGTAGAAGTAGAGCGAGTATGGATTTAGACGGGTTTGTTAAAATTTTAGCCGATAAATCAACAGATGAAATTTTAGGGTTTCATATGGTAGGTGCTCGTGCAGCCGATTTAGTTGCTGAAGCTGTAGTTGCTATGGAATACAGAGCATCAGCTGAAGATATTTCGCGCATGTCTCACGCACACCCAACATTTGCAGAAGCCGTTAAAGAAGCCGCTTTAGCAGCAACAGACGATCGTGCTTTGCATGTATAATAAGACTAAATTCCATTAAATTGGATTTAAATATTACAAAACCACTTCTCAATTGAAGTGGTTTTTTTTTGATTTAATTTTACTATTCTTTATAAATAACACTAATAGTACAAGCATTATAAGCATTCCTATTTTAATTACTGGTTTATTTCCTTAATGCGTTTAATTTATTCATGTGTTTATTGTTTTGTTGTTTCTGAAATTAGCAATTAGGACTACTATTGCCACAAATTAATTATTAACGAAAACAAAGACAATGAAAAATTTAAATCGTGAATTAGTATTCTTAAGAACTTTTGCGCTTGCTGTGGTTGGTGTCATGGTAATAGCAAGTATATATAGTTTTAATACAAATAGCAATAAAAGGTTTGGAACTATTGATGTAGAACGCATAAATATTATAGAAAAGGATGGAACCGTTAAAATGCTTATAACTAATACAGAACATTTTCCGTCTTTTGGTGATTCTATCAATAGCCGCGTGTATCATGAACGTAAAAAACGCTCGGGCATGCTTTTTTTTAATGAAGACGGCATAGAATGTGGTGGTTTTATTTATGACGGAACGAAAAATGATAACGGACACAGCGCAGGCCTTTCTTTAACTTACGACCAATATGATGGTGATCAAGTTATGCAATTAATAACAACTGATAGTAAAAGAGATGATAAACGAATTGTTTCTAGCATGTTAGCATTTAATGATCGGGCAGAAAATGAATCCCAATTAGAATCGATGCGAATTGGCGAAGAACTAAAAGCTATAAAAAATCCAGAAGAACGTAGAAAAAAGTACCAAGCCTATAAAGACCAAAACTTAATGGGTTCTACCACCAGAATTTTGCTGGGCAAAACCCCAAGTGAAAATAACGGCCTGTTTTTATTTGATGACCATGGAACCCCAAGAGCACAATTTAGCATCGATAAAGACAATCAAGTAAAGTTGGTTGTATTTGATGAGAATGGAGAAATCATTAATTCGTGGCCTCAATAAATCAATCTAGAACAGAATATCCATGAAATGATTATTAATTCTTTCAAGGATATATCTTATTTTGCAGCAATGAAAAGACTATTTAACTTTTTAGATATAGACCTCTATTTCACGATATTTATTTTTTTTATCAGTTACTTATTAATTATTGATTCTAGAATTAAAGTGTAGACGGATATCTTAAATGTGCTAAAGCCAGACGCACCCATAGCGCAGTTTTTAGCCGTTTTTGTTATTATGATTCTTATCAAAATAACCATAAGCTATATCCAAAGAAAGCATGATTTAAAGATTCACACAGCTAAAACATATCTTATTTACTTTAGTGTTTCATTTATATTATATCTCATTATTTCTAACGTATTTAGTCTTGTAATTGCAGCGCTTTTCAATACCACTTTATTTGGTAGTATTTATTTAGCGTATTTATTCTATAATGAAAATAACATGTTTAAAACGGAAATTACAAAATACAATCAGGCACTTTCTAGTAGTGCTATTCAGCAATTAAAAGCACAACTAAATCCCCAATTTTTATTCAATAATTTAAATACTTTAGATGAATTAATTGAAGAAGATCCTGCCAAAGCCAGTGCATTTTTACATCATTTTTCAGAACTGTATCGGTATTCACTGATAACCTCTGAAAAAAAATTAGTCCCCTTACAGGATGAAATACAATTTGCTAAAAATTACTTTGAGTTAATGGCACATAAATATTTGGGATATTATAATTTAGAAATAGAAAACGAACATCAAATACCTCACGTTTTTGTACCACCGTTCTGTTTACAGGTTTTAGTTGAAAATGCTATTGAGCATAATTTAGGTCGTGACAAAACACCCGTTTTTATAACTATTTCTATTTCAGATAAAATTACTGTAAGTAATAATAGTATACCAAAAAAACACCAAAAGAAAACAGGTGGTAGAGCCTTAAAAAATCTTGCAACACAGTTTAATCTTTTAAGTGATAAAAATATCAGCATAGACTCTAGTGATACCCATTTTAAAGTAACACTACCCTTTATAAACAGTAACCAAGATGTATAAAATTTTAATAATTGAAGATGAAGCACCTGCTCGAAAAAAGCTAAAACGGTTTATCGCGGAAGTCTGTGAAGCTTATACCATAGTCGCGGAATTGGAAACGGTAGAGGACACAAAAACATTCCTAAAGCAAGCTCTGGAAATTGATATTATTTTTTCAGACATCCAATTAAGAGATGGTAATATTTTTGAGGTGTATAATACTATAACTTTAAATTGCCCCATAATTTTCGCAACCGCCTATAACGCGTTTTTAATTAATGCGTTTGAAGCCAACGGCATCGAATATCTTTTAAAACCCTATTCTTTGGAACGATTTTCAAAGGCGTGGAATAAGTTTATTCGATTACATACAACCAATCCTGTAGACAATAATCAGTTAATGGAAACCATCCATCAGTTGTTAAAAAATAACCAATCGGTTTCTAAATCCTATAAAAATCAGTTTGCCATAAAAATGGCAAGTGAAACATATTTTTTAAAAACAGAGAGCATTGTTTATTTTCAAGCAGACAACGGAATTATATGTGCCTTTGATACCATGAATAAACGTCATGTTATGCCTCAAGCTACACTAAAAGAAATAGAAGTATTTTTAGATCCACAAAAATTTTTCCGTATTAATCGTAGTGAAAGTGTGCAACGTCAATATATTAATAAAATTAAAAGATATAATAAAAACACGCTTTCCATCCACCTAAATGCTGGACAGAAAACGTTAAAAACTAGCCAAAGTAAAACAAGTGATTTTAATAACTGGTTAGATTTGTAATTTAAAACGTTTTGTTAACAACGCACTTATACTAATTACCCACCAAAAGAGAGTTTATAAAATTTAGCATCATAATAAGTGTTTAAGTTGATACATATGGCAAACTTTTTGCTCAATACTTGTAAACAAAATTAATTTTAAAAACGAACCCTCAAAATGACAAAGAATTTTTTAGCCCTTGGCGTAGTAGCAACCCTATTTTTAAATGCTTGTAAAGAAGCTCCAAAGCAAAATCAAGCAGAATCATCAACCACCGAAATGGTAACTAATACACAGGATGATATTGTAGAAACATCATCAACCAATAATGAAGGACAAACATTACAATTAATATTTAATAATTCAGAAGGAACTGTAACCTTTAATTTCAAAGGTGAAAAGGTAACGTTAAGGCAAGAAAAAGCCGCTTCGGGAATTTGGTATAAGAATGAAAGTTATGAATTAAGAGGTAAAGGAAATGATCTTGAACTGAAAAAAGATGGCGACGTTATTTTTAAGCATGAAGATAATATTGTTATTTATTCAATTAAAAATAAAGATGGTGATATCCTGGATATGACCTATAATAATACTGCCAATACTGTAAAGGTGTATGTAAATGGCGGCGAACAAATAGAATTAACAGGTGAAAAACCGGCCTCTGGAATTTGGTATAAAAATAACCACTATGAATTAAGAGGAAAAGGTGAGAATTTAACGCTGACTAAAGATGGCAACGTAGTGTTTGAAAATTAAAACACATTATTTATATCTGAATATTAGCCTATAGAAAACGGATTATTAAAACCATGTCTTAACGGATATGGTTTTTTATTATTTGGCAGGAAACCTGAGCCTGGCTTTAAAAAACTTCATATAGCGTTGTAACTATTAATCCTTTGCCATGGGCCAAAGGTATAGACAAAAGTTGTCTTTCGTTTTTCACGATCCAATTAAAAGGTGGTTCTAGTAAATGGATTCCACTTTGTTTTTTTAACCGAATGCCTTGTCCGGAAATAATATCTTTATTCGGAATAAAAGGTTCTTTTGGAATATGCTCTGTTACTATAACGTATTTATACGCGTGCAGTTTCTTGATGATTTCCAGCACTTCAGTATTGGATATATGTTGAAGTACCTGGCGCAAAATGGCGCAATCTCCTTGTGGTAAGGCGTCTTTAGCTAAATCCAAACAGTAGAATTCTAAATTTGCTGTTTTAAATTTTTCTATGTTATGTTTTATTAAATCAGGTACAATATCTACTGCTATATATTTCTTCGTATGTTGTACCAAGCTGTTTCCAATGTTAAAATCACCACAACCTAAATCCACAACTGTCAACGGGTTTTCAAACGATTTTAAAAACGTGGTGACCGCTTCTATATACGGGTTTACCAATTCTGGTAGGTGAGAGCCATCACCAGAATAATAATGAGCAGTGTTGCCTCCCCAAAGTTTCATGGTGTAAACCTGCTCCATGGCGGCTTTAGTTGGCCATGGTTTTTTATGTTCTTTTGAGTTCTTTTCAGGATTCATCAATTATTAGGTAAGTTTTTTTTATTCTGGATAGAAAATTACTAAAATCGGTAGGAAGGAAAATGGAATTTAGGATTTAATTGGTTTTCAAACTTCATTAAGACACTTTTTTGACATATTTTTTACATTTCAGACTGCTATAAAGGAATCTTTCATATTAAATTTGAAAAGAAAAATATTCGCCAAAAATGAAAGAAATATACCTAGTATTAAAAATATGCCTAATTGTTTTTAGCTCGTTTCTGTTAACGGCTTGTAACGGACAAACTAAAACATCTGCAAAATCAAATGCTCAGAAACATTCAAATTCCAACATTAGTCATAGCCCAAAAGTAAGTGAGCCAATAAATAGTCCAAATTATGGCGCACCATTTATAAATGAACCACCAGCCAACAGAATTAGCGATTTTGTCCGTAATATTTTTCAAGATAGTAAAGGGAATTTGTGGTTTGGCACAAATGGCGATGGTGTAATTCGTTTTTCTGGAAAATCTTTAGAATATTTTTCTGAAAACGAAGGCTTTAATGGACTTGCAGTACGAGGAATACTTGAAGATGAAGCAGGCAATATCTGGTTTGGAACCGAACGCGGATTAACCAAATATAATGGTGACACCTTTACCAATTTTAATGCGAAGGATGGCTTGTTAAACACGAACATTTGGAGTTTAATTATAGATAGTAAAGGTCTCATTTGGATTGGCACGTTAGGAGGAGCGTACACTTTTAATGGTGAAAAATTCACACCGTTTGTCATACCAGAATCAGAACCAGATGTATTACGAGGTGTTACAAGTAGCAAAATTGTGCATTGTATAATGGAAGATAGCAACGGAAATATGTGGTTTGGAACACCAAGTGGAGCTTATAAATATAATGGAAAAACACTAACACATATTTCAGAAAAAAATGGCTTACCAAACAATTCAATTAACCGCATTTTAGAAGATAAATATCATAATTTTTGGTTTGCAACACACCATAAAGGGGTTAGTCGTTATGATGGAGAAACGTTTACTAATTTTACAGAAAATGGCCTTGTTAGTGGTGATGAAGTCTGGAATATTTATGAAGATTCAAATGGAAATATATGGTTTCCCGCCGAAAACTATGGGGTTTATCGGTATGATGGAGGTACCTTTAAAAATTATTCTAAAACTGATGGCTTGCTAACAAATGCTATTCAATATATGTACGAAGACAAAGAAAGCCGTTTTTGGTTTGGTGGTTGGATGGGGCTTTTTCTTTTTGATGGTACGCACTTTTCAGTTGTTACCAAAAAAGGACCTTGGGGAAATTAACCTATTACAGTGGTATCTTGTATTAAATTAATTTGGTTTGAGAAGAAATTAATTCATGAAATTTGTTTAGCTTTGATAGCTAACTATTTACAAAACAACCACTAAAACAAAATAATATGGCACCTAAAAATCCTGTAGTTTGGTTCGAAATTTATGTTAACGACCTCAAAAAAGCACAAAAATTTTATGAACAGGTTCTAAACCTTAAATTAATGGATCTTCCCATGCCAGATAGTGCGGGTGATGGTATGCAAATGATGGCGTTTCCTATGGAAATGGAACAAGATGGCGCTAGTGGTGCATTAGTAAAAATGCCGGGTTTTGAATCAGGTAAAAACTCCACAATTATTTATTTCCGAAGTGAGGATTGTTCCATTGAAGAAGCACGTGTAGCGGAAGCAGGAGGGACCGTATTTCAATCCAAACAATCTATTGGCGATTATGGCTTTATGGTAATGGCTCAAGATTTGGAAGGTAATATGTTTGGTATTCACTCTCAAAAGTAGAAAGAGGCGTTATTTAGAAAGCATTTTAGTTCAAGCATTCAGAAACAAATAGGACTATGGACACTAGATGTTTTAATAGTCGTAACACGGATTAAGAACTTTATGGTTATGTTATTTGTAACCCTTGTTAAAAGGATTTAAAATTGTTCACAGACAAAACCATAGATAAGCTTATTTTAAAATTTACCAAACCAGCTTACAAAATAGAAATCACCGAGAGATTACATTTGATTGAAAGTTTAAAAATAAAAAAATAAACTAATAGATATTCTAAACACTTTAGAAAAATGATTTATTCTGAAATTTTGTAATGTCTAATTATCCACGAGCTCATTATAAAAATCCGACTTTTAATAGTGTGTTTTTAATGTAATTTTTAACAAAAGTACGATCTCAATATTATTCAAAATAAACCCCTTCCGTTACAAATGAAAAAGATTTACTTCCTAAACCACCAATCATTACAGCTTGAAATAGCGGATTTAACTTGGTGTTCCCATACCATTCCACCACAAAGTTAGCACCAGAACCACCAGATACATCCTCCTCATCCACAACATACTCCAACGTTTCAAACGTACTTAAATAAATAGGCGATTTTATATAACTCCTAACAAATTTTCCTTCCGTATTGAAATAATCAATTCTACTAATAAACAGGGTGTCAGTTTCACTCGTATTATGAATACTTAATGTAGATGTTAGCTGCGTTCTATCATTTCGCGTACGCTGATAAATGTTAGAATAAACGGGAACATATACTTTTTTCGTGACCAAATCACCGTTTGATTTTTCGACCTGTTTAGGCACCTGATGTTCATTAGAAATTATTTCACGCTCCTTGCTAGACGATTTTTTATCGCATGAGACAAATAAGATGAATAAAACTGAAAAAAGGACGATAGTAGATTTCATGGTAACAGGGTTTTCAATGAAATGGTTAACATTACTTACAAATATAAAGAACATTTAATTATAATTTTTAAAGATTTCTGTTTCTAGAACGGAAATAAAACAAAGGACCTGGAGGCTTGTAATTTATAAGCCTGCCACACAAATAAAGCGCGAATTTTATTAGCTTTGGTATTTCAATTATTATATGTTATGAAAACAAGCAGGTTAGAAGCTTTTAGTGACGGTGTCATGGCCATTATTATTACCATTATGGTTTTAGAGTTAAGTGCACCGGAAGGAACAGATTTTCAATCGCTTTTGGCTAAAGCTCCCGTTTTTATTAGTTATGTTGCTAGTTTTATTTATGTTGGTATATATTGGAATAACCACCATCATCTGTTTCAAATTACACAAAAAGTAAACGGTAAAACATTATGGGCCAATTTGCATTTACTCTTTTGGCTCTCCTTAATTCCGTTTACTACAGCGTGGATTGGTGATAATTACGAAGCTAAGCTACCCATAATTTCCTATGGCGTGGTTTTACTTGGTAATGCCATTGCCTATTTTATTTTGCAAAGTGTTATTATAAAATCGCACGACGATGCTTTTCCTCTTAAAAAAGCCATTGGAACGGATGGTAAAGGAAAAATTTCTATAGTATTTTATTGCCTTGGTATAGGTTTAGCCTTTATAAGTACGTGGTTATCCATTGCATGTTATGTTATAGTTGCCATTATGTGGCTCATTCCAGATACGCGGATTGAGAAAAATATTTAAGCGTTATAGCCAACGCTATTTTCTCTTGGGCGTTTTGGTGAATATAAAAGAATCTTAAGTTATTTTAAAGAGCAGCGCTACCAAATCATATACGAGCCAAAAATATATTAAACAGCAAATTCAAACAACTTTAAAACTGTTCCAATAGGTCTAAAACCGATTTTTTATAACTTCTACTAATAGTTAAAGCTTGGTCCTGAATCACAACATGTTCATTGGTAAAAGATGTGATTTGTTTAATAGCGATAATATAAGATCGATGGATCCTAATAAATTGTTTACTTGGCAGTTTGGCTTCAATAGCACTAATAGTTTCGCGTGTTACAATGGTTTCATTGGCTAGGTGAATTTTTATATAATCGCTAAAACTTTCAATATAAATAATAGCTTCAAAATCAATTTTAATCATGCGTCTGTCTGATCTTACAAACATAAACGCATGCAATTCTGTAGTGGACATTAACGCGTTTTCTTGGGTAGCATACACATCAAAATAAGTGTTCACCGCTTTTAGTAAGCGTATAAACGAAATGGGCTTTAATAAATAATCAACAGCTTGCAATTCAAAACCTTCTACAGCATAATCGCGATAAGCCGTGGTAAAAATAATTTTAATGTTTTTATTGATGGATTTGGCAAATGAGATACCCGAAATATCGGGCATATTAATATCCAAAAACACTAAATCAATTTTATGATTGCTAATTACCTGAAAAGCTTCCATGGCATGACTGCAACTAGCAATGACATCTATGGCTTCAATTTTTGAAAGGTGAGCGCTAATAATATCGCGCGCCATAGCTTCATCATCAACAATTAGACAGGCTATGTTTTTCTGGGATCGCAATTAATTAGATTTTAAGGTTAAATGAACTTTATATAAATCATCGGTGTCTAAAATAGTTAAATTATAATGGTCTTTATAGAGTAAATCTAAACGTTTCTGAATATTCTGTAAACCAATACCATCTTGGGAATTTTCAATTTTAGCTTGCGTGTTTTCTATGGAAAAAATAATCTCCTCTTGTTTAACGGTCAGGTCTATGTTTATAGTTAACTTTCCTGATTTTAAACCTCCATGTTTAAAACTGTTTTCTACAAATGGCAATAGAAGCATGGGTGCAATTTTTGTCGTTTCAAGAATATGGCAGTAATTAAATGTCACGGCTAATGTATCATTAAAACGCAAATTTTCAAGGGCAATATAATCTTCTATATGCTGTATTTCTTGTGTTAAAAGAACAAAAGGTTTATCTACTTGATATAATAAGTAATCTAGTAAATTGGAAAGTTTCAAGATCATTTCGGGTGTTTCATCTGCCTTTTTTAATGCAAAACCATACATAGTATTCAGAGTGTTAAATAAGAAATGCGGATGGATTTGCATCTTTAAATAATGCAACTCTTGTTCCTTTAGTTTTAATTGGGTTCCCAAAATTTTAGTTTCCAACACTTTGGTTTCTTCGGTGTGTTTTAAATTAAGCTGGAGCAACTTAAAAGCACTAACTAAAATAACTACTAAATAAACGCCAGAGGTGATAATAAATATATTCCGAGTCACGGGATTCATAGCCTCATATTCAAAATTGGCTAAATATATTAAACTGAAAAATATAGAAACCATAATTAAATATCCAGAAATAATTAGGGTATATAGGCTATATAAGGCAAACTGCAAATAGCGCTTTGATACTAAATAACCTGGAATTAATTTATAAACGGAAATATAAGTTGTGGCAATAGTAATAGGCATGATAAAGAGTGAAAACAAAAACGTATCATTAAAATTCTCATTTTTGCCACTAAAGAATTTTGTAAAAAACAACAACACACAACACCAAAAAACGAGATGTAGTAAAAAACGCAGAAGTGCTTTTAAAATGGATTTTTTTGTAAACATATAAGTAAATAAACATACAATAATACAACGTTTTTCATGCGTTTTCATATTTTGTAGACGAATAACAGGTTTAGAGCTGGTTTCAACATGACGGTTATAATGAGGTCTAAATTGGTCATCCACCGCATTTTTAAGATTTCACTTGAAATGCAACTTATGTTTGTACCATGTTTAACTAAAACCATTTGTTTATGATATTATTAACTTTATTACTCATAAATCCTTTTTCCGAAGGTGGACCCATCATGATGTCCTTAATTACCATTTGTTTAATTATTTCTATTGTTTTTTTAATCAGAGGATTCAGTAGTTTAAAATCCAACGTTAATCTATCCAAAAAAATTGGTTAAGTTAGCAGCAGACAGTAGTTTGCTAGGTTTAGTATTAGGTTTTTTGGCATCTATAATCGGATTAATTACCGCCTTCGACTCTGTTCAAGCCATGGGTGATCCAGATCCGGCTATTTTTGCAGGAGGCTTAAAAGTATCGCTGTTAACCGCTGGTTTTGGTTTGCTGACATTTATAATTGCAAGAATTGGTATTCTATTATTAAAAGGATTGCAAAAAGAGGTTTAGTGCCATTTCATCTTATTAAAGATTTTTAAAAGCGACTTTCGGGTCGCTTCTTTAGTTTTCAAAGAATTGTAATTTATTGATTTATAGGTCATTTTATAAAAATTTACAATGAAAATTTTGGCAGTTAGCAAAAATTGAAGATATTTATAGTTATGATTATAGCAAATAGATACTAATCATGTTGATTTTTAAAGCGACTTATTATGGTTTAAGTTATTGTTAGGAAGGTTTTAAAAGGATACAAGATTATTTATGGATCCCTTGCCCGAAATGGTGAGGGATTTTTTTTAAAAATTAAAAAAGCTATTTGTATATTGCTTCCACATTAATTTCTGCTTTCGTATGAAACGTATTTATATCTGTGTATTCTTAAGTTTTGTTTGTTTATTTTCTTGTAATGAAAAACAAGACCCAGACGATTTTCATGCAGAAAACTGGAATAAAAGACGTAAAGATATTACTGCGAAAGACGTGTTGGAGTATGGAAAAACCTATCTTTCCATTTACTCCCAAATCTACAGCATGTCTCAGCATAAAACGCATAATTTAACGGCTATGGCTAGCATGCGAAACACCAGCGATTCAGATACTATTTATATAGTTAGTGCCAAATATTATGATTCTCATGGCAAATTAATTCGCACCTATTTTGATAAACCAATATATTTGGCACCTTTAGAAACTACGGAAGCTATCATTGATGAAGTAGACGTAACAGGAGGTACAGGTTCTAATTTTATATTTGAATGGCGTAAGCCTAAAGAGGCACCAGAACCTTTATTTGAAGGTGTTATGAATTCTACTTTAGGTCAGCAGGGTTTATCGTTTACAACCGTTGGGAAACGTATTAAATAAAAATCCCTTTATAAGAAAGAATCTTATATATTAACTTAAGGTCATTTTTAAGGTTGCTAATGGCAAATAAGAGCGAAGCTTCTTACTTTTTATTCCGCTTATTATAATTCTTATCACCACGCGTCTTTGGCTTTTTATATTTGGCCGCAATTTTAAATTTATACGAACCACCTAGATTTTCTTTACTATTTTTCTCTTTCTTTTCATGAAATGCGGGACCTGGCGCATCTTCATCACGTAATTTTAGCGGATTATTTCGTTCTAAAATTTGAGGACGTTCTTCTTCTAATAAATCTGTAGAAATAGCAACATTTTCTGGGAATTCAATTTCTGGAATTGTCATTTGCATCAAACCCTCTATACGTTCTAAAGCTTCTTGTTCTTTTTCAGTATAAAAAAGTATGGATTTACCTTCACGTTCGGCACGACCTGTTCTACCAATGCGGTGCATGTAATTTTCAGGGAAATTGGGTGTATCAAAATTGATAACGTGAGACACATTATCAATATCCAAACCACGAGCCATAACATCGGTTGCCACCAAAATCCTATTGTCCCCAGCACGAAACTGCTCAATACTTCGTAAACGGTAATTTTGAGTTTTATTGGAATGGATTACGCATAATTCATCGTGGAAATTTTCATCCAGCGCATCAAATAACCGATCTGCCATTTTCTTAAAACCGACAAAAATCAACACTTTATTAAAGGTTTCGGTGTCTTTTAAAATTTCTTTTAGCAAATTTAACTTCGTATAGAAATTGGGAACGGCATATTTATGTTGATCAATATTTTCTAAAGGGGTTCCAGAAACGGCAATGGAAACACGTTTTGGTGCTATAAAAAAGTCATTTATTAACGCGTCCACATCTTCCGTCATTGTAGCCGAAAACATTATGTTCTGACGACGTTCAGGTAGAATATCAAAAATATTTATTAACTGATGCCTGAAACCTAAATCTAGCATGACATCTACTTCATCTATTACTAATTTCTGAATGGTTTTTAATTGCAACACACGACTAACGGCTAAATCATACAAGCGTCCTGGAGTGGCTACAATAATATCAATACCTTCGGCAACAGCACGTTTTTGGGCATTAATGTTCACGCCACCATAAACACCCAATACCCGGACATTTATGTATTTGGCTAATTTTTCAATTTCATCAACTACCTGAACTACTAATTCTCGCGTAGGCACCATTACCAAAACACGTGGACTTTCTTGTTCGGAGTATTTTAAACCCCTTAAAATTGGCAACATATAGGCAAAGGTTTTACCGGTACCAGTTTGGGCAATCCCAACCACATCAGATCCTGAAGCAACTACATTAAAGGCTTCAGCCTGAATAGGTGTTGGATTGGTAAAGCCTAAATCGTCTAATGCGTTGTATAAAGGCGTATTTAATTTTAAATCTTGAAAGGTAATTGCGTCCAAAGGTTTCTGTTTTAGGCTACAAAGGTAAATGTTTTATATGTCTTATGCTTTATGGCTTTGCAACTTTATAAATTGTTATGATACATACCATAGTTCTGCTTTTTTATCCAATGAAATTTTCGGTACTTTGTAAATAACTTTTTTATTGAGAAAAAACCACACATATCAACCCCAAGACATCCAAGTCTTTAAAAATAAGTTACTGCTTTGGAGTCAGCAATTCCGTGAGGTTTTGTGGTTAGATTCTAATACTTACACACAAACGCATAGCAGTTATGATGCTGTTTTAGCTGTGGATGCTTTTACTAGTATTCAAACGGATTATATAGATGCATTTCAGAAATTAAAAGAGTATCAAACCATAACTAACGATTGGATTTTTGGGTATTTAACCTATGATTTAAAAAACACAACAGAACCCTTAAAATCTGAAAACTTTGATGGATTACAATTTCCAGACTTGTGTTTCTTTCAGCCTAAAAAATTATTTTTAATCAAAGGAAATCAAGTGGTCTTGCAGTATCTGAATATGGTGGATGATGAGATAGAAGCAGATCTGGAAGCTATTAAAAAAGTAGAAGAATTTCATTCTAATCGCGATGAAAATGTATTAGATAATCCCATCAAAATTAAAATGAGGATTACCAAAGATGCTTATTTTGAAAAGGTGAATAATATGCTGGCTCATATTCATCGTGGCGATATTTATGAAGCTAATTTCTGTCAGGAGTTTTATGCGGAAGACACCCAAATAAAGCCATTAGCCATTTATAACAATCTGAATGCGATTTCAAAACCACCTTTTGCTACTTTCTTAAAATTAGATGATAAATATTTGTTGTCAGCCTCGCCTGAACGCTATTTGAAAAAATCAGGACAAACGGTTATTTCGCAACCTATAAAAGGAACCGCCAAACGGTCTGGAAATGAAGAAGAAGATACCTCACTTAAAAATCAGTTAATAAATGATGTTAAAGAGCGTAGCGAAAATATCATGATCGTGGATTTAGTCCGAAATGATTTATCTAAAACGGCAATTAAGGGAAGCGTTCACGTATTGGAATTGTGTAAAATTTACAGTTTTCAACAAGTTCATCAAATGATTTCAACCATTCAAAGTACGGTTTCAGAAAGCACAAATCCTATCCATATTATTGAATCCACATTTCCTATGGGAAGCATGACAGGTGCACCTAAAATTTCGGCCATGCGCATTATTGAAAACCTTGAAGAAACAAAGCGTGGCTTATATTCCGGTGCTGTTGGTTATATGACACCTCAAGGTGATTTTGATTTTAATGTGGTGATACGAAGTATACTTTACAACGGCAGAAATCAGTATGTGTCGTATTCTGTTGGTGGTGCCATTACAGCTAAAAGCAATCCGTTAAATGAATACGAGGAGTGCCTCATAAAAGCCAAAGCTATGCGCGACGTTTTGGAGGCTTAAAAGGATTACGAATAGTTCTTTTAAAAGTGTAAATTTGACGTATTATTGAAAATTATATGACACAAATTGATTTTGAAAATCATATCCACCAAGTATTTCCTTTTTTAGCTAAAAGCCGGATTTTAATTGCTATTTCTGGAGGAATGGATAGTGTGGTTCTAACCCGTGTTTGCCATAAAATGAATTTAAACATTGCTTTGGCACATTGTAATTTCAATTTACGCGGAACTGAAAGTGATGCGGATGAAGAATTTGTTTTAGAGTTAGCCGAAGATTTAGATTTAGAAGTGTTTATAGAAAGTTTTGAAACCGGAACCTACGCTACAGAAAATAATATCTCTATTCAAATGGCTGCGCGCGAATTACGTTATGCCTGGTTTCAAGAATTGGCAGATCAATTACAATTCGATTATATTTTAACAGCCCATCATGCCGATGATAACTTGGAAACCTTTTTCATAAATCTCATGCGTGGAACTGGTTTAGATGGTTTAACAGGCATTCCTGAAACAAATGGTAAGCTTGTTAGACCTTTATTACCGTTTTCACACAACGAATTACAAGTGTTTGCAAAAGGTGAAAAAATGTCGTGGCAGGAAGATAGTACCAATGCATCCACCAAATACCTTCGGAATAAATTACGACATGATATCATTCCTGTTTTAAAGGAAATGAATCCGCAATTCCTTCAAAATTTTCAAAAAACACAAGTTCACTTACAAGAGTCGGCTGAAATTATTGATGACGCCTTGGTTCGAATTCAGAAAATAATAGTTTACACAACAGATAATAGTTTTCAGTTGGATGTAAAAAAATTACAACAATTATCCAATCCGAAAGTCTATTTATACCAGCTACTTAAAGATTTTCAGTTTACAGAATGGGATGATGTGTATCAATTATTATTTGCACAATCCGGAAAATTTGTTCTGTCAAAAACACATAGGTTGCTTAAAGATAGAACCACTTTAATTTTAACAGAATTACCAATAAATATTGCGGAAACATCAGTTGTTTTACAAGAAAATGATTCTGAATTGGCACTTCCCATTGGTCGTTTAACAATTGAAAATACCACGAAAATTGATGAAATTTCAGCTACAGTATTATATGTTGATAAAGATTTGTTAAAATATCCTTTAACAGTAAGAAAATGGGAAAAAGGCGACTATTTTTACCCTTTTGGGATGGATGGTAAAAAGAAATTGAGTAAATTTTTTAAAGATGAAAAATTGTCTTTACCCGAAAAAGAACAAGCCTGGTTATTATGTACCAATAAGCAAATTGTTTGGGTTATTGGTTTACGCGCCGATAACCGATTTAAAGTAACTAACGAAACGAAACCTATATTAAAAATTAGTCTCCATAATGAAACGTAATTTAATTCTATTTACAACGCTTCTTATTACTGTGTTTTCAGTACATGCCCAAATTTTAAACCCCGTAAAATGGACAGGAAAAACTGAAAAACTATCAGAAACCGAATACAATTTAATTTTTGAGGCAACCATTGAAGATAAATGGCATTTATACTCTCAAGACTTACCAGATGGTGGACCAACGCCAACCGAATTTATTTTCGACACCATTGACCAAACAGATAATTATAAACTGATTGGTAATGTTGTGGAGAGTAAGTATATCATTGCTTTTGATAAGGTGTTTGAAATGGATTTAAACTACTTTGACAGGGAAGCTACTTTCACTCAAAAAATTCAACTTTTAAATCCAAATTTAAAATCCATTACCGGAACCATCGATTTCCAGGCTTGTGATGATATGCGTTGCATTTATCAACAGAAATCTGTTACATTTAATTTGGACAACACCACCATGGAAGATGCCATTCCTGTTATGAATGAGAATTCCGGACTTTCAAACATTTTAAATTTAAATGAATCTAAAACAGAAGTGTCGCCAGATTATACGGTTTTGGATTCGGAAGTAGAAAACGAATCCAAAGGTCTATGGGTAACGTTTTTTACGGCTTTCTTTTTAGGGTTTTTGGTATTACTAACACCGTGTGTGTTTCCAATGATTCCTATGACGGTAAGTTTCTTTACCAAGCAAAGTAAAACAAGAGGTCAAGGGATTAGAAATGCGTTGCTATACGGTTTCTTCATTATTGTAATTTACACACTCTTAGGTACAGCTATTTCCGCTATTTTTGGAAGTAATGCTATGTATGAATTTTCAACAGGTGTTATATTTAATACCATCATGTTTTTAGCTTTATTGATTTTTGCTTTCTCCTTTTTAGGAGCTTTTGAAATTATGTTACCAAATTCTTGGGTCAACAAAGTAGATACTGGTGCCAATAGAGGTGGAGTGGTAGGTATTTTCTTTATGGCTTTAGCATTGGCGGTTGTGTCGTTTTCATGTACCTTCCCTATTGCAGGAACAGCTTTGTTAGATGCAGCAACTAAAGGTGGTATTGCACCAATTATTAGTATGCTAGGTTTTTCATCAGCAATAGCGTTACCATTTGCTTTATTCGCATTTTTCCCGAGTTGGTTAAATTCCATGCCAAAATCGGGTGGTTGGTTGAATACTGTTAAAGTGACTTTAGGGTTTTTAGAATTAGCATTTGCTTTCAAATTCCTGTCTATGGTGGATTTAGTACTCGAATGGCACATGTTAACCCGTGAGGTATTTTTAGCCATCTGGATTGCTATTTTTGGTACACTAGGTTTATATTTATTAGGGAAAATTAAATTACCACACGATTCGCCTTTACCACATATTTCCGTTGGTCGTTTATGTATGGCATTGTTAGCTTTATCGTTTACGGTTTATATGATTCCAGGACTCTGGGGAGCACCAGTGGAACTTATTAGTGGTTTTCCACCACCAATGAGCACTAATAGTGAATCGCCCTATGGTGTTGGAAATACCAAACCAGCTTTGTATTCCAGTGGAACAGGTACAGCGGTTGAACTTCCAGAGCATGCACATTATGGACCAAATAACTTAATAGCATTTCATGACTATGATCAAGGTTTAGCTTATGCCAAGAAAGTGAACAAACCTGTAATGCTGGATTTCACCGGATTAACTTGTGTTAATTGCCGAAAAATGGAAGAGCAAGTTTGGGTAAAGGAGCATGTTTTTAATGTGTTAAATAATGACGTGGTATTGATTTCATTATATGTTGATGATAGAAAAAAGCTACCTAAAGACGAACAATATGAATCTGAATTAACAGGAAATAATGTCACAACTTTTGGCCATAAATGGTTGGAATTTCAACAAGTGCGTTACAATACCAACGCACAACCTTTATATGTAATTCAGGACACTGACGGAAACGATATTAGCAAGGCTGTAGGTTACATGCCAGATGCCGATGAATATTACGATTGGTTAAAAGCAGGTGTAAAACGATTTAAACAAAAACAATAAGTACTTAAAAATCAAGCGAGACTCGTTCTCGCTTTTTTTATTTAAAATAAGTAGCTTTACCGAAACGACTTTATGAAAATTCAAGGACAGATTGTAGATATACCCAATAAGCGTATTTTTTCGGGTGAAATTACCGTAACAAACGGCAAAATTTCAGCTATCGAAGAAGTGTCTCATAACATACAACAGTTTATCTTACCAGGATTTGTGGATGCGCATATTCATATTGAAAGTTCTATGTTGGTACCCAGTGAATTTGCTAGGATAGCCGTAAACCATGGAACAATAGCAACCGTTTCCGATCCGCATGAAATAGCTAATGTTTTGGGAGTAGAAGGTGTGGAATTCATGATTAAAAACGGGAAGCAAACACCATTCAAATTTAATTTTGGTGCACCATCTTGCGTGCCAGCAACCACCTTTGAATCCGCAGGAGCTGTAATTGATTCGGAAGGAATTAAAACCTTAATGGCCAATCCAGATATTAGCTATTTAGCCGAAATGATGAATTATCCAGGGGTTTTGTTTGATGATGACGAGGTGCTTAAAAAAATAGCTTGGGCAAAACACTACAACAAACCCATAGATGGTCATGCGCCAGGTTTACGTGGTGATGATTTAACAAAATATATCAACGCAGGCATAACCACCGACCATGAATGTTTTACCTATGAGGAAGGGTTAGAGAAACTCAAAAAAGGTATGAAAGTCTTAATCCGAGAGGGGAGTGCTGCTAAAAATTTTGAAGCGTTAATTGATTTGTTACCAGAACATTACGAAAACATGATGTTTTGTAGCGATGATAAGCATCCAGACGATTTATTACTTGGTCATATTAATCAATTATGTGCGCGTGCCATTGCCAAAGGCTTTGATGTATTTCAAATATTACAAATGGCCTGTATAAATCCCGTAAAGCATTATAATTTATCAGTCGGCTTATTGCAAGTAAATGATGCAGCCGATTTCATTGTTGTGGAAGATTTAAGTCACTTTAAAACGCTTAAAACGGTTATTAATGGTGAGGTGGTTTTTGAAAACGGACAATCGCTTATTCCACATACAGAATTCGAAATACTTAATAATTTCATTACATCTAAAAAGCAGGTGTCCGATTTTAGAATCGAATCTTCAGCCAAACAGATTCGCGTTATTGAAGCTTTGGAAGGGCAACTGGTAACCAATGAGCTTATTGAAGATGCGTTAATTGAAAACGGAAACTTAATCTCAAATATTGAAAAAGATATTTTAAAAATGACGGTTGTAAATCGCTATAATAATGATGAACCGTCTATGGCCTTTATTAAAAACTTCGGATTAAAATCTGGTGCCATTGCCAGTTCTGTTGGTCATGATTCCCATAATATTATTGCCGTTGGTGCGACCGATGAAGCCATTTGCAAAGCTGTGAATGTAATTATTGAAAACAAAGGTGGAATTTGTGCCGTTTCAGATACTGATAGTCACATTGTTTCCTTACCCGTTGCTGGTATCATGAGCAATCAAGATGCCAAAACCATTGGGGAAGCTTATGGCAAATTAGATAAAATAGCTAAACAATTAGGCAGCACATTAAATGCACCTTATATGACCTTGAGCTTTATGGCATTATTGGTAATTCCGTCCTTAAAATTGAGTGACAAAGGCTTATTTGATGGAAATACGTTTAAATTTACACCTTTAGAAGTTTAATATGCCCATACTAGAATCCACCTATAAACCACCTTATTTTTTCAGAAAAGGCTTTGTGGCCACTGTTTATTCAGGATTAATCCGAAAAGTTGAAGGCATTGTCCAAAAACGCGAACGGCTCACCTTATCCGATGGCGATTTTTTAGATTTGGATTGGAGTTATGCTGATGAAAAAACAGATAAGCTTATCATTATTTTGCATGGTATGGAAGGTAGCGCTCAACGTGCTTATGTTACTGGAACAGCCAAGCTGTGTAATGAGAATAAAATAGATGCGTTATCGGTTAATTTCCGTGGATGTTCCGGTGAAGATAATTTGCATTTTCAATCCTATCATTCAGGAGCCACAGCGGATTTACAGGATGTTATTACCCATGTTATTGGCACAAAAGCATATTCGGAAATTTATATTAAGGGTATTAGTCTTGGTGGAAATGTTACTCTAAAATATTTAGGAGAATCCACAAACATTCCCACTGAAGTTAAACGAGGAATAGCCGTGTCAGTTCCGTGTTATTTAGCTGGTTCTGCTAAAGAGTTGCATACTCTTAAAAATTTTCCGTTTCATGAAAAATTCAAACGTGATTTAATCAATAAATTACGGGTTAAAAGCGAAAATCATCCGGATAAAATTTCGCCTAAAGATTTAAAAGAAATTAAAACGTTATACGATTTCGATAATTTTTATACCGCTAAAGCTCATGGTTTTAAAGATGGTTCCGATTATTATGAGAAAAGTAGTTCGCTGCAATTTCTTCCAAATATTAAGATTCCTACTTTAATTATTAATGCGCTCAATGATTCCTTTTTATCACCTGAATGCTATCCAGTTAAAGAAGCGATAAATAACCCAAATTTATTTTTAGAAATGCCCAAACATGGTGGTCACATGGGCTTTATCCAAACCCGTGGTTATTATTATAATGAACTTCGGACTTTGGAGTTTATTCGTAAAAATTCGCAATAATCCTTACTTATAAATTTCCAAGTAATTCGTTTGTTCCTCAAGAGCCGAAATAAATTCACTTTTAAGTGCTTTCACCAATTCAGAAACATGAGGTGCATTTTGAATATTAGTAACCCCTTGTCCAGCGGACCAAATCGTTTTCCATGCTTTTGCATCATCTTTATGAGCTGTTAATTCTTCACCAAAATCTACTTTTTTCTCACGTGTTAACATCTCTTCGGTGATTCCCATGGCTTTTATGCTTGGTCCTAAAAAGTTGGCAGCAACACCAGAAATAGCGGCTGTATAAACAATATCATCAGCGCCAGCATCAATAATCATATCCCGATATTCTTGAGGTGCTTTACTTTCTTGCGTATTAATAAATCGGGTTCCCATATAGGCTAAATCGGCACCCATTTGTAAGGCAGATGCTATATCTCGTCCTGTGCTTATGGTTCCTGCTAGCAAAATGGTTTTCTTAAAGAAGCGTTTAATTTCTGCAATTAAGGGCATCGGGTTAATAGTTCCTGCATGACCACCAGCTCCGGCGGAAACGAGAATAAGCCCATCTACACCAGCTTCGGCAGCTTTTTCTGCATGCCGTTTTTTAATAATATCATGAAATACTAATCCGCCATAACTATGAACAGCATCAACCAGTTCTGAAACAGCACCTAAAGATGTAATAATTAATGGTACTTTGTGTTTAATACATAGTTCTAAATCGGCTTGTACACGTGGATTTGTATTATGAACAATCAGATTCACACCAAATGGTGCTGCTTTTTTTCCTGTTTCTTGTTCAAATTTGGCAAGTGCGGTTTTAATTTCTACCAGCCATTCTTCAAAACCTTCGCTCGTACGCTGATTTAAAGCAGGAAACGTTCCAACAATGCCATTTTTACAACATTCAATGACTAATTGTGGTCCAGAAATTAAAAACATAGGTGCCGCAACAGCAGGCAATGTTAAGTCTTTTATAAACGATGCTTTACTCATTTTTTGTGTGTTTTGATTGCATACCAAATATAAATAAAATCTGCTCATTAGGCTTGAATTGACGACTTAAGAGTTTGCTAATTCGTCATAATTATCAACATATTTCTAAAATTTAGTTGCCACATTACTCATTGTTTTTTCATACATTTAAGGAAATCAAGCAATTATGCTAAAAAAAGTTTTTGGAAGTGCGGTATTTGGCGTTGAAGCGACAACCATAACCGTAGAGGTAAATGTGGATAAAGGCGTTGGCTATCATTTGGTAGGTTTACCGGATAATGCTATTAAAGAAAGTAATTTCCGAATTGCTGCTGCGCTTCAAAACAATGGTTATAAAATTCCCGGCAAAAAAATAATTATAAATATGTCGCCTGCCGACTTACGGAAGGAGGGAAGTGCCTACGATTTAACCCTAGCTATGGGAATTCTAGCCGCCACCAACCAAATAAAAGCAGACGATTTAGAAGCTTATTTAATTATGGGTGAATTATCTCTTGATGGAACCTTGCAACCCATAAAAGGCGCTTTACCCATTGCCATAAAAGCACACGAAGAAGGTTTTAAAGGGTTTATTCTTCCCAAACAAAATGCCAAAGAAGCTGCCATTGTTTCCGGATTGAATGTTTACGGTGTAGATACCATTACACAAGTTATAGACTATTTTGATAAAGGTGAACCACTAGAACAAATTATAATAGACGTCAAGGAAGAGTTTAATAAAAGTCTTAATTTCCCGGAGTTTGATTTTGCTGATGTAAAAGGTCAAGAAGGTATTAAACGTTGTATGGAAATTGCCGCAGCTGGTGGTCATAATATTATTTTAATTGGTCCTCCAGGCGCTGGTAAAACCATGCTTGCAAAACGGTTACCAAGCATACTTCCTCCAATGACATTGAGTGAGGCTTTGGAAACCACCAAAATTCATTCCGTCGTTGGTCGTGTTAAAGAAAATACGGGTTTAATGGCGCAACGCCCTTTTAGAAGTCCGCATCATACCATATCAAATGTCGCTTTAGTGGGAGGAGGTAGCTATCCGCAACCAGGCGAAATTTCCATGTCGCACAACGGTGTGTTGTTTCTAGATGAATTACCAGAATTTAAACGCGAGGTTTTAGAGGTTATGCGTCAGCCGTTAGAAGATCGGGAAGTTACCATTTCCAGAGCCAAATTTACCGTTACCTATCCATCATCCTTTATGTTGGTGGCGAGTATGAATCCGAGTCCGAGTGGTTATTTTAACGATCCTAATGCGCCTGTAACATCATCACCTGCCGAAATGCAACGATATTTAAGTAAAGTGTCTGGACCGTTATTAGACAGAATAGATATTCATATTGAAGTGACACCAGTACCTTTTGAAAAATTATCTGATGAACGCAAAGGCGAAGCATCTGTAGAAATCAGAAAACGGGTTACTGCAGCCAGAGAAAAACAAACAGAACGTTTTGTGGATTCGGATAGCGTGCATTATAATGCGCAAATGAATGTGAAGCAAATTCGGAAATATTGTAAACTGGATGCTGCTTCCAAAGAATTATTAAAAACAGCCATGGAACGTTTGAATTTGTCCGCTCGCGCTTATGATAGGATTTTAAAAGTTTCCAGAACCATTGCCGATTTAGAAGCTAGTCCGTCTATAAATGGTTCCCACATTAGCGAAGCCATTCAATACCGTAGTTTAGATCGCGAGGGTTGGTTAGGTTAAGTGAAAATTTTCTGACAGTTTGAAGGCTAATCGCCAATAAATAGGATAGTTGAAAAATGAAATTAAATCATTTTATTTCTAGAAAAACAAAGTCTATTTCATTCTTTTTTATATTTTTAAGACCTATTAATCAAACTAACCAAAAATGAAAAATGTATCCTTATTAATTATTGGTGCCATCATTGGCGCTTTAGCTACTTATTATTTCTGTCCTAATTGCGCTGGTCATGATGATGTGGTGGAAGGTATTGTTAAGCCTGCAGGTGTTATTACACCCGAAGAAGCTAAAACTTTAGACATTGCTTTTAACACGCGACACCAATTAATTAGCGAGCAAATTGTTATGCGTCCAGACAACCGATCGGCTTGGTGGTCTTTAGAAGATGTACGAAATTACCTAAAATATGCAGAAAATCAATCCCATGAATTAGGTTACAGAATGGATGGTGTGCGTTTGTATTTAGGTGCCTATCCAGATACCAATGAAGAAGGCGTTGGTTACACCACCATGTTTTTTGTACCAACAGGTATGCAAGCCTTATCAGAAGGTTCTAGTATGCCGTTTCATTTTAAACGCCAAGGCGGTGACATTCCTGGAGGTGATGGCTTGAATATGGGAAGTTCTGGTCATCCGCCAAATTCTAACTATCCCCAATAAACATGTAATTATTAACCCTTAAATATTTAAATTATGAAAAATTATTTTAATTTGAAATCCGTATGTATGTATGTATGTATGTTGTTTATTAGCTTCAGTTGTACTACTGATGATTCTAAATCTGCTGAAAATGATAATGATGCGTTGTCATCTAGTAAATTTAAGGCACCTCCAGGTCTTATTTCACCTGAACGTGCGCAAGAATTAAATGATAATTGGAGCGCCACAAGAGCCAATGCCATTCAAGCAGCTATTGGTAAACCAGATAACAGATCTGCAAATTTTTCTCTTCAAGACATGAGAGATTATTTGGACTATGCTGAAAATCAAGCTCAAGATTTAGGCTATGATATGAATGGCGTCCGCATTTATTTTGCAGCTTATGGCGAACATGAAACTAATGGCAAAGCAGGTTATGCCACCGTATTTTTAGTGCCTACGGGACGTAAGAATGTATCAGAAGCCAGTATGATTCCATTTCTGATTGAAGGTGATGGTGACATTCCTGGAGGTGATGGCTTGAATATGGCAGGCACTGGAAATCCACCAAGTGCCAATTATCCACAATAACCAAAATTATGAATGAGTTTTTAAGCCAAAATTATTTCTTAATTACGCATTCCGTTGAATTTTTAGCAGCAGGTACAGGTTTATTCTTTTATAAAAAGTATAAATCTACTGCTGTTATTTATTTTATATGGTTTCTTTTATATAGCGCTATACTAGATTTAACTTTTAGATATCCAAGTTTTTTCAAGTTTTTAGATATTTATGACGTTATTAAAGGCACTATATTTCAACAGAATTATTGGTTTACAACTATTTTTTGGGTTATGGGCAGTACCATATTTTACGTTTTATATTTTCAGAAAATAATTCATGAAATTCGACTGAAAAATGTGTTAAAACTCACAAAATGGTTATTTATCATATTATCTATTCTTTTTTTAATTATTGATTATAAAGTACTTTATACTAGATATATTCCTATTATACACATCATGTCAACTTTAGCAGTTGTTCTTGCTATTAGTTTATATCTCTATGAAATTTTAAATAGTGATACCATTCTAAATTTTTATAAGTCCATCAACTTTTATATTAGTGCTATTGTGTTAATTTGGTGGTTAATTACAACCCCTTTAGTCTTTTTTGAAATATATTCATCTACTTCAGATTGGAATTTTGTGTTTCTGAAGTGGCAAATATTTTTATTCGCTAATGTGTTTATGTATGTAACTTTTACTTTAGCTCTCATTTTTTGCAAACCACAATATGATTAGAACGTTACTTTTTATAGTATTCCAGAAGCAAGCTGTTTCAACAGCAGCTGAACGTTACCTATTGTTATACATGATAGCTGTTTTAATAATTGTTACGGCTTTAATTATTATATTCTTTATCGTTTTTCAAAAACGAAAAAACAAACTGCTTTTAGATAAAATTGAACGCGAGAAAGTCTTTCAAGAAGAAATCTCTAACACCCAAATAGAAATTCAGGAACAAACACTTAAAAATATTGGTCAGGAATTGCATGATAATATTGGGCAATTACTGTCTGTTGCCAATATGCAAATGAGCATTATGAATATGCAAGTTCAGGAAGCCATTAAGGAGCAATTTACGGAAACTAAAAATGTAGTCAAAGAGAGTTTAAGCGAAGTGCGTGCGCTTTCTAAATCCTTAAATAGTGATGTAATTGTGAATCGTGGTTTTCAAAAATCGGTTGAAAACGAAGTGGCACGTTTAAATAAACTACAGCTATTATCAGCCCAATTAGAAATTACAGGTGATGAAACCACATTCACCAATTCCAAAGATAGCATTATCTTATTCCGAATAATCCAAGAGTTTATTTCAAATACCGTGAAATATGCATCGGCAGCGAGTTTAATGGTGAAATTAGATTATCAAGAGCAACAGCTGATAATTCATATTGAAGATGATGGCAAAGGTTTTGATATCGCTTCCGCAGAAAAGGGAGCAGGCTTACTAAATATGAAAAGTCGTGCAGATTTAATTCACGCGGCGTTTAATTTACGTTCTGAAATTAAGGAAGGAACAAGCTTGCAAATTAACTATCCGTATCGTGAAGAAACAAAATTAATCTTCTAAACAGGCGTTCCAAACGGGATCATTTGGTACAGGTGCTGTAACATCAATAACATCATGAGAAACAGGATGCGTAAATTTTAAGTGTCTAGCGTGTAAACTAATACTGCCATCTGGATTACTTCGGTTAAAGCCATATTTTAAATCGCCTTTTATTGGACAACCAATACTAGCTAATTGCACACGAATTTGATGATGTCTGCCGGTTTCTAAAGCGACTTCTACTAAATAGTAATTATCTAATTGTTTTAACACCTGATACTGCAAAATGGCTTTTTTACTATCAGCAGATTTATTAGGAAAGGCAGTGGATTTATTGTTCTTCGGGTTTTTCCGCAACCAATGTATTAACGTATCCATTTGTTTTGGAGGTGCCTTTTTAACTAAAGCCCAATAGGTTTTATGGGCACCTCTTTCCGCAAATAGTTTATTTAATCGTGGCAAGGCTTTACTGGTTTTAGCAAACATAACTACACCAGTAGTTGGTCTGTCCAATCTATGAACCACACCTAAATACACATTGCCAGGTTTGTTGTATTTGTCCTTTATATAGTCTTTAACCACATCGCTTAACGGCGTGTCGCCAGTTTTATCACCTTGAACAATATCACCAGCGCGTTTGTTCACGATGATTAGGTGATTGTCTTCGTATAGGACTTGGAGGTTGGTTTTGTTGGAGAGTAATTTAGACGATTTGATCACTAGATTATTAGATTTTTGGATTTATTTGAGCGTTGATTTAAATTTAGAGGTCATTTTAATAATAGCATCTAAACTATTTAATAGATTATCTCAATCTACTTTGTTTATGAAATTTAAGTCTGACGCAATTAATAATTGTGTTTCAATTTCGTATGCTGAACCAATTGCTATTTCAAGAAATCTTGTAAAATCTTTATTCGAATGTCTAGATGAACCTTCAGCAATATTTGAAGGTATGGAAACAGAGGCTCTTCGCAATTGATTAGACAATCCAAATTTCTCCGATTCGGGAAATTTAGATGTTATAGAATAAATTTCTACGCAAAATAATCTACTTTTTTTCCATACTTCTAAATCCTTAAATCTATGCATTTACTAATTTAAACTATTTGTCATATTTCCAACAATCCAACAATCGGATTTAATACTGTTCCTCATCATTCGGAAAATCAACCGATTTCACATCAGTAACATATTGCGAAATAGCATTGGTCATATCTTCATACAAATTCATATATCTACGTAAAAACCGTGGATTAAATTCGTGTGTCATACCAATCATATCGTGCAATACAAGCACTTGACCATCTACACCTTTTCCAGCGCCAATGCCTATAACAGGAATGCTGACACTTTCCGCAACTTCTTGAGCTAATTTGGCGGGAATTTTTTCTAACACAATAGCAAAACAACCCGCTTTTTCAAGCATTAAAGCATCTTCTTTCAGTTTATCTGCTTCTTCATCTTCTTTGGCACGAACGGTATAAGTTCCAAATTTATAAATGGATTGTGGTGTTAAACCTAAATGTCCCATAACCGGAATTCCTGCATGTAAAATACGTTTAATAGAATCTTTAACTTCTTTTCCGCCTTCTAGTTTTACAGCATGTCCGCCACTTTCTTTCATAATTCGGATGGCAGAACGCAAGGCTTCTTTTGGATCACTTTGGTAACTTCCAAAAGGTAAATCTACAACAACCAAGGCACGCTCAACCGCACGAACGACTGATGATGCATGATAAATCATCTGATCCAACGTAATGGGTAAGGTTGTTTCATGTCCAGCCATAACATTACTGGCGGAATCGCCAACAAGAATCACATCTATTCCGGCACCATCAACAATTTTAGCCATGGTATAATCATAGGCTGTTAACATGGATATTTTTTCGCCTTTGGCTTTCATATCCACTAATGTTTTTACGGTAATGCGTTTGTACTGTTTTTTGGCTACTGACATAAGTTTGGTTTAAAATGCAGGTAAAATTAATAAATTAAGAGTGGATACCATTAAATTTTTAAGTATTTCAATAAAATAGGTTACCAGTACACACAAGAATCAATGGGTTTAAAAAACCAATTAGCAGTCCGTTAAATTAACACTAACGGCAAGTCCACCTTCACTGGTTTCTTTGTATTTGGAATTCATGTCTTTAGCCGTTTCCCACATAGTTTGAACCACTTTATCTAAAGGCACTTTTACATTTTTAGGATCGGTGTCTAGGGCTAATTCAGCGGCATTAATGGCTTTTATTGCTCCCATAGAATTACGTTCAATACATGGTATTTGTACTAAACCACCAATAGGATCGCAGGTGAGACCCAAGTGATGCTCCATAGCTATTTCAGCCGCAATTAAAACTTGGTCTGGTGTGCCACCCATTAATTCGCACAAAGCGCCTGCAGCCATAGCAGATGATACGCCAATTTCTGCTTGACAACCACCCATAGCAGCCGAGATGGTGGCTCCTTTTTTAAATATGGAACCAATTTCACCAGAAACTAATAAGAACTTCTTGATATGTTCAAAATGGGCATCATGGTTTTCAATAACTAAATAATACATTAAAACAGCTGGAATTACACCTGCACTGCCGTTTGTTGGCGCTGTAACAACACGACCTAAAGCCGCATTTACTTCATTTACAGCCAAAGCAAAACAGCTCACCCATTTTAAAATTTGTCGGAATTTAACTTCCGTCTGACGAATACTTTGTAACCAGGTTTCAGGCGAATCATACGGCACGCCATTATTTAAATTCTTGTGCATATCATAGGCACGACGGCGCACATTTAAACCTCCAGGTAAATTACCTTCTGTATGACAACCAACGTACATACATTCTAACATGGTATTCCAGATGCGTTTTAATTCAAAATCAATTGTTTCTTCATCGCGAATGGACTTTTCATTTTCTAAAACAACGCCTGAAATCGGTAAATTTAGTTGCTGGCAAAAATCAAGTAATTTCACGCCATTTTCAACAGGATATGGAAACGTACAATAGAATATAATTTTGTTGGCTTTAGAATTCTGACGTTCTTCTTGAACCACAAATCCACCACCAATAGAGTAGTAGTAGGCATGGGATTTCCTGCCATTAATAACCGCCGTAAAACGCATGCCGTTAGCATGGTATGGCAAGAATTTTCTATTAAAAACGATGTCTTTTTTCGGGTCGAAATCTATAGTGCGTTCATTATTAAAACGCAGTTTATGGGTGTTATTAATGGAGGCTATTATAACATCAATAGTATCCACAGGAATATACTCGGGATCGGCGCCACTTAAACCTAACATAACCGCATAATCTGTAGCATGGCCTTTTCCAGTTAAGGACAAGGAGCCGTATAAATCTACCGTGATGCTTTCTACTTTTTCAAACCGGTTTTTAGATTTTAATTCCGCAATCCATCTTTCGGCAGCACGCCAAGGACCTAATGTGTGCGAACTAGAAGGTCCCACACCAATTTTTAGCATATCGAAGACAGAAATACACTCCATATTATAATCAGTTTAGATTAACTACAAATATACATTTAGTTTATGATGATTTTCAAGAAACGCACGTATATTCCATAGGAATTTAACCTAATGTTTTTCAAATTCTGTAATACCATAAGTGTCCATTACTACATTGATATCAGAATAATCATGTTTGCCAACATTATCGGCAGGAACCACAACCACTCGGAATACTTGATTGCGCGTCCACGAATTATCTAGAGTATTGAAATTTACAGTACCATCTAAAAAGAAACGCACTTCCGTTCGTGTAAAATCAAAATTGTACATTAAAGTACCATCTTCAAACTCTACTGTTTGAGGTAATAAGCGCCAAACTTCTTGCCCATTAACCACTTCCCAAAGAATATACACTAAAGTGACATCGGCAGGATACGTTTCAAAACCATAAGGTTCAAAAAATTCATAATTATTTGCGCTTGTAAAATTCAGTTCAATTTCAAAAGCTGGAGCTACTATTAATCCGCCATCTCTACCAGGAGAGCCTGGAGGTCCTTGAGGACCTTCACAAGAGGTTAAAACTAAAACAAATCCAACTAATAGTGTTACTAGATTTTTCATAATCATTATTTTTTAGAATTTAAAAATACTAATAATTCACGTCATACGCGCGGTTTAAAGGTATATTAACATAGGAGTCTGACATCGTGTCACTTTTTTTGTCATGGCACAATCATTGTCTTATACATTCCGAAAATAAATAAGAACACAACACTTCCGATTCTAATCGGAAAATACAAATTAAAATAAATAACTATTATGAGTAAAATTATTGGAATCGATTTAGGTACAACTAACTCTTGTGTTTCTGTAATGGAAGGTAATGAGCCAGTTGTAATACCAAATGCAGAAGGTAAAAGAACAACACCATCTGTGATCGCTTTCGTTGAAGGCGGTGAAATTAAAGTTGGTGATCCAGCAAAACGTCAAGCCGTTACCAATCCAACAAAAACGGTTTATTCTATTAAGCGTTTTATGGGTAATAAGTTTTCTGAATCTGCAAAAGAAGCAGGACGCGTACCTTACAAAGTAGTAAAAGGAGATAACGACACACCACGTGTGGATATTGATGGTCGTTTATATACACCACAAGAATTATCAGCTATGATCCTTCAAAAAATGAAGAAAACGGCTGAAGATTATTTAGGTCAAGATGTAACACGTGCTGTAATTACAGTACCTGCTTACTTTAATGACTCGCAACGCCAAGCAACTAAAGAAGCTGGAGAAATTGCCGGTTTAAAGGTAGAACGTATTATTAACGAACCTACTGCTGCTGCTTTAGCCTATGGAATGGATAAAAAAGGAACGGATCAAAAAATCGTTGTTTTCGATTTTGGAGGTGGAACCCATGATGTATCTATCCTAGAATTAGGTGATGGTGTATTTGAAGTATTATCAACAGAAGGTGATACACATTTAGGTGGTGATGACGTTGATGAGAAAATCATTGATTGGTTAGCTGACGAATTCAAGTCTGAAGAAGATATTGATTTACGCAAGGACCCAATGGCGTTACAGCGTTTAAAAGAAGCTGCTGAAAAAGCGAAGATTGAATTATCATCTGCGGCACAAACAGAAATTAACTTACCATATGTTACGGCTACAGCTAGTGGACCAAAACACTTGGTACGTACTTTAACACGTTCTAAATTTGAGCAGTTAATTGACGATTTAGTAAAACGTACAATTGCACCTTGTGAGTCTGCTATGAAAGCTGCAGGTTTAACAAAAAGTGATATTAACGAGGTTATTTTAGTTGGTGGATCTACACGTATTCCTGCTGTTCAGGAAGCTGTTGAGAAATTCTTCGGAAAAAAACCAAGTAAAGGTGTTAACCCAGATGAAGTAGTTTCTTTAGGAGCTGCTATCCAAGGTGGTGTTTTAACTGGTGATGTAAAAGATGTATTGTTATTAGACGTAACGCCTTTATCATTAGGTATTGAAACAATGGGTAACGTCATGACTAAGCTTATTGAAGCTAACACGACGATCCCAACTAAAAAATCGCAAGTATTTTCTACAGCAGCTGACAATCAGCCATCTGTTGAAATCCATGTGTTACAAGGAGAGCGTGCAATGGCTGCCGACAACAAAACAATTGGACGTTTCCATTTAGACGGAATTCCACCAGCAAAACGTGGAACCCCTCAAATTGAAGTAACGTTTGATATTGATGCCAATGGTATCATTAAAGTTTCGGCAACAGATAAAGCGACGAACAAAACACAAGATATTCGTATTGAAGCTTCTTCAGGATTATCAGAAGAAGAAATTCAAAAAATGAAAGCAGATGCTGAAGCCAATGCCGATGCCGATGCGAAAGCAAAAGAAACTGCTGAAAAATTGAATGCTGCTGATGCGATGATTTTCCAAACGGAGAGTCAGCTGAAAGAATTTGGCGAAAAATTATCTGATGATAAGAAAAAGCCAATTGAAGAAGCACTTGAAGAATTGAAGAAAGCTTACGAAACTAAAGATCTTGCCGTTATTGATCCAGCTTTAGAGAAAATTAACGAAGCATGGAAAGTAGCAAGCGAGGAAATGTATAAAGCACAAGCAGATGGGCAACAAGGTGGTCCAGAAGCAGGTCCTGATGCAAATGCAGGAACAGATGCTAACGAAGGAAGCGACGTAGAAGACGTGGATTTCGAAGAAGTGAAGTAAACAGAGAACAATTATTTGTAAAACAAATAATTTGTGAATCGCTTATCCCAAATTTATTTTGGGATCTCACAAAACTAAAAGCGCAATCATTAATTTGATTGCGTTTTCTTTATGTCTAAACCTAACAGGTTTTCAAAACCTGTTAGGTTTTTTGTAACCACTAATTTTAGGCGTCAGAAACAACTCGTTGAGGAAACTAAATTTACAACCATAAACTATGCACGCATAATAAATTCTCTTATATTTGTGGCGCAAACAAATTCAGATTACATGTCAACCCAACTCACCGATCTTCTCAAAATAAAACACCCAATCATTATGGCGCCTATGTTTTTGGTTTCCAATACGGCTATGGTAATCGAAGGGATGAAAAGCGGCATTGCTGGCTGTATTCCAGCTTTAAACTATAGAACCTTGGATGAATTGCGAGCTTCTATAAATGAGTTAAAAGAGGCAAAGGTTTCGGGTGGTGCTTTTGGATATAATCTGATTGTGAATAAATCCAATGTCAAATATAAAGAACAATTACGTGTGATTTGTGAAGAAGGTTGCGATTTCATTTTAACCTCTTTAGGAAATCCAGAAGAAACCATTAGGGAAGCGCATGCCGTTGGTATTAAAGTATTTTGTGACGTAACCGATTTACATTTCGCCAAAAAAGTAGAACAATTAGGTGCTGATGCAGCCGTAGCTGTAAATAGTGAAGCTGGTGGGCATCGTGGTAATTTATCGCCACAAGAATTAACCAGTTTATTGCATAAAGAATTAAATATTCCAGTCATTTCCGCTGGAGGTGTGGGTTGCAAATCAGATATTGACACGATGTTAAGCTATGGAGCAGCAGGTGTTTCTGTAGGAAGTCCGTTTATTGCTTCTATTGAGGCTGGTGTTACGGACGACTATAAACAAGCCTGTGTGGATTATGGCGCGGACGATATTGTTATGACAGAGCGTATTTCAGGAACACCGTGTACGGTAATAAATACGCCTTATGTTCAGAAAATAGGAACAAAATCAACGGGTTTAGAAAAGCTACTAAATAAAAATAAAACCCTTAAAAAATGGGTGAAAATGATCCGGTTTTATATTGGGATGAAAGCCACTGAAAAAGCAGCCTTACAAGCAACGTACAAAACAGTTTGGGTTGCTGGACCTAGTATTGAACATACCAAAGCTATTTTGCCGATACGTGAGATTATTAAAAATCTGACTAATTAATAGTTACACCAAACCGTTAATTAATTCAACGTTTACAACATGTTTGCCCTCAAAAGGGACTAATTGCAACCGGTTTCCAAATAATTCGGTAGCGCGCGTTTCTTCGTGATGGATGCGTTCTTCATTTAAATATTCATCTTCAGTACCATAAATAAGCGATACTTTGGTTGATGCATCTAAATATTGAAAATCAGCAGCCACTAATTCTTTTGGAATTCCGCCAGAATGCAATACCAGTTGGGAACATTTCAGTTGGCGTTTGGCAAGATATCGCGTTGCCACACTCACACCTTGTGAATACCCTAAAACAATTAAATTTATTCCGTCAGGAAGGCCTTCCGCTTCCAGAACGGAATCAAAATAACGCATAATATTTTCGGTGTCTTTAACCGTAGTTTCTTTCGTTAACCAACTCGCGCCAACATGTTTAAATTTTGGTGGTGTATAATATTTACTTGGTGCTTGAGGCGCAATAATATAATTTTCTTCAGCAGATAAGCCCTGAAAATATCTTAAAAAATATCGACTTAAATAACCCATCCCATGACAAACAAACCAAACGTTTTTTGTAGTTGCCGATAATGTATTTAAAGTGGCATAACTATTCGTGGTGGTGTAAGATATTTCCTTTTCAGTTAGATTCATTTGTTATTGGTGTTTTGTACTTTTACATTTCGATTTAAAAATACAGAATTTTATGTCCATATCTAAAGAAGCCAAACTTAAGGAAATCAATGCGGTTTGCAAAAACACCTTGATGGAAACCCTAGAAATTAGTATTTCCGATTTTGGCGATGATTATTTAATTGCCAAAATGCCGGTTAATTCGCGCGTATATCAACCAGATGGTGTGTTGCATGGTGGAGCAACAGCAGCATTGGCAGAAAGTGTTGGTAGTTTTGCATCCCACTTGTTTTCAAATTTAGACGAGGTATTTGTTCGCGGCACCGAAATTACAGCCAACCATTTAAAAAGTGTAACGGACGGTCATGTATTTGCTAAAGCCACTTTTTTGCATAAAGGAAGAACCACGCAATTAATAGATATTCGCGTCACGGATGACCATGACAACTTGATTTCAGTTTGCCGCTTGTCAACTATTTCATTACCAAGAAAAAAATAAAACATGACATTTTCTGTTTTTCTAGAGAACCTTCAAGATCAGTATGTAAACAACTTGCCCTTTGTAGCTTATAGAAACCCTAATGAGACTATAATTAAAACGTTTTTACAGCAAGATGATACACTTTATAAAACCACGAATTTCTCTGAAAGTGGATTTGTTTTTTCGCCTTTTAACATAAAAGAAACTAGTGTTTTAATTCCTGTTGAAACATCATTAATTTTAGAATTTGAAAGTGAAACTATTGAAGAATCATCCATAAACTCATGTGCTTCAAAAGTTATTGAGACATCTGATATAACTGTGGCTAAGCAAAACCATATTGCATTAGTTGAAAAGGGGATTAAAGCTATTCATAAAGGCACATTTGAAAAAGTCGTATTATCCCGGCAAGAATCGATTACTATTTCAGAAACAAATCCTATTAAAATTTATAAAAGGTTATTAGAAACCTATCCAACCGCTTATGTGTATGTATGGTTTCACCCTAAAGTAGGATTGTGGTTAGGTGCTACGCCAGAAACTTTGCTTCATATTGAAAATAACCAATTCAGCACCATGGCGTTGGCGGGAACGCAAGTTTATAAAAACACCATAGATGTGGTTTGGAAGGATAAAGAATTGGAGGAACAACAAATTGTTACCAATTTCATCGTTTCAAATCTAGAAAGCCAGTTAGATAATTTAAAAATCTCCGAGGTGGAAACTGTAAAAGCAGGAAATTTACTGCATTTAAAAACGCACATTTCTGGTCGGGTGAATTCTGATACTTCGAGCTTAAAAAATATTATTGAAATTTTGCATCCCACACCTGCTGTTTGCGGTATGCCAAAAGAAGAAGCCAAACAATTTATCCTTGAAAATGAAGCGTATAAACGCGATTTTTATACAGGTTTTTTAGGTGAACTAAATATTAAGAAATCCATTTCAAAAAACCCGAACAGACGCAATGTTGAAAATAATGCTTACACGCGTATTAAAACGGTTTCAAATCTGTTTGTAAATCTGCGTTGCATGCAAATTCAAAACACGGAAGCCCTTTTATACATTGGAGGAGGCATCACAAAAGACTCCAATCCCAATTTAGAATGGGAGGAAACCATGGCTAAATCGGTGACAATGAAAAAGGTATTACAATAATTTTTTATCAGGAAGCTATTTGCTATTTTTACGCTTAGATTCAATCTTACATGCAATACCCAAAAATTCCGCTTGCGCAAACCATTGTTCTGCTTTGCAAAGCTAAAAACATTCAACATATTGTTATTTCACCAGGTAGTAGAAATGCACCTGTAACTATCGGTTTTACACACGATGATTATTTTACATGCTATAGTATTGTAGATGAACGTTGTGCTGCCTTTTTTGCATTGGGAATTGCGCAACAAATCCAAAAGCCAGTAGCTGTAGTTTGTAGTTCAGGTAGTGCACTTTTAAATTACTATCCTGCTATTGCTGAAGCTTATTACAGTCATATTCCGTTGGTTGTTTTATCGGCTGATAGACCGAAACACTTGATAGGAATAGGTGATGGGCAAACCATTAACCAAACCGATGTTTATAAAAATCATATTATTTATACGGCAAACTTAAGTTCACAAATGGATGCCGAATTTAAAAATCGGGATGAAGATGAACCAGCCATTCTTAAAACACTAGAAAACAAATTAGAGCGCTTTTTAGGAAGAAAACAGGAGTTACAGCAGGAAAATGAAACGGAAATCAATAAAGCGCTTAACAAAGCTTTGTCCAAGCGTGGTCCAGTTCATATTAATATGCCATTTCACGAACCCCTTTATGAGTTAACGGATAGCTTAAGTGTGAATCCAAAAATTATTGATATAAACAAACGCGCAAGCAAAGTAGACGACTTTATTTATAATGAATGCCTTGATGCCTGGAATAGCGCAACCAAAAAAATGGTTTTAGTTGGCGTAAATCCACCAAACGAAATAGAACAAAAATGGTTGGATGAATTGGTAAAAGATAATAGCGTAATTGTGTTTACGGAAACAACTTCTAATATCCACAATCCAGGGTTTTTCAATAGTATAGACACCATGATTGCACCTTTAGAAGATGATGATTTTAAAGCCTTGCAACCTGATATTTTATTAACCTTTGGCGGACTAGTAGTCTCCAAAAAAATTAAAGCTTTTTTACGAAGTTACCAGCCAAAGCAACATTGGCATATAGATCGTGATTATGCAAATGACACATTTTTTTGTTTGGAGAAACATATTGAAACAACACCTAATAATTTTTTTGAAACCTTCTTACCCCAAATCACGCATTTTGTAAAAAGTGATTACAAAGCCACTTGGGAGCAGGTTAGACTTTATAGAAAAGAAAAACATAGTGCGTATTTAAACGAAATTCCTTTTAGTGACTTTCAGGTGTTTGAGACGGTATTTAAAAGTTTACCAAATAATCTCGCATTGCAATTGGGTAACAGTTCCACGATAAGATATGCACAGCTTTTTGATATTCATAAATCAATAAACGTGTTTTGTAATCGTGGCACCAGTGGTATTGATGGCAGTACTTCTACAGCTATAGGTTGTGCCGTTGGCCAAGAAAAACAAACGATTTTTATTACTGGCGATTTAAGCTTTTTTTATGATAGCAATGCACTGTGGAATAATTACATTCCTAATAATTTTAGACTAATTATTGTGAATAATCAAGGCGGTGGAATTTTTAGAATTTTGCCAGGAAATAAGGATTCAGAAAATTTTGAAAACTTTTTTGAAACTACTCATAATTTTACAGCAAAACAATTGGCTGCTATGTATGGCTTCCAATATGGAACTGCAGCGAATGCCACTCAGCTTAAAAATAAATTAAAAGATTTTTATAAAGAATCAGATCAACCCAAAATATTAGAAATATTCACACCACGTACAGAGAATGACGACGTATTATTGAATTATTTCAAGTTTATTAAGTAATTGTTAAAAATGGCGTCGTATTTTTTAAATGACTCATTATTAAGTATATTAGGGGCTCATATTAATCTTTAAATTAATTTTTATAAACATGAGTAAAAGAGACGAATTAATAGCTAAATATGCAGCCGATTTAAAAGATAAATTAGGTGTAAATGCAGATATGGATTTACTGACAAAAGTAACTATTGGCTGTGGACCATCTATTTATAATGCGGATGCAGCAACGGTTTCAGGTTCAGATGCATCGGAATTAGCAACGGTAAAAAACAATTTCTTAATTAAAAAACTTGGATTAAAAGATAGCCCGGAATTAGATAAAGGAATTGAAATAGTTATGGAACAATACGGTAAATCCAACCGTAATAAGTACAGAGCTGTTGTATATTATCTATTAACTAAACATTTCAAAAAGGAATCTGTTTACTAGATCTTCATAACATATGTAAAACGCCACTTCTTCAAGTGGCTTTTTTTATACCTAAATTTAAAATATTGAGGATATTTCTAAATCCATAAAAACAGATACACAAGATATCTCATAAAATAGTACCTTTGTCACATGATAAAAATTGGAGAATACAATACATTAGAAATCCTTCGCGAAACCGAACCAGGATTATTTTTGGAAGACGCGGATGGAAATGAGGTTTTACTGCCAAACCGCTATGTCCCGAAAGAATTTAAAATTTGGGATAAACTGGATGTATTTGTGTATTTAGATAACGAAGAACGTCTAGTTGCCGTTACCGATAAGCCGTATATTCAACGTGGTGAATTTGCTGTATTACGTTGTAATGCCGTTACCGAACATGGTGCTTTTTTAGACTGGGGAATGGTTAAAGAGTTATTCTGTCCATTTAGAGAACAGGCCTTTAGTATGAAAAAAGGCGGCTGGTATTTGGTGTATTGCTTTCTTGATGAAACGTCTAATCGTTTAGTTGCTTCTAGTAAAACCAATCAGTTTTTAGATAATAAAGAATTAACGGTTGAAGCTTTTCAAGAAGTGGATTTAATAGTTTCGCATCCATCTGATATTGGTATGAATGTGATAGTGAATAAAAAACATCAAGGCTTAATTTTTAACGATGATATTTTTCAAGACCTTTCCATTGGCGACCGCTTAAAAGGCTATGTTAAGAAAATCCGACCTGATAATAAACTGGACATTGGTTTAGGTAAAATGGGTTACCGAAGTATCGAACCGAATGCGGATTTAATAATGAAGGAACTGGAAGACCATGGTGGTTATTTAAACCTTACAGACAAATCTGATCCAGATACTATAAAAAATGCGCTTCAAATGAGTAAAAAAAGCTTTAAGAAAGCTATTGGAACCTTATACAGACAAAAATTGATTGAAATTAAAGATGATGGGATTTATTTGGTAGAATAGGAATCCTCTAGTATATCTTACAATTTGAAACTATTATAAAAAAGTCATCAACAGCGATTTAGGAGTTGATGACTTTTATTTTTTTTAGTTGCTTGAAAGTCTATTTAATTAAACATTTCCCAATTCAATAACTAGGTTATCAAGTCAGCAAAATTTAAGTCTTGATTCTTGATTATAAAAGTCCCGATAATTATCGGGACGGTCTTGGTTCTTATTTTTATTACAATTTCAATTTCTTCTTTAAATCGTTAGTAACAGCGTCTTTATGCACCATGACTGAAATGGTTTTTAAACGCATAAAAGAATCACTCATATATATATAACCGTCATTGGCTACGCGACTTTCATCTGTTCCCCAAGAATTTTTTACCTTATAATATAAGGTGCCATTTTGATCTTTTAGCATACCAGTAATATGCATCAAATGATCGTCTGTTGTAGCGTAGTTTTCAAATTCTTGTTGTCTGTATTCTGGAGTAATTGTTTTTTCCGGACGTACGCTAATAATAGCTTCAGCAGCGGTTGCATCATCTTTAGGAATTACCGCAATACCGTGTTTAGCAGAAAATGTTTTTTCACTCACATCACAATCTAATTCAACCGTAAAACCATTTTCTAAAGCGTGATTAATGGTGGACATCAGTTCATCTAATTGCACATTATAAAAACTACCATTGGAGAAATTATCGGGAATATTTAAAATGAATTGGGAGTAAAACGGCTTGTGTGTAAATGAGGTTATGCTTACATAATTATCAGGATTAATTTGCGTCATTGCCTGAAACGATTTTGGTGTATATTCCACACCTTCATATGTAAAGGAGGTAATATCTTTTCCTAAATAGGTATCCAAAGTACTATTTACAACTGCTTGCCATTTAGGTGATAATCGTCTTCCTGGATTTTCAATATAAACATCCAACATGCCATTTAAAACGGCTACCATTTCAGCATGATTGTGTCCAGTTACCCCAGTTTCCATGCCACTATAAACGGATTGTGGTACCAAACCATAATCGCGAATACTGTTCATAACATCATGAGCCAAACCACCTTCACTAAATTGTGCTTTTCCTTGACGCATAACATAATTCCATGCTTTTTTAGGATAGGTGTGACGGACTTGAAACATTTCAGAAATATCAATTTGTTTTCCCGTTAACCGCATGATTTCACTTTCTAAAAATGAGGATGTTGAAAAACTCCAACATGTTCCCGTATTTCCTTGGCTAATCACATCGGTGGCATCTAAATCGATTACCGATTCAAAGGTGTAACTTTGTGAAAAACTGGTTGTGATTGTAAAAAGAAAGGCGAATAAAAACAGAATATTTCTCATGGTACTGAATTGTTAGATAAATAATAATTATTTTTGACAAAAATAAAGAAAATGAGTGTAGCAAACTGGAAAACGGTTAAGGAATATGAAGACATCACCTATCAGAAATCTGATGGTGTGGCACGCATAGCTTTTAATAGACCAAATGTTCGAAATGCCTTTCGCCCAAAAACGACTAGTGAATTATATGATGCGTTTTATGATGCACATGAAGATGTGAATATTGGGGTCGTATTATTATCAGCTGAGGGGCCTTCAACCAAAGATGGTGTTTATAGTTTTTGTTCAGGAGGCGATCAAACAGCACGTGGTCATCAAGGTTATGTTGGTGATGATGGTTATCATAGACTTAATATTCTGGAGGTACAACGTTTAATTCGTTTTATGCCAAAAGCCGTTATTGCCGTTGTTCCGGGATGGGCAGTTGGTGGTGGACATAGTTTACATGTAGTTTGCGATTTAACATTAGCTAGTAAAGAACACGCTATTTTTAAGCAAACGGATGCCGATGTTACCAGTTTTGATGGTGGTTACGGATCTGCTTATTTAGCTAAAATGGTTGGACAGAAAAAGGCCCGTGAAATTTTCTTTTTAGGTAGAAACTATTCGGCACAAGAAGCTTTTGATATGGGCATGGTAAATGCAGTTATTCCACATGACGAATTGGAATCTACGGCCTATGAGTGGGCTCAAGAAATTTTAGCCAAATCGCCAACATCTATAAAAATGCTCAAATTTGCTATGAATTTAACAGACGATGGTATGGTTGGTCAGCAAGTTTTTGCTGGAGAAGCTACGCGTTTAGCCTATATGACAGACGAAGCCAAAGAAGGTCGTGATGCCTTTTTAGAAAAACGTAAGCCTAATTTTCCAAAAAAATGGATTCCTTAAATACAGTCTATGCCATCAATAAAACATTGGGTTTCAGCAGCAAGATTGCGCACCTTACCATTATCCATTTCAGGAATTATTCTTGCTACAAGTTTTGCAGCCTATAATGGATATGTAAATTGGTATATTTTTGTTTTAGCACTTTTAACAACGGTTGCACTACAAGTGCTATCCAACTTTGCTAATGATTATGGCGACGGTGTTAAAGGTACCGATAATGATGAACGTGTAGGTCCAAAACGTGCTTTGCAAAGTGGAAATGTATCTGCAGACCAAATGTTTATGGCTATAAAAATTAATATTTTAGTCATTATAGCTTTAGTTGTCACTTTACTTTTTTGCGCTTTTGGTATGCGTCATTTTTTATATACCATGCTATTTTTAGCCTTGGGAGCACTTTCAGTTTATGCGGCAATTAATTATACCGTTGGCGATTCTGCTTATGGTTACAAAGGTCTAGGTGATGTATTTGTATTTATATTCTTCGGATTAGTAAGTGGTTTAGGCACGTATTTTCTATACACCTTAAAAATAGATCACGTTATTATTTTGCCGGCTTTTACCATTGGTTTATTGAGTGTGGCGGTTTTGAACTTAAATAATATGCGCGATATTATTTCGGATGAAAAATCAAATAAAATTACGTTAGCCGTAAAGCTCGGTTTTGAAAATGCCAAACGCTATCATTATATTTTAATTTGTGGTGCTATTCTTCTTTCCTCCGCATTTGCAGTTTTGTATTATGTTTCGCCATATAATTTAATGTTTATGGTTATGTATATTCCACTGGTGAAGCATTTATTCTATGTTAGAAAAACGACTAACCCTTCCTTACTAGATTCAGAATTAAAAAAAGTGGCTATTTCTACATTTCTACTCGCCATTTTAATGGGAGTGGGCTATATTATTTAGTAGATTTTATGGCTATCACTTCATAAAATTGTTTTAGATTTTGTATTTTTCAATACCGAATTTAAAACCCTCTTTCAATGAAAATTACTTTTTACGGTCATGCCAGTTTAGGAATAGAAGTAGATGGTGTTCACATTCTTGTGGACCCTTTTATTACGGGTAATGAGAACGCCAAACATATAGATATTAGCACCTTAAAAGCGGATTATATTTTATTAACTCATGCACACCAAGATCATATTTTGGATGTGGAAGCGATTGCTAAAAATACAGATGCCGTTATTGTTTCCAATTTTGAAATTGTAACCCATTTTCAAAATAAAGGGTTGGAAGGACATCCTATGAATCATGGAGGTTCTTGGGACTTCGAATTTGGTGTTGTGAAATATGTAAATGCTATTCATACCTCGTCGTTTCCTGATGGCAGCTATGGTGGACAACCAGGAGGTTTTGTTATTGAAGGCGAACATAAAAACATCTACATTGCTGGAGATACAGCATTAACCATGGATATGAAACTCATTCCACTACGTACCAAGTTAGATTTAGCCATTTTACCAATTGGCGATAATTTTACCATGGGAATTGATGATGCTATTTTAGCCAGTGATTTTGTGCAATGTGATAAAGTGTTAGGCTACCATTTTGATACCTTCGGATATATAGAAATTGATCATGAAGTTGCAAAACGCAAATTTTTTGAAAAAGATAAAGATTTAATGTTATTGAAAATTGGCGATAGTTTGGAATTGTAATTAAAAAACGTATTCAAAACTGTAACAAACCTAAAAAGTGCTTGTCTTTAAGGATATATTAATCAAAATACGCATTATGAATTCCTTTTTAAAAAGTACGTCTCCAATTATCACTATTTTTTTTATTACCCTTTTTTTAAGTGCCCACTTGGTTGTTGGACAAAATAAAACCTTTAGCGTTAAAACGTTTGACAAAGTTATTATCAGTCCACATATAGAAGTTGTTTTTAAAACTGGTGATAAGGAAGAAGTGGTTATTGAAATGATAAGCGAACCTTTAGAGGAAATTAATGTAGAAGTTAAAAACAAAACACTGCAAGTTTATTTGGATGATGCTAAAATCATCACCGAAAACGATAAAGAAAAAAGCACCAAACACAGAACGGTTGAGGCTTATAAAGGAACCGTGGCAAGAGCAACTATTTACTATAAAAAAGTAAAATCGTTTTCTTTAAGAGGCGAAGAGCGTTTTAATTTTGAAGATGCCATCATATCCGATAAAATTGTCTTTAGTATCTATGGTGAATCTCAAGTAACCATGAAAGAAAAGATTTAAAAGTATCCATATATGGCGAAAGTTATTTAGTTATTGAAAAGGGTAGTATTGAAAACCAAAAAATAATTGGTTATGGTGAAAGTACGGTCGATTTTTCACAGGTAAATAATAAGGAAACCAAAATAACGGCTTATGGCGATGGCAGTTATCAATGCAATGTGTCTGATAAGCTTAAAATAAGGTCCTACGGCGAACCAACAATTACCTATAAAGGAAGTGTTAGAGTAGAAAACGGCTTATCATTTGGTGACGTGGAAATTGTAAAAATAGATTAATTTAACGTACAGCACTTCTTAAGGTATACCAATGCAGAAATTTTGGAAAGAAACGTTTTAAAAAAACGCCTAACACTTCTTTTTTACCAATATAAACTTCAAATTTATTTTTATAAACGGCTTTCAGCATGCGTTCAGTAAAAACGTCTGCTGGAAGCCCTTTTTCTGTAGCTGTATCTTGGGTGTTTTGTTGCTCACCATTGCCAATTAAGGCATGGCGTGCAATATCAGTATTTACAAAACCTGGACAAATTAAAGTGACAGATATTCCGTCTTTTTCATGTTCTAATCGTAAGGCATCAAAAAAGCCATGAAGCGCATGTTTGGCTCCACAATATCCTGACCGGTAAGGCGATGCGAACTTCCCCATTAAACTCGTTACGGTTACAAACTGTCCAGATTTCTGATGCACAAAATAGGGTAGCAATGCTTTTGTAAGGGCTACAGTTCCTAAATAATCTACTTCCATCAGTTTTTTATCAACAGCAATATCGGTTTCAATAATGAGCGACCGTTGACTAATGCCACCATTATTTATTAAAATATCAATCGTGCCAAAACTGCCGATGGCACTTTCAACAATTGGTAACATATTATTATAATCGGCTAAATCAAAAGGCACACAGGCAATATTTTCGGGATTGGGTTGCGCATTTTTTACGATTTCCAAATCTGTTAAACGTCGGGATGAAATAATAAGTTGGCATTTCTGCTTTGCCAAACTAGCAACCAAAGCTTTACCAATTCCGCTGGAAGCTCCCGTAATCCATATAACTTTGCTGTTGAAATTCATAAAAATGCTCGCCAAAACGGGTGTCTCTTTATTTAAAACTAATCTTCTTTAAGCTGCGACTGCGACTGCAAACTACTCTCCAGCCACTCCCGACGTAAATCATCACTCAATTTTCCGGTTCCATCATGCGTCCAACCAGGTGGTTTCACTAAATAGAGAAACCGATTTTTTAAAGATTTTCTACCAAAAAAAACATCTTTTAGCATATTTCGCCATTCTATAAAAGCAATTTTTACGGGATTATACGTGTTAATATTAACAACCAAACCATAAATAACTCTTTCCTCTTTTAATTCAGGTTGGAACGTACCAAATAACTTATCCCAAATAATTAGAATACCTGCATGATTTCTATCTAAATACAACGGATTACTGCCATGATGAACCCGATGATGAGATGGTGTATTAAATACGGCTTCAAACCACTTAGGCATTTTATCAATAGCTTCGGTATGAATCCAAAATTGATATAACAAACTAATAGACATTTGTAATAAAATCATGGCAGGATGAAAACCCAATAAAGGCATCCAAAGCCAAAAAACGAACGAATAAAATCCGCCAGACCATGTTTGGCGTAAAGCAGTACTTAAATTATATTTTTGCGATGAGTGATGCACCACATGTGATGCCCAAAACAAACGACTTTCATGAGAAATACGATGAAACCAATAATAAGAGAAATCATCCGCAAAGAAAATTAATACAAAACTCCACCAAGCTACAGGAATAGTAAACAATCGGAAGTTGTCATATATCCAAAAGAAGACCAAAAGCACAATAGCTTTGCTTAAAAAATTCAAGAAAACATTACCCAATCCCATAGCAATAGACGATAAGGCATCTTTTGTTTCATAGGTCCTAATCTGTTGTTTGGTAGTAACATACATTTCAAGCAACATTGCTAAAACAAAAAACGGAATGGCAAATACAATAATGTTTGGAAATTCAGGCATTAGGATTGTTTTATGTTGTCTAAAATACAAAATAAATTGAGTACTTTTGAATACTATATGAAAGCATCTTATCATAAATATATTCTTAATTTTAAGCAGCCAAGTGGTACGTCTCGAGGGGTTTTAAAAACGAAGGAAACTTGGTTTATTATTCTAGAACATGAAGGAAAACAAGGGATTGGTGAATGTGGTATTTTACGCGGTTTAAGCGCGGATGATGTTCCTAATTATGAAGAACAATTACAATGGACGTGCAAAAACATCCATTTAGGTCTCGCCGTTTTATATACTAAATTAAAAACTTTCCCAAGTATTCAATTTGGTTTGGAAATGGCTTTTAAATCTTTGGATGCTAAAACACCTTTCGATTTATTTCCTTCACAATTTACTCAAAACAATAAATCTATTCCTATTAATGGTTTGATTTGGATGGGAACAGATGCTTTTATGAAGCAGCAAATTCAAGATAAAATTGAAGCAGGTTTTACCTGTATTAAAATGAAAATTGGTGCAATTGATTTTGAAACGGAGATTGGTTTGCTGAAGTCTATTCGGAATGAATTTTCAGCTAATGATATTGAATTACGCGTGGATGCCAATGGCGCTTTTTCTGAAACCGATGTGTTAGAAAAACTAAAACGTCTATCCGATTTAAATTTACACTCTATTGAGCAACCAATAAAAGCTGGCCAAATAGAAGCTATGGCAAAATTATGTTTGGAAACTCCGCTTCCAATTGCTTTAGATGAAGAATTAATTGGCGTTTTCGAAAATTCAGACAAGGCATTGCTTTTAAATCACATTAAACCGCAATACATTATTTTAAAACCGAGTTTTGTAGGAGGCTGGAAAGGGAGTCAAGAGTGGATTCAACAGGCCGAAAGCAATCAAATTGGTTGGTGGATAACAAGTGCTTTGGAAAGTAATGTAGGTTTGAATGCTATTGCCCAATGGACATATACTTTAAACGCAAATATGCCTCAAGGTTTAGGAACAGGAAGTTTATTTACTAATAATTTTGAGAGTCCTTTAACTATAAACACAGGTTCTTTATTTTATGATAATAACAAGTTATGGCACTTCAATATAAGCGCTACAACTAGCAATTAATTTAAGTTTAACACGAACACAATTATAAAACATGTACATAGCACAAGCATTTAAAGGTCTGCACGAATGGTGGCGATATATTATTGGAATCCTCATTATTTTTCTAGCGGTCGTGATAGGACAAATGCCATTTACCTTGGCTGTTTTATTTAAAACCGTTTCCGATGGTGGTAATGCTTTTGGCATGACGGAAGCGCAAATGATGACAGTATTGGAACCAAATTTAAATCTGTTCCTCATGTTGCTATCTTTTGCAGCTGGTTTGGTAGGGGTTTTTATTGTGGCTAAATATCTTCATAAACAATCCATCGTATCTTTAACAACTGCGCGTGATAAAATTGACTGGAAGCGTTTTTGGTTCGCTTTTATTTTATGGGGATTTGTATCTACTAGTTTTATTTTTTTAGATTATTTTTTGTCGCCGGAAGATTATGTTTTAAACTTTAAACTCGTCCCATTTATCATTCTATGCGTTATTGCAATTGCACTAATTCCACTTCAAACGAGTTTTGAAGAGTACTTATTTCGTGGGTATTTAATGCAAGGTATGGGTGTTATTACTAAAAATAAATGGGTGCCGTTGTTAACCACATCCGTGGTATTTGGACTTTTACATATCGCTAACCCGGAAGTTAAACAATTAGGCTACATCGTCATGGTTTATTATATAGGCACAGGTTTGTTTTTAGGTATTGCAACATTAATGGACGAAGGGCTAGAATTAGCTTTAGGGTTTCATGCCGCCAATAATTTGTTTACAGCTTTATTGGTAACTGCAGATTGGACAGCACTTCAAACACACTCCGTATTTAAAGACACATCATTACCTGGAGCAGCTGGTTTTATGGACGTGTTTATGCCTGTTTTTGTAATTTTTCCAGTTGTACTTTTTGTGTTTTCAAAAAAATATAATTGGAACAATTGGAAAGAAAAATTGTTTGGTACTGTTGAAGCTCCAATAATAGAATCTGAAAATATAACAAACAACTAATTAATCATGACACCAACATTTGATAAAGTTCACAATCATTTTCAACTAAATGGTATTCATTATAATCGTGAAGGTTTAAAGGAAGTCGCTTATAGTTTCATCAAGGAAGGTGACGATTTTGAAATAGCTATTGGCGAATTTTTAGCAGATTGGTTGGATTCAAATGAAACACTTACGGTACAAACATCAGGTTCTACTGGAACACCTAAAACTATTGGTGTTAGTAAACAAGCTATGGTGCATTCAGCACTTACCACAGGTAATTTTTTCGAATTGCAACCAAAAGATCGCGCACTTTTATGTTTGCCTGCCGGAACGATAGCCGGAAAAATGATGTTAATTCGTGCTTTGATGTTGGGTTTACATTTAGATAGTATTCCACCAAAAAAGATGCTAGAAATTAATCCGCGTAAAACATACCAATTTGCTGCTATGATTCCCATGCAATTGCAAAAGAATCTGTCTAAAGTTACCAAAATTAAAACCATCATTGTTGGTGGAGCTCCGGTTTCAAAAGATTTAAAAAAGATTATTCAGACTATAAAACCAACAGTTTATGAAACCTATGGTATGACTGAAACCGTTAGCCATATTGCCGTAAAGCAACTTAATAATTTTTCTGAAGAAACACCGAAACCGTATTTTCAAGTATTACCCGGCGTTATAATTTCACAAGATAATCGTGAATGTTTGGTTATTGATGCTAAAAACATTTCCGAAGCCATAATTGTTACGAATGATGTGGTTAAAATTCAAGATAAATCCACATTTGAATGGTTAGGACGTATAGATCATGTTATTAATTCTGGAGGTGTCAAAGTCTATCCCGAAGTAATTGAAAATACGCTGACAGCTCATTTAGATGAACGATTTTTTATTGCTTCACAACCTGATAACGAGTTAGGCGAACGTGTTATTTTAGTTATTGAGGGTGAAGAGAAAACCATAAAACAAGACGTCTTTACAGGATTAAATAAACATGAAATTCCTAAAGATATTTTCTTTGTAAAACATTTTCAAGAAACCCATTCTGGAAAAATACAGCGAAAAAAGACACTTGCCTCAATCAAATAACCCATTCACGAATTCCTAGTTTTTATTATGACCATTGTGTTTTAGGTTTACCTAGAATTTAAAACACAAAACCATGAAAAATCTATTACTAATTGTATGTGTGGCCTTTATAAGTTTGCAAATACACGGGCAAAAGAAAACAATCTCGGGAACTATTACAGATGAAAACGGACTGCCATTACCTGGTGTGAATATTATAGTTAAAGGAACTTCAAATGGTACTCAAACCAATTTTGACGGATTATATACCATTCAAGCCATTGAAGGCGCTACTATATCCTATTCATTTATCGGTTATATAACTGCAGAACGAAAAATCAAGAAAAACACAAACACTATTTCCTTCGCCATGCAAGTGGATTCTGAATCATTGGAAGAAGTTGTTGTGACTGCTTTAGGTATCAAACGAAAAGCTACAAGAAGAACGATGTCTTACCAGCGTGTTCGTACGGAACAACTATCACAAAGTTCCAACCCAAATATAGTTCAGTCTTTGTCAGGAAAAGTATCAGGATTACAAATAAACACTAATAATAATGGTGTTAACCAAAGCACTCGAATTGTTTTACGAGGCAATCGCTCGCTTTCTGGAATCAATCAAGCGCTTATTGTAATTGATGGCAATGTAGTTTCGGCGGAAACTTTATCAAAAATAAAACCTAAAGATATTGCGAGTACAAATGTTATAAAAGGTGCAGGTGGTAGCGCTTTGTATGGTTCCCAAGGTTCAAATGGTGTTATTATTGTAACAACAAAAGGGAGTAATTATAAACTGCCTAAAGAAGTCAAACATCATATAATTCAACCGAATACGTATGATAATAATGATATTTACGAAGAAATTGTAGAAAATACTTTCGAAAATGTGAAAACAAAACCGTTGTCAACGTTTTCAATAGATGTTGACAAAGCATCTTACAGTAACATCAGACGGATGATTAATAATGGACAAGAAATTCCAGCGAATTCAGTTAAAATTGAAGAAATGGTAAATTATTTTGACTATGATTATCCGCAACCAACAGGTAAACATCCATTTTCCATAAACACCGAACAAATTCAAACGCCTTGGAATACAGATACGCAATTAGTACGTGTTGGTTTACAAGGAAAAACGTATGAAAATGACCAATTACCAGCATCCAATTTAACTTTTTTAATTGATGTATCAGGTTCTATGGGAAATGCGAATAAATTGCCTTTATTGAAATCAGCTTATAAATTATTGGTGAACCAATTACGTCCTCAAGACTATGTTTCTATAGTTGTTTACGCTGGAGCAGCTTGTGTGGTTTTAGAACCAACATCTGGCATTGAGAAAGAGAAAATTATAGCAGCTTTAGATAAGTTGCAATCTGGAGGCTCTACAGCTGGTGGACAAGGTATTGAGTTGGCTTATAGTTTGGCGGAAAAGAACTTTAAGAAAAACGGTAATAATCGCGTAATTCTAGCAACAGATGGTGATTTTAATGTGGGCGCTTCTTCCGATAAAGATATGGAAAAACTAATTGAAGACAAGCGCAAAACAGGTGTGTTCCTATCCGTTTTAGGGTTTGGATATGGGAATTACAAAGATTCAAAATTAGAAACATTAGCAGATAAAGGCAACGGAAACCATGCCTATATTGATACGATGCAGGAAGCACAAAAAGTTTTTGGAAAGGAATTTGGCGGAACCTTATTTACGATTGCTAAGGATGTAAAAATTCAAGTAGAATTCAATCCTGCGGTTGTTCAAGCCTACCGATTAATAGGTTATGAAAACCGGTTGTTAGCTGATGAAGATTTTATTGATGATACCAAAGATGCTGGTGAATTAGGCAGTGGACATACCGTAACGGCTTTATATGAAGTTATTCCAGTTGGTGTGAAAAGCCATTATTTAAAAGATATTTCTGATTTAAAATATACCAAAAATGAAAATGCGTCTAGTTTCTCTGATGAACTATTCACCGTGAAATTCCGATACAAAAAACCAGATGGTGATAAAAGTATCGAGATGGTTCATGTGCATGAAAATAAAGTTGAAAACGCATCAGTTGATATGAAATTTGCTTCAGCTGTTGCGTTATACGGTATGCAATTGCGTCATTCAGAATATGATAATAATTCCAAGTTGAATGATGTATTGGATTTAGCAAAACAGGGTAGAGGCCAGGATGGGAATGGTTACCGTTCCGAGTTTGTTCGATTGGTAAATGCATATAATAGTCTGTGATAATTTTATGGTATAATTAGAAAATAAATAAAGAGCGCTTAAGAAATTAAGCGTTCTTTTTTGTTGAAATTTTATAGAATGCAAAAGCTGCTAATAAACCAATAAAAGAAAAAATAGCCATGGTCATAAAAACATGTCTATGTCCTAAAACGCCAGGTGATGCATCCAATAAATATCCAATTATAGGACCAGCAAAGATATCAGGTGTGTAGCCAATTATAGATATAAAACCAACAGCAGTACCAGTGAGCGCCAATGGTATTTTAGCTTCTTCCAACGTAGCAAAATATAATACGCGTGCGGAATATACACCAATGGCCATGATAATAATAGATAAAACAAATAGGATTGTTTCATTACTATTTATGAAGGTCGTCGAAAAAATTAAACTTGTACAAAGCATCAATAGAAATCCAATAACAATCCAAAAAGAGGCTCGTGTTTTATCTGCTAATAAACCAATGGTAACACCTATAATTGGTCGCATGTATAAAAGGTACGTTCCAACTTGAGCCGAATCGATATCGTCGTATTTCATCACGTTTTTTGCATATAGGCTAAAAACGTCTGTCATTTTATATCCAAAATAAGCACATAAAATAATTATCATGAGCAACCAAACACTTGGATATTTCATAATTACTTTAAAGTTTTTAAGTGTTAGTTTTTGGGAAATTTTGCTGTTTTGTTCTGAATAAGTATCATTTTTAAGAAAGAAATAAACTAAAACTCCAATTACTGAAACTATTAAAGATATAGCAATTATTACCATTCTAAAAGCACTTTGTCTTTCACTTAAGCTTGTGTCATTAATATTGGATGTTACAAAGAATGAAAACAACAATACTCCTAAAGTACCAAATAGGGCAGCTGTTAAACCACGACCACCATCCAAAAAACCAAATGCAATACCTTGATTATTGGTGCCTCCCCAAATTCGAGTTGCTTTAATCATGGCAGCCCAGAATAAAAATATGGTAGTAAATCCCCAGAAACCGTAAAGGACATGGAGTAAAAATAGAGACGGATAAGAAGCAAGATAAAATCCGCCAAGAGCTGTGAGAAATAAGGCCACAGCCATAAGTTTATTCGGTTTAAACTTATCGGCTAATGGACCACCAAAAAGATAAGAAACAAATGCCACAATGCCGTAAACCGAAAAACAACTCCCCAATTGCGTATTGTTGATTGCGAAGACTTCTAAAAAAGTAGGTCTAAATATGCGTGCTAAAACAAAGGGTAAAACAAAAACAGCTTCACCAGCTAATATTAGTAAGATGATAGTAAAGGCTGATGAAGCTGATTGTTTTTTAAACATTATACTTGTAATACCCCCATGTTAAATGGCTTTTCAATAGGCGCATGGTTTGCCGCTTCTATTCCCATACTAATCCATTTTCGGGTATCTAAAGGATCTATAATGGCGTCTGTCCAAATGCGCGACGCTGCATAATAAGGAGATACTTGTTTGTCGTAACGGTCTTTAATTTTTTTGAAGAGTTCATCTTCTTTATCTTGCGTTATTTCTTCACCTTTCTTTTTAAGCGATGCTTTTTCTATTTGTAATAAGACTTTAGCAGCACTATTTCCACTCATTACGGCAAGTTCAGCACTTGGCCAAGCCACAATTAAACGTGGGTCATACGCTTTTCCACACATGGCATAATTACCAGCACCATAACTGTTTCCTAAAATAATGGTGAATTTGGGAACCACACTATTACTAACAGCATTTACCATTTTTGCACCATCTTTTATAATCCCACCATGTTCACTCTTACTACCAACCATAAAACCAGTAACATCCTGTAAAAATATTAAAGGAATTTTCTTCTGATTACAATTAGCAATAAAACGGGTAGACTTATCAGCCGAATCATTATAAATTACACCACCAAACTGCATTTCGCCCTTGGCAGTTTTCACCAGTTTACGTTGGTTGGCAACAATACCAACAGCCCAGCCGTCAATACGTGCGTAACAGGTAATAATGGTTTGGCCGTATCCGGCTTTGTATTCTTCAAATTCACTATTATCAACCAAACGCTTGATAATTTCGTACATATCATATTGATCAGCACGCGATTTTGGAATAATTCCGTAAATATCTTCTTGGTTTTCTTTCGGTTTTTTAGCATCAGCACGATTAAATCCTGCTTTATCATAATCGCCAATTTTATCAACAATGTTTTTAATTTTATCTAAAGCATCTTTGTCATCTTTTGCTTTATAATCCGTTACACCAGAAATTTCGCAGTGTGTTGTTGCGCCACCAAGTGTTTCGTTATCTATAGTTTCTCCTATTGCGGCTTTCACTAAATAACTACCAGCTAAAAAGATGCTTCCGGTTTTATCTACTATCAAGGCTTCATCGCTCATAATCGGTAAATAGGCACCACCAGCAACACAACTTCCCATAACCGCAGCAATTTGTGTAATTCCCATGCTACTCATTATAGCGTTGTTTCTAAAAATACGACCAAAGTGTTCCTTGTCAGGGAATATTTCATCTTGTAATGGCAGGTAAACACCAGCTGAATCCACTAAATATATAATAGGTAATCTGTTTTCTATAGCAATTTCTTGAGCGCGTAAATTCTTTTTAGCCGTTATTGGAAACCAAGCTCCAGCTTTAACCGTGGCATCATTAGCAACAACCAAACATTGTTTACCTTTTACATAACCCATTTTTACAACCACCCCAGCGGATGGACATCCTCCGTGCTCTTCATACATATCGTCTCCCGCGAAAGCAGCAATTTCAATGGCTGGTTTTTTAGCGTCTAATAAATAATCAATGCGCTCTCTTGCTGTTAATTTGCCTTTAGCATGTTGCTTTTCTATGCTTTTTTTTCCACCACCAAGTTTTACATAGGTGAGACGTTTTTTTAGTTCGGAAACAAGCAATTTATTATGATCTTCGTTTTTATTGAAGTTGATATCCATAGAATTTTTTCTTTGCTACGAATTTACGAAAGTAGATTTAGGTTTGAAAGTGATTATTTTGTTAAATAACATTACATGGAAATAGTTTCCTTGGAAACTAATTTATAGTTTCGTATATTTGCTGTCTAATATTAAAACCATTAAAATGAAAAAGGATAAAATTATTTATTACGTTGCTACTGGACTACTGTCTATTTTATTATTGTATTCTGCAGGCATGTATTTTTTTATGTATGATGATGTAGCTACTTTGTTTACCAATTTTGGATATCCAACCTATTTAATTTATCCGTATGCGGTAATTAAGTTGCTGGGATTAATTGCATTATGGACACCAAGTTTAACAACCATAAAAGAATGGGCGTATGCAGGTTACTTTTATGCATTTATTTTGGCGTTTTTTGCGCATTACATGATAGGTGACGGCGAACAATTAGCGGCCGTACTAGCAATTATTCTATTGGTGGTGTCGTATATATTTAACAAAAGACTACAAAATTAACATGAAAAAAATTATTGCATTTGCCGGAAGTAACAGTAAGAAATCCATTAACAAACAGTTAGTGGAATACACAGCGGGTTTAATAGAAGACGCCAATTTTGAAGTAACTGTTTTAGATTTAAACGATTTTGAAATGCCGCTTTTTGGTGTTGATTTGGAAGCTCGAGATGGTCATCCGGATTCAGCTAAAAATTTATTCAATCACATCCAAAATTCCGATGGTTTATTAATATCATTAGCAGAACATAATGGGGCTTACAGTACGGTATTTAAAAATGCTTTCGATTGGATGTCACGAATTAATCCAAAAACATTTGCTAATAAGCCTATGTTTTTAATGGCAGCATCACCAGGCGGTAGAGGAGGTGCATCTGTTTTAGCCATTGCTAAAGATCGTTTTCCAAGACATGAAGCGCACATTATAGCAGAATTTTCTTTACCCATGTTTGGAACCAATTTTCAAGGCGGAAAACTAATTGAAGAAGCCCTAAACTTGGAATTAAAAAATAAAGTTGAATTATTTAAAAACGAGATTAATCATGGAAGTTAAACATAAAAAACAAGATAAAAGCGGCAAATTTTATATTGAAATAGATGGCGAGCAAAAAGCCGAAATGACATATAGATTTCAGTCTGATGATGTTATTGATATCAATCATACTGAAGTAGATGCCTCGTTAAGCGGTCAAGGTGTTGGTTATAAACTTATTGATGCCGCTGTTGCATTCATGCGTGAAAATAATTTAAAAGCGGTAGCTAGTTGTTCCTATGCGCAACACGTTTTTAAAAAGAAACAAGAAGATTATAGAGATATTATTTATGATAAAAATTCATAGATTTTAAATTTGAGATAATGGGAAATATAGCTGATGATGTCAATTCACGTTTTGAAAATAATAAAGTCAAAGCTTTAATAAATATCCTGTTTACAGCCGGTTGGATTACCAATAAACAGAATGCTTTTTTTAAGCCTTTCGGTATTTCACCACAGCAGTATAATATATTACGAATTTTAAAAGGTGCAGGAGAACCTTTAAAGGCGCAAACTGTTAAGGATCGGATGATTGAACGCGCACCAAATGCTACACGACTTATGGATAAACTATCGGCAAAACACCTGATAGAGCGTATGCCATGTGATTATGATAGACGAGTAGTTTATATTCATATTACAAAAGAAGGATTGGCACTCATTCAAGAAATTTCTGCCGATTTGAATCTGGATTTTTTAGAAAATCTTACAGAGGATGAAGCGGGACATTTAAGTGATTTACTAGATAAATTACGATAGCATATTTTTCAATTTAATATTTAATAATGTCCCTCCTTTGGTTGGATTAAAAAATTAAAACCACTCACTTTCGTGGGCACTAAAATGAAAACACTTCTACATAAAGCCGAAAACAGAGGGTTTGCCAATCATGGTTGGTTGCAAGCAAATCACTCTTTTAGTTTTGCTAACTATTATAATAAAGATAACATGCAATATGGCGCTTTACGTGTTTTAAATGATGACGTTATTGCGCCTAAAATGGGATTTGGAACACATCCACATGAAAACATGGAAATTATTACCATTCCTTTAAGTGGTGTTTTAAAACATCGGGACAACATGAAGGAAGACTGGCAATCGGTTTTGCCTGGCGAAGTTCAAGTAATGAGTGCTGGAACTGGCGTGCATCATTCTGAAATAAATGGGTCCAAAGATGAACATTTAAGTTTGTTTCAAATATGGGTAATTCCCAACAAGCAAAATGTAGAACCACGTTATGGACAAAAGGCGTTTAATGAATTAGATAGGAAAAATGCGCTACAAACATTAGTAACATCGGTTGATGCTAATCATGAAGGTAGTTTAAAAATTCATCAAGATGCCATTATTTCAAGAATGGATTTAGATGGAGGCAAAACATTTGAATATCAACTAAAAAGTAAAAATCATGGGGTGTATATCATGAATATTTTTGGAAATGTAACCATAGAAAAAGAAACATTGGAAACTAGAGATGCTTTGGGTATTTCAGAAACGGATACGTTTTTGATTCAAGCAAATAAAGATTCGGGATTACTATTTATCGAGGTTCCAATATGATAATTTTCATGAAATAATAGAATTAAAAAGCAGCTTAAAGGCTGCTTTTTCTGTTAAAAATCACGATATTTGTATTTGCTAACTTTTAAATAAAATAACAAATTATGGCAATGAATAAAAATACGGTTTTAGCTTGGGCGACTGCCATTATGATTTTCGTAGGATTGGCATTAATAGCACTTGGTGCATTTAGATATGATGATGTAGCAGGTTGGGGATTTGCAGCTGTTGGAATCGGTTTTTTCGCAATCGCATGGGTTTTCAATGCTTTGAAAGGGCGCGTTTAGTCTGTATTCAAGCTCCTTATAGAGTCCTATTTAAATTATAACATTATAAAAACATAACTCAATAACAGAACAATATTATGAGTGACGATAAAAAAGTAATCTTTTCCATGTCTGGTTTAACCAAGACATTTCCAGGTGCCAACACACCTGTGTTAAAAAACATTTATTTAAGTTTTTTTTATGGCGCAAAAATTGGAATTCTAGGTCTTAATGGATCTGGAAAATCCACCTTATTAAAAATTATTGCAGGTCAAGATAAAAACTACCAAGGTGATGTTACCTTTCTTCAAGATTATTCAGTGGGCTATTTAGAGCAAGAACCTCAATTGGATGATGAGAAAACGGTTATGGAAGTTGTTCGTGAAGGCGCAGCCGAAACTGTAGCTATTTTGGACGAGTATAATAAAATTAATGATATGTTTGGTCTGGAGGAAGTATATTCAGATGCCGATAAAATGGAAAAGCTAATGAATCGTCAGGCTATTCTTCAAGATCAAATTGATGCATCAGATGCTTGGGAATTAGACACTAAATTAGAAATAGCCATGGATGCGTTGCGAACGCCAGATGGCGATAAAAAGATTGGCATTCTTTCAGGAGGTGAGCGCCGTCGTGTAGCCTTATGTCGCTTATTATTGCAAGAACCTGACGTATTATTATTAGATGAGCCAACCAACCACTTGGATGCAGAGTCTGTACATTGGTTAGAGCATCATTTAGCGCAATATAAAGGAACTGTAATTGCCGTTACGCACGATAGATACTTTTTGGATAATGTAGCTGGATGGATTTTGGAATTAGATAGAGGGGAAGGTATTCCATGGAAAGGAAATTATTCATCGTGGTTAGACCAGAAATCAAAACGAATGGCTCAAGAAAGTAAAGTAGCTTCTAAACGTCAGAAAACGTTGGAACGTGAGCTAGAATGGGTACGTCAAGGCGCTAAAGGTCGTCAAACCAAACAAAAAGCGCGTTTAAATAACTACGATAAATTAATGAGTCAGGACCAAAAACAATTGGATGAGAAATTAGAAATTTACATTCCTAATGGTCCACGTTTAGGAACCAATGTTATTGAAGCTAAAGGCGTGAGTAAGGGTTATGATGATAAATTATTATACGAAGATTTAAATTTCAATTTACCACAAGCAGGAATCGTTGGAATTATTGGTCCAAATGGTGCAGGTAAAACCACGATTTTTAAAATGATTATGGGTGAAATTGAACCTGATAAAGGCGAATTTGTAGTGGGTGAAACAGCAAAAATTGCTTACGTGGATCAAAGTCATTCTAATATAGACCCAGAAAAAACCATTTGGCAGAATTTTAGTGATGAACAGGATTTAATAATGATGGGAGGAAAAGAAGTTAACTCTAGAGCCTATTTGAGTCGTTTTAATTTTTCAGGTGGTGAACAAAATAAAAAAGTAAAATTATTATCTGGTGGTGAACGTAACCGTTTGCATTTAGCCATGACATTAAAAGAAGAAGGTAACGTTTTATTATTGGATGAGCCTACAAACGACTTGGACGTAAATACATTACGTGCATTAGAAGAAGGTTTAGAAAACTTTGCAGGTTGTGCCGTCGTAATTAGTCACGACCGTTGGTTTTTAGATAGAATTTGTACGCACATTTTAGCGTTTGAAGGCAATAGTGAAGTCTACTTTTTTGAAGGTAGTTTTAGCGATTACGAAGAAAATAAGAAAAAACGCTTGGGTGGCGATATGATGCCAAAACGTATTAAGTATAAAAAATTAGTTCGCTAATTGTTTAAAAAAAAGCCTCGTAATTACGAGGCTTTTTTTTAGTATTTGTTATTCGGATTCATACAAATGCCCGGAATCCATTTTGAAATTATCAACTTCTATTTTCTTTTAAGGCGCTTAAATTTTTTTCAAATTTATCATTGGCTTTTTTCCATCGCTTTTCTGGAGAAATAGTATATAACCCAATTTTCGTTTTAAAAGCAATCCTTAAAACTAAAAAATTAAAAATGACCATGTAAATAAGTATTTCCATTACTGTAACTTAATGGTTATTATACATGTGTCCTTCGGTAAAATCCTTATAAGGTTTATTAATATCTTCATCTATAGATGGTGAAGATTTGCTTAAACGCTCATTTTCTTTTTTTAAAATTATTGATTTTCTAACACCTAATATGAGTAGGATTAAAAAGAATACAACAGTAATAGCAAGTATTTTTACAATGCTAATTTGTTCCATTAAAACAAAACTGTGGTACAGATAGGTAGTACATTTAAGAAACATAGTAGGTAATAGATTGGGTTAATAGCTAGTCAAATATAAAATATTTTTTTAACTAATCAACTAAAAATGAAAATATTGTGATTATTTATACCAATCTAATTGAATCACTTCAATGGACTTGTTTTGGTCGTTGATACGTTTTTTAAAACTTTCTACATTGCTAAATCCGTCAGTGCCACGATAATGATATGGCAAAATGGTTTTTGGTTGAAAAGCTAAAACAGCATCAGCCGCAGCTTCAATTGGCATGGTGTAGGGTAAATTCATACAAACCAAAGCAATATCAATATTTTTCAGATTACGCATTTCAGGAATATCTTCTGTATCACCAGAAATATATATGCGCGTCTTGTTTATAGCTAAAATATAGCCATTTCCACGTCCTTTAGGGTGAAATTTTAAAGCCTCTTCTCTTAAGTTATACATGGGAATTGCTTCAATATACATTGCCGTTTTGTTCAAGAAATCATCTTTTTTCTGACCATTTTCCAAAACGGTAAAATTGGCCAGTAAAGATTCCGGTAATTTATCTTTAACAGCTTGAGGACCTATAATAATGGTGTTTGTGGTATTGATTGCTTCTAAAGTTTTAATATCCAAATGATCCCCATGAATATCTGTGATTAAAATAAAAGATGGACTCTTAAAATCTGCATAACGAACTACTTCACCAACAGGATCCACATAAATTGAGGTGTCATGGAAAGTAATAACCATGCTGGCATGTTCAATGGGTGTTATTTTGATATCAGATTCAACGTAATAATTAGGTGTATCTGTTTTTGACGGTACCTTAACCTTTGTTTCGGTTTTTATTTCAGTTTCATTCAAGATAGGCGCTGATTGTTCTTTATCCGATTTACAAGCATAAAATAAAATGGTAAGGAAAAAGATTGAAAGATATTTAGTTTTCATATTAGACTGTATTAGAAAATAAAGATACGATTATTATAAAAGAAGCCGAAACTACAAATCTAAAATCATCTTTATGTTACCGCGTTTATAGGGCGAATTGGTTTCAACAGGAATTTCTACAAACCCAAATTTTCTATAAATATAAATAGCATTTACCAATTTTGTGTTTGAGTAGAGCAGTAGTTGTTTGATGTTTTCTTTTCTGGCAAACTCAATACAATATTGCATTAATTTCTGTCCCATATTTTGACCGCGCAATTCTGGTGAAACAGCCATTTTAGTAAGTTCTAGAACCTTTTTATTAGGCGTTGGCATAAGAGCAACCGTTCCAACTATTTTATGCTTTATTCGAATAAAAAATATATGACCTCCTTTGTTAATAATATAGGTTTCGGGATTGCTTAAAACTTCTTCATCAAACGGTTCTACATAAAAATAGGTTTTAAGCCACTCCATATTCAACGCATAAAAATTTTTAGCGTATTGTTTTTCAAATGGGATGATTTCAAGTATTGGCATGTGATCTAATAAAATCGGTTATTAAATACGTTAGGAGTTTACCTACTTGGGCTTCAGTTTCTGGCGTTGGAGCAGCTTCACACAGATGAAGATACATGGCGTGTTTACTTTGTGCTACAGCATTTAAAAACATTCGTGTTTTACTAACGCTGAATCCGCTAGGTGACATGGCGCTACTTGGCGTATTCTGAATAGCATCACAATCTAATTCAATTCCATACGGTTTTGAGTTAATGAATTGTAAGGCGCGATTTATTTCGGTTTTAAACTTTACTTCTTTTCGTATTTCCAGTGCTTCAAATGTGTTGAAATCTATGTGTGAATTATTTTCTAATTGCTTAAAAATAGCAGCAGACGTATAGTTCTCATGTAATCCGAAAATAAAATATTTTTTCAAAAAACCTTCAGAATAAGCATAACTAAAACCATTTCCGCTATGTCTGCCTTCTTCAGCTCTGAAATCTGAATGTGCATCAAAATTAATAACATTTATAGGCTTTTTCAAAGCGAGTGAAGTTCCTTTTATATTTCCGTAAGCGTTGTTATGGCCACCACCAACAACAATGGGTGTTTTTCCAGATTTAACAATTGTGGAAATTAATTGGGCGACATGGATATCTATTTGCTTTACCAATTTACGAGATTTTTGAAGATCTTTTGGATTGGCCTGGTCTAGCTGTGATAGCATTTTCAGTTCTTCAGAGAAATCCAAATGGCCTAGAATTAAAACCTTATGTGCATGTGTAAACGCGTTACTTTGAATATTTAACAAAACTTTAAGGCAGGCATCCCAAGCCTTGGAAGTGCCCGATTTTCCTAGGTTAGCAAATACACCAACATCTTCTGGAATACCAAAAATTATATACTGAACGTCCAAATTTTTAAGTTGCTCGTATATATCTGTAGGTTTGGGAATTATAGTAATATGCTCTCCAAATTTGGATTCATCTGGACGCTTATTAATTAGCGAATTGAGGTTTGACTCATTAAACAGTACCAGTTTATCCATAAATGATGTAAATTAGATATAAAGTATAAATGTACTTTATATTTGAAACTTTAAAAACAATTGCTTAAAAAAGCACAAAATTAGTAGTAACTTTAATTTTTTAAAAAACGAATTTATTTATGGAATCTAATAAAAACAGTACAGGATTAAAAGTGGCATTAGGAATTGCTTTAGTTTTATTTGTAGCTACAGGAATTTATACTTCCAAGCTTTACAATGAAAAAAAGGAAACGGAAACGCAATTATTGCAAGAGAAGGAAATGGTGATGAACGATTTGAGCAATATGGCCAAGCAATATGATATTGTTATTGGCGATAATACTATAGCCAATGAAAAGTTAGTTGAAGCCAAAGGACGTATTCAAGGTTTAATTGACTCGCTTAAAGTTTCTGAAACGAACGTACAGAGTTTATACCGCTACAAGTCTAAATACACAGCATTACAGAAAGAAATGAATGTGTTATTAACTGAAAATGACCGATTGAAAATTGAAAATGAGTTGCTAGCGACCTCTTTAGATAGTACTAAAATCCGTTTGGAAGAACGTACTATGTTTACGGATTCTTTAATGGTTCAAAATACAGCATTAGCTGAAGTAGTTAGTAATGCAGCCGTTTTAGGAGCCGTTAGCTTAAAAGGTTATGGTGTTATTGAACGAAATTCAGGAAAATTAATTCCTACTGAAAGTGCAAGACGTGCTGATAAAATTCGTGTATGTTTTACCGTTCCAAAAAACACATTAGTACAAGGCGGTGATCAAGAATTATACATTCAGGTTATTGACCCAAAAAACAATACCATGGGAGCTAATGAGCAAATTGAATTTGGTGAAAAGGTATTAAATTACAGTCTTGTTAGTAAATTTAATTATGAAAATTCTAGTTTAAATATTTGTGAATTTGTTTCACCAAATGGTGATAACAAGTTTGAAAAAGGTCGCTATATGGTTAATGTTTTTAATCAAAAAGATTTAGTTGCTACTTCAGAATTTATATTAGATTAAAATAAACTAGTAATAGTTTTCCATAGAGCTAATACTAGTAAAACCCGAAAGTTTAGGCTTTCGGGTTTTTTATATAATTATTTTGAAATACTTTGAATACAAGCTTCTCGGATATTCCAAATGGTTTTAAAATTATAAGTGATTGATTCTGAAACAATCCAGTCCTTTAAATAATCTTGATGACGTTTCACTTTATAATCACCAATTTGATGTGATACAATTTCTTCTTCATAAAGTAATGAGGCTTCAAAAGAAATGTGATTGTTACTATTTCTTGTAACATCTGCTATGTTATTATTTATTTTCAAATAGCAATGAGCTTCTGGAATATAAGGTAACTGGTAGTTTTCTAATACTGCTGAAACACCCTCTGTGTTTTCTTCACACATTTTATAAATACCCAAAAAGAGTTTTACTTGAAGTATATTTTCTTGATTTGCTAGTGCTGCTAAAAAGGCATGTTTTGTAGAGCAGGTTCCTTTGTGTTCTTTTAGTATTAGCGTATATTCACTTCTATTGCTGTTCCTTCCATAGGGTAAATTTTGTACATAGGTAAGCGCGTCATTAAAATTAGAAACACCTATATGTAGGAGTTCTTGAGATAATTTAGATTGTTGTGTTAAATTGAAATTAAACAATTTGTCCATTTATCATGACCGTGTCAATATGATTATCACCAAAAGCATAGGGTAAAAAAGCATAGCTAGGAATGGCTTTTGTAATAATGATATTTGCTTTTTTTCCACGTGTTATACTGCCGTACATAGCGCTTATTCCCATAGCATAAGCACCATTTATTGTGGCTGCGTTTATGGCTTCCTCTGGTGTTAACTTCATTTTTATACATGCCGTACTAACCACAAAATTCATATTTCCACTAGGGGTGGAGCCTGGGTTATAATCTGAAGCTAATGCTAGTGGTAATCCAGCATCAATTAACTGGCGTCCTGGAGTGTAAGGGATGCTTAAGAAATAGGAGCAAGATGGAAGTGCGACTGGCATGGTATTACCTGTTTTTAGCATGGCAATATCGCTTTCGTTTAATTCTTCCAAATGATCTACAGAAATGGCTTGGTTTTTTACAGCTACTTCAATACCACCAAAGGCATTGAATTGATTTACATGAATTTTAGGAATTAATCCATGTGATTTACCAGCTTTTAATATACGTTCTGTATCGTTTAAATCGAAATAACCTTTTTCGCAAAACACATCAATATAGGTTGCCAATTGCTCTTTGGCAACTTTTGGAATCATTTCATTTATAACTAAATCAACAAAACCATCTTTATTGTCTTTATAGTCTTTTGGCACTGCGTGTGCTGCTAAAAGTGTTGCTTTGACTTTTAGAGGAAAATCTTGTTTTAATCGCTTGATAACCCGAAGCATTTTTAATTCGGCTTCTACTGTTAGTCCATAGCCAGATTTAATTTCTATGGCGCCAGTTCCTAATTTCATAACGGCTTTTAATCGTTTAACAGATTGTTCAAATAAATCGTCTTCACTGGTTTGTTGTAATTTTTCAGCAGAATTTAAAATACCACCTCCACGATTGGCAATGTCCTCATAACTTAAACCGTTAATTCTATCAACAAATTCCTGTTCTCTATTTCCAGCATAAACAATATGTGTATGAGAGTCACACCACGTAGGTAAAACCACTTTTCCTGTGGCATCAATTACTGTATCTGCTTCAATATTTTTACAATCTTCCATATGGCCATAGCCTACAATGGTATCATCATCTATTAAAAGATAGGCATTTTTAATGGTTGGTAGCTGCTTCATGTCTTTTCCAGAAACCTTTAAAATGTTTGTGTCTCTAACTTGAAGTAATTCTTGAATGTTTGTTATTAATGTCGTCACGATAGTAGTTTTTTCAAAGTTGCTTAAATTTTGGGTAATAAAAAAACGCTAGCAAAAATTATTACTAGCGTTTTAGATATTATAAATGGACGTTTTGTTATTGCTTTACAAATTTGAATGTTTTGTCTAAGTTTTCAACCTTCAAAAGGTATACGCCATTTGCAAGTATGGAAACGTCTAAAGAATTATTCAAAACCGTTGTATTTAAAACCTCTTTACCTAAAATATTGTATGCTAGAATTTTGAAAGGCTCTTGATTTGTTGTTTTAAAATTTAAGGTATTAGAAGTTGGATTTGGATAGATACCAAATGTACTAACTTGAAATTCTGGAGTACTTAAGGTAAATAAATCATTCTTAAAAATAAAAACGTCATCTTGTAAATAGCTAATACTTGCTATATCTAGATCGCCATCATTATCAAAATCCTGAATTTCTAAATCAAAAGCTGCAGAACTATTATCATCAATAAGAATTTCACTTCCCAAGCCACCAGTGGCATTACTGGTAAACCATATAAAATCGTTATCTGTTGCACGACCATTAGCAACAACTAAATCATTGTAAGAGTCGTTGTTAAAATCGGCAACACCTATGGCAGCGGATCTATTTATAGTGGTTGCAATGGTAGTTTCTGTAAATGTGGTGCCAGTTCCGCTTATATCATTTGAATACCAAGCAATGGCCGGGTTTGCACCTGGATTATTGTCTGATCTCACAATGTCAAGATTAGAATCATCATTGATGTCTGCAAATATAACTGAAAACAAAAATCCATTTCCGGTATCCACATTATTTGTATAAGCTGTAAAAGGTACGTTGCCCGAACCATCTAGACCATCTGGAATTAAACGATTGTCATATAATTTAACATCGCCATTTCCTGTGAATCCAACAACAACATCCAAATCGCCATCGCCATCAAAATCAGCTATATCCATTGTTCCAGGACCACTACCAGGCGTTACTGGAACTACATAACGAAGTGTTCCAAAGGTACCATCGCCATTTCCTAAGAAGTATACGACACTATGGCCATCATAAGAAGTGATTATAAGATCTAAATAGCCATTTACATCATTATCAATGTTAGCTGCTATAACCGTTCCTGCACCAGCAATACTGGATGAAATTGTCAAAGCAGGTTGAAAGGTATCGTCACCATTATTTTCAAACCATACTAAATTACCACCAACATAACTTGCTGCTATAATATCGTTATCACCATCACCATTTATGTCGGCAATTGTTAATCCTTCAACATAAGATAAAGCGTTAGGACCTACAGCTGTTAAAATGATACCGGTTGCAAATGTACCATCACCATTATTTTTATACCAGGTTACTTCACCCGTAACATCGGATCCTACAGCCAAATCTAAATAGGCATCTCCATCTAAATATCCAGAGGCTATGGTATATGGTTCTGCACTTGTACTCGCATCAATTGTGCTTTTTACAAATGATATTTGTGCATTTACAGAAAAGCTCATAAAAAGCAATCCTGTAAATAGGAGTAAATTTTGTTTCATGTTTTTAAAATTTGTTGTTAATAGCGTAATATATTTATTTTTATTTACTTATACTGCCTACCATATCTTCTGGTTTTACCCAAGCATCATAATCTTCCGCAGTTACATAGCCTAAATTAATAGCTTCTTCTTTTAAGGTTGTACCATTGTTATGAGCTGTATTTGCAATTTCTGCAGCTTTGTAATAGCCTATTTTGGTGTTTAAAGCGGTTACAAGCATTAATGAGTTATTTAATAATTTTTTAATAACATCGTGGTTAGGTTCAATGCCTTGTGCGCAATGCTCATCAAAACTCATACAAGCATCACCAAGTAATTGTGCCGATTGTAAAACATTGGCAGCCATCATTGGTTTGTAAACATTTAATTCATAATGACCTTGCATGCCGCCAATAGTAACAGCCACGTCGTTACCCATAACTTGAGCGCACACCATAGTTAATGCTTCACACTGTGTTGGATTTACTTTTCCTGGCATAATGGAACTTCCAGGTTCGTTTGCTGGAATCGTGATTTCACCAATCCCTGAACGTGGTCCTGAAGCCATCATTCGGATATCATTAGCAATTTTATTTAAAGAAACGGCTAATTGTTTCAAAGCGCCATGTGTTTCAACCAAAGCATCGTGAGCCGCTAAAGCTTCAAACTTATTAGGTGCTGTTACAAACGGTAAATCAGTAAAATCAGCAATGTATTTCGCTACTAATTCTGAATAACCTTCAGGTGTGTTTAAGCCTGTTCCTACGGCAGTTCCACCCAGGGCTAATTCCGATAAGTGAGGTAATGTATGCTCCAAAGCCTTTAAACCATGATCTAATTGGGATACGTAACCCGAAAATTCTTGACCTAAAGTTAAAGGTGTAGCATCCATTAAATGGGTACGTCCAATTTTTACTACATCATGAAAAGCTAATGATTTTTTATGAAGTGTATTTCGTAATTGAATAACACCATGAATCGTATGTTCCACAATTTTCTTATAAGCTGCAATATGCATGCCTGTAGGAAAGGTATCATTTGACGATTGCGATTTATTGACATCATCATTTGGTTGAATGGTTTTTTCACCTTCACCTATGGTTTTACCAGCAATTTGATGTGCTCTATTGGCAATAACCTCATTAACATTCATATTACTTTGTGTACCAGAACCGGTTTGCCAGATAACTAAGGGAAATTGGTCGTCGTGTTTGCCTTCTAAAATTTCTTCACAAACTTGCGCAATCAGATCGCGTTTTTCTTCAGCAAGCACACCCAATTCACAATTTGTATAGGCTGCTGCTTTTTTTAAGTAAGCAAAACCGTAAACAATTTCTAATGGCATAGATGCAGGTGCACCAATTTTAAAGTTGTTTCTGGAGCGTTCTGTTTGTGCGCCCCAAAGTTTTTCCGCAGGCACTTTAACTTCGCCCATGGTATCTTTTTCTATTCTAAAATTCATGATATATATAAGTTGAAATAAATTTAGTTGTTCTGCAAAATTACGATTTTATGACTAAATCCTGTAGCTGTTAAGGTGTTATTTGTTAGAAAATCTTCCCTTAAAGGTTACCAATAAATAAAAAATGTTACTTTTAATTATAACGATTCCATGATTTTATGAAAAATAACACAAATTCCAATGCTAAAATAAGTTTACGTGAAGCCATATCCATTGGAATAGGAGGTATGGTTGGAGGTGGTATTTTTGCGGTGTTAGGATTAGCCGTTTCATTAGCACAAGGTGGCACTCCCATTGCATTCCTTTTTGCTGGAATTATAGCGAGTTTGACAGCTTATAGTTATTCAAAATTATCATTAGCTTTTCCCGATAGAGGTGGCACTGTTAAATTTATAAATCAGGGTTTCGGAAAAACTGTTTTCAGTGGCGCCATTAATAATTTGTTGTGGGTGAGTTATATTATTATGCTTTCGCTTTATGCTTCTGCTTTTGGATCTTATGTGCCTAATTTATTTAATATTACCGGAAATCCTTCATGGGATTCGCATGTATACTTAAGTGGCATTATAATTATAGCGACCATAATAAATTACTACAGTATTGCGGTGGTAAGTAAAATAGAATCTTATGCTGTAATAATAAAGCTACTTATATTACTAGGTTTTATAGTTGTTGGTCTGTATGGGTTGTTTGGCAATCCTAATGTTGAGCAACTTGCTGTTTCTAATTGGGAAAGTCCACTTTTATTATTAACGGGAGGGATGGTTATTTTTGTAGCTTATGAAGGTTTTGAACTTATTGCCAATGCGGCACCAGATATTATTAATCCAGAAATTAATATCCCTAAAGCTTATAGTTATTCCGTTTGGTTTGTGGTTTTTCTGTATGTTATTATTGCAATAGTAACAGTAGGTTCTTTGCCATTTGAAACTATAGCAAAAGCAGAAGATTATGTGTTAGCGGAAGCAGCCAAACCCATGCTTGGTAAAGTAGGATTTACCATTATTACGGTAGCTGCTTTAATTTCAACTTTTTCGGCAATAAATGCATCCCTTTATGGTGGAAGTCGTGTGAGTTTTGAAGTTGCGGAAGATGATGAATTACCACATCACTTAACTAGTAAACTCTGGAATCAGCCTATTGGATTACTTATTACGGCCGTGTTAACCTTATTGATAGCAAATACTTTAGAGCTTGAAAGTATTTCTACTGCTGGAAGCGCAGGATTTTTATTAATTTTTGCCATTGTAAATTATGTGGCATTTAAATTATCTCGTGAAATACAAGGGAAAAAATTAATTCCCTTAATAGGGTTTCTAATGTGCGCCATAGCTTTTGTTACTTTAGTCATTCAGCAATATCAATCAAATTTGGTTGGAGTCGTAGTCATTTTAGCAATTATATTTAGTTGTTTTATCTTCGAATATTTCTACAAGAAACAGGAATCAAACAAAAATAATGCTTAGGGAATTCTTAAATTTTAATTTAAAAGGTGCTTCTTTGTTTAGTAATTATAATAAAACAATTGATGATTAAAAATTTACTCGTAGTAGTTGTATTCCTATTTACTAACAATTTATTCTCTCAAACAGTGGATGTTGTAACCGGATTAGATCATCCCATTGGAATTGCCATAAGTGGGGAAGAGATATTTATTGCGGAACATTCAGGCGTAATATCCAAAGCTGATATATCTATTAGTAATCCTGTGAAGGAAGATATAGTTACTAATTTAACATATCCACGGGCTGTTTGCTTGGTTGGTGATGAACTGTATTTTGCAACCCAACATGTATGGAAAATAAATATCAATGATCCTAATCCTACAGAAACCCGTGTAATTTACTCCAACATACCGCGCGCATTAATAGCTACAGAAAATGAACTATTTATTTCAGGTGAAGATAGAATTTCTAAAATAGATTTAAATGCTACCAATCCATATGCTGTAATAGTTGTTCAGAATATTGAAGCGCGAATTTTGGCTTTCGCCTTAAAAGGAGATGAGTTATATTTTGGCTATGCCAATAAAGTTTCAAAAATTAATATTACAGACGCTAATCCGGTAATTGAAGATGTTATTTCCGATTTCGATTCTAATATTTACTCATTAGCCTTTTTTGAAGACACATTAATTGTAGGCTTGGGATTAAGTTATAAATTGATGACTGTAGATATGAATGAACCTGTTTTAGTAGCTGAAGAATTCTTATCAAACTTGAGTGGCCAGCCTTTAAACTTGTTAGTCCATAACAACGAACTTTTTATTGCTGGTGGTCAGGGAGATAAAATTTTTAAAGTGGAAAATCTAGGAACTTTGTTGAGTATTAAAGGTAATAAGTCTGTTATTATTCCAAGAATATATCCAAATCCTACCAAACAGTTTATCCGGTTATCAGGTTTGCAGGAAGAAAAGCAATTCGAACTATACACTATTAGTGGTGCTAAAGTGCTTAATGGAACTGTAAAGCCTAACAGCCAAATAAATATGAGTAGTTTAAGTGCAGGACTTTATTATTTAAAATTAGTGGGACTTTTACAAAATGAGACATTCTTAAAAGTTATTAAACAATAGGAAATAAAAGATGTTAATAAATCTTGAATTTACTGTTGTGTAAAAAAAGCATTTCACGTATATTTGCCATAGTTATCAACAAAAGAAATTTTTATTATGTTCGATTTTGACCAATATTTAGGGTTTTTAGCATTTTTAACCATTTTAACAATCGGTTTTTGGTTAATGATTTTTTTAATAACATTTGTCATTCCTTATTGGATTGGAGGTGCTTTAATTGAACGTATGAAAGAAATTCGCGAAGAGAAGAAAGCCAAAAGAGAAGCGTTGAGCTAATCTTAAATTAGAAAACATATATACAAGCGTCTAAAAGAAATTTTGGACGTTTTTTTTATGACCAGTTTTTATGGTTTTTCATCTAAACGCGGTATGGTTGGTACACAAATCAAATTAAAGACAAAAAAAAAGACTGCCTCTTCAGACAGTCTTTTAATTTATAGTGGGTTTTAAAATTAGCCTTCGTAATCAAAATCACCGCCACCATTGGATCCGCCACGGTCTTGACGTTTCTTCTGTTGGTTAAAGCGGTAAGTGAATGATACGTTGAAACTACGCTCACGCCATTGAAATTCTGATGTACTATAATACGTATATGTTGATGTATTCATAGTACGTTTTCTACTATTAAGTAAATCACTTACATTGAAAGCAATAGATGCTTTTTCATTAAATAAATCTTTGCTAAATGCCATATTTGCAGAGAAAACACCTTCACGCTCGTTTTGTGCATCAGAAGAAGGTCCTCTATAATTTAAACTTGTTTGCCATTCTATCTGACCTGGTAATGTGTATTTATTGTTTAAACGTGCAAACCAACTTGTATTATCATTATCTAGAGATAAACCGTTAGGGGTGGTTCCAATAACTGACTGTTGGAAAATATTAAAGTTGGCATTTACATTCCACTTTTTCATTGGGTTATACGTTACGGTAAACTCAAAACCATATCTATTTTCTTCTGCTAGGTTAATTGGCGTACGTTCTATTACGGCTAATTCTTGACCATCAACAGTTTCTGTTCTTCCTGTATCAAAACTTACAAAGCTAAAGGCATCTGTAGCGTGTTGGTAGTAAGCGGAGGTATTTAAAGATACTTTACCAAACTTCTTGTAATAGCCCACATCAAATAAACCAGAATAACTAGGTGCCAACTCCGGGTTTCCTCTAAAAATACTGGTAACACTAGAACGAGAAGGAAACGGATTTATAAACCATGATCTTGGACGTTGAATACGTCTGCTATATCCCATAGTTACATTTTCATTATCACTTAACTCATAGCTTAAATTTACCGTTGGAAATAGACCATTATAGTCTTTTTTACTAAAATCACCACTAGTAGGTTGGTCAATAGTAATACGTGTATTTTCTAAACGTAATCCCAATAAGAATGAAAATTTACTACCAATTTTACTACCAAACTGGGTATAAGCCGCATTCACATATTCACGATAGTTTAAAAAGTTGGTTAGGCCTGTTGCATTTTCAAATTCATTGGTGCTCGTATTTAAAAGCGCTACATTATAATCTGTGTCTTGGTCATTAAAGTTTCCGCGATATCCTGCTTCAAATTGACTTTTTTCACCGATTGGTAATACATAATCGGCTTGTAATAAAATACGACGTTGATCTTCAATAGTAGAAACACGTTCAGAATTTATACCTTCAACAAATACTTCAGAAAACTCATCTTCTGAATTATCTTCATATTGAAAATCTAATGTTAATTTGTGTCCACTATTGTCAAAATCTTTCATAAAGTTTAATGCGTACTGCATAACTTTATCTTCCTCTTCTTCTGGATCAAAACGATTAGATTCGGAAACAAAAGCACCATTAACGTCATACTGTGTTAATCTATTTGTTGTATTACTTTCATTATCACCATTTCTGTAAGAAATAGATCCTGTTAAAGATGCCGAATCTGTAATATACCATTCCACACCAAAATTGGTGCTTATGCCTTTACGAATACGGTCATAATCATTGGTTTCATCTACAAAAGTATCTGGTAAATCGCTTATTAAATTACCCATACTATCATATTTTTTATTATAAAACTGTGTGTAGGTAGATGAGTTACCTGGAACTTTACGGTAGTCATAACTAGTCGTGTTAAAAATGTTAACATCTCCAGTTCTATAGTTAATATTTCCTGAAATTCCTGCTGATTCTGGGTGACCAACGTTTGCTGTAACCGCACCATTGAAACCTTGAAGTTTACTACGACGTAAAATAATATTTAAAATACCAGCAGTTCCTTCAGCGTCATATCTGGCAGAAGGCGAGGTAATAACTTCTACGCGTTCAATGGATTCGGCTGGTAATTGACGCAAAGCGTCTGTACTATTTAAACCTACCAAACCAGATGGTTTTCCGTTAATTAAAATCCTTACATTTTCATTACCACGTAAAGCTACATTTCCTTCCACATCCACAGATACCGAAGGAACATTGTCTAATACGTCACTAACAGTACCACCTCTTACCGTTAAATCTTTACCTACATTGTATATTTTTTTATCTAGCTTAATTTCAACCGTTGTTGTTTCGGCTATAATCTCTACTTCATCTAGTGCTTGCGCATTTTCAGCTAATCCAATTGTGCCTAAATTTTTATCTGAAGTAAGAACTTGGTTTGGAATTGTTAATTTGTCAAAGCCAATAAATTCTATGGTAACATCATAGGTTCCACTAGGAACAGGAATACTAAAAGCGCCTGATTCTGTTGTAATACCACCTGTTACAATTCGATTTTCAGCCTTATTAATAAAGGCAACAGTTGCGTATTCAAGTGGAAAATTAGTTGCTTTTTCAAATACTTTACCTGTTATGGTAACTTCTTTGTTGTTTTGAGCAGTCAGGTTGAACGCTGCTAAAACGATTAGGGAGAATGATAAAATTAGTTTATTCATGAATGTATTTTTGCGTATAAGACTGCAAAAATAGCCTTTGGTTTAAAGGGTTTTGGTTAAAAATTTGTTAAATAAAAAAGCTTCAATTTTAACAATCAAAGCCTTTATTTTTAAATGATTTCGAAGATATTTTCTGGTGGTCTGCCAATTACAGCTTGCTTACCATTTACAACAATCGGGCGCTCAATTAGTTTCGGGTTTTTAACCATGGCTGAAACAATTTCGGCATCCGACAAATCGTTACCTTTATACTGTTCCTTCCAAATGGCCTCGTTTTTTCTAACCAAATCTATAGGTTTTATACCTAATAAGGATATAACATTTTTGAGTTCAGCTTCTGAAGGCACATCATCTAAATATTTTTTCACCTCAAACGGTTTCCCTGAATTTTCTAGAATTTCCAATCCACTTCTGCTTTTGCTACAGCGATTATTGTGATAAATTGTTATCATAATTTATTTTTATAGTTTATAGTTGATCCGTTTCTTCTGTTTTTTGCCCCATCATCATTAAATAGGCTTTTAAAAATGGTTCAATATCACCATCCATAACGGCATCTACATTTCCAGTTTCATGAGCGGTTCTTACATCTTTAACTAATTTATAAGGATGCATCACATAATTACGAATTTGACTTCCCCATTCAATTTTCATTTTATCGGCCTCAATATCATCACGTTGCGCGAGCTGTTTTTGCAATTCAATTTCATATAATTGCGATTTCAACATTTGCATAGCGCGTGAACGGTTATCATGTTGCGATCGTGTTTCACTACAAGAAATCTGAATACCTGACGGTTTGTGGGTTAGCTGAACTTTCGTTTCAACTTTATTTACATTTTGACCTCCAGCACCACTAGAGCGTGCTGTAGTAATTTCAATATCTGCTGGGTTAATATCTATTTCAATCGTATCATCAACTAAAGGGTACACATAAACCGAAGCAAAACTAGTATGGCGCTTGGCATTACTATCAAAAGGAGAAATCCGTACCAAACGATGCACCCCATTTTCACCTTTCAGCCATCCAAAGGCAAAATCGCCTTCTAGTTCCAAGGTTACGGTTTTAATTCCGGCCACATCACCATCTTGGAAGTTTAACTCCTTAACTTTAAAGCCACTTTTTTCGGCATACATTAAATACATACGCATCAGCATGCTTGCCCAATCACAACTCTCCGTACCACCGGCTCCAGCCGTAATTTGTAATACAGCGCTTAAACTATCACCTTCTTCCGAAAGCATGTTTTTAAACTCTAAATCTTCAATAAGGGTTTCGGTTTTTTCAAAACGACTTTCTAAATCTTCGGCCGTGGCTTCACCTTCTTTATAGAATTCATAAATAACTTCTAAATCTTCGTGAAGTGAGACACCTTCTTCATATCCAGAAACCCATTTCTTTTTATTTCTTAAGGATTGCATAATGGCTTCGGCAGCCTTGGAGTCATTCCAAAAATTAGGATCGAAGGTTTGTTCCTCTTCGTTCTGAATTTCAATTAGTTTGGCATCTACGTCAAAGATAGTGCCTTAATTTCTCAAGGCGGTTTTTTAGATCTTTAATTTGATCTGAAGTAATCATAACTTTTAAATTTTAACAAAAATATAATTAAAAGCGCCAACAGAAAACTTAAAATGGATTAATTTTAAGCCAAATTTAATAGTTGTTTTTATGAAAATTGATTTACGAAGCGATACAGTTACCAAACCAACAAAAGGGATGTTGGACGCTATGTTATCCGCTCAAGTCGGCGATGATGTCTATAAAGAAGATGAAACGGTAAATGCACTAGAGGAGCGGTTAGCCAAACTATTTGGAAAGCCTAAAGCCTTATTTTTTCCTACGGGAACTATGGCGAACCAAACCGCCATAAAACTGCATACCAATCCTGGCGACCAGGTGATTTGCGATAAAGATGCCCATATTTATCATTATGAAGGTGGAGGGGTGTCCTTTAATAGTGGTGTTTCTTGTAAATTATTAGAAGGCAATCATGGTATGTTTACCGCAGCGCAAGTTTTAGATGCCATTAATCCGCCCGATTTTTATCACAGTCCTTTAACCAAACTCGTTGAAGTTGAAAACACCGCAAATAGAGGTGGAGGTTCGTGTTGGGATTTTGAAGAATTGAAAAAAATTCGAACTGTTTGTGATACCAATGAATTAGGTTTTCATTTAGATGGCGCTCGTTTGTGGAATGCATTGGTAGCTAAAAATGAAACCGCTCAAGATTATGGTCAGGTATTCGATACCATTTCAGTTTGTTTAAGTAAAGGATTGGGTTGCCCAATTGGTTCCGTTTTAATTGGCGATGAAGCAATCATGCAAAACGCCATTAGAATCCGAAAAATTCTTGGAGGTGGTATGCGACAAGTTGGTTATTTGGCCGCTGCCGGCTTATTTGCTTTAGATAATCATGTGGAGCGTTTAGCTGACGATCATCAAAAAGCTAAAGAAATGGGCGTTGTTTTACAGTCCTTACCATTTATAAAGAAAGTCGTTCCTGTTGAAACTAATATTGTTATTTTTGAATTAGCGGAACGTGAAAAAGAAGCCAAGTTTCTAAACTATTTTTCAGAAAAAGGAATTCGATTAAGTGGTATGGGAAGTGGAAAGTTACGTATAGTTACCCATTTAGATTACACCGATTCCATGCATGACTACTTTATGACGGTTTTAAGCGGTGCAACGGTATAAAGTATTTTATTGTCATTTAGAAATAGGCAAGATTAAAGGAAGCGCTAATCCACCCTTTATTTAAACATATCCATTCCAGGAATGTTTGGCATGCCATCTTTAGCAACCGCAGCGATTTCAGTTTCATGAACTTGACTAGCGCGCTCAATGGCTTTATTTAAGGTTAGAACCAAATAATCTTCAAGCGCTTCCTTGTCTTCTAAAAGCGCTTCGTCAATACTAATATCTTTAATGGTTCTATTGGCCGTAATCGTGATTTTCAATTTATTATCTGCGCTCGTTTCATCAATAAGCACGGAATTTAAACGCATTTTTGTTTCTTCAACTTTCTTTTGGGTTTCTTTAATTTTACCCATCATTCCCATAAGATCTCCAAACATAATAATATCAATTTTTATTAGATACAAAGCTATTTAATTTTTCTATTTTTGCCAGCTGATTAAACCCTCTTTTTTTGAAAAAAATATCCAACCCTCCAATAGCTAAAAAAATAGCAAAATCTCTAATTATACATGGAGATGAACGTATAGATAATTATTTCTGGCTTAACGATCGGGAGAATTCAGAAGTTATAGACTATTTGAACGCCGAAAATGCTTACACCGAAGCCGTAATGAAGCCTACGGAAAATTTTCAAAAATCACTTTTTGAGGAAATGAAAGCGCGTATCAAGGAAGATGATGAGTCTGTGCCATACTTCTATAACGGGTATTGGTATATAACACGTTTTGAAACAGGAAAGGATTACCCTATTTATACGCGGAAAAAAGAGTCGTTAGAAGCTGAAGAGTACATTATGTTTGATTGTAATGTACTGGCTAAAAAGCATAAATACTTTAAATTAGGTGGTATTTCTATTAGTCCAGATAATACCATGGCTGCTTTTTCGGTAGATACGGTAAGCAGACGTCAATACACCATTCAAATAAAAAATTTAGAAACTGGGAAATTGCACCCAAATAAAATTAAAAACACCACAGGTGGTTGTACCTGGGCAAGTGATAATAAAACAGTTTTTTATTCGGTAAAAGACCCCGTGACTTTGCGTGCTTATAAAATATTTAAGCATAATATACATGAGAAAGCATCAGAAGATATAGAGGTTTATCATGAAAAAGATGAAACTTTTAATGCCTTTGTTTATAAAACGAAGTCAAGAAAATATATTGTTGTTGGTTCATCAAGTACCTTAACGTCTGAATATCGCATATTGCCAGCTGATAATCCGGAAGGTGAATTTAAGATGTTTCAGGAACGTGAACGCGGATTGGAATATGCTATAACGCATTATAATGATGCCTTTTATATTATTACAAATAATGATAAAGCCATTAATTTCAAACTTCAAAAAACCCCAGAAACTAATACAGGTAAAACGCATTGGGTAGATGTTATTCCGCACAGACCAGATGTACTTTTAGAGGATATAGAAATATTTCGCGACTATTATGTGTTAAATGAACGCATTCAAGGTCTTAATAAATTACGTGTTATTGGTTGGAATGGTACCGAAGATTATTATTTACCCTTTAACAGTGAAACATACACAGCCTATTTAGGTAATAATCCGGAGTTTAATTCTGATGTCTTAAGGTATGGTTATAATGCCATGACGACTCCAAGTTCTGTAATGGAATTTGATTTTAAAACGAAAACAAACACCGTTTTAAAAGAGCAAGACGTTTTAGGCGATTTTAATAAAGATGATTATACCTCTGAACGCATTTGGGCAACAGCCAGAGATGGAGAAAAAATTCCGATGTCTGTCGTTCATAAAAAAGGGGTGAAAAAGGATGGGAAAAATCCGCTATTATTATATGCCTATGGTTCGTATGGTGCTACAATAGATCCGTATTTTTCTACTATTCGTTTAAGTTTACTAGATCGTGGTTTTATTTATGTCATTGCTCATATTCGAGGCGGTGAATATTTAGGTCGTGATTGGTATGAAAACGGTAAATTATTAAGGAAAGAAAATACGTTTTCCGATTTTATAGATTGTTCCAAGTATCTCATTGATCAAAATTATACGACAACAAAACAGTTGTATGCTAATGGCGGTTCAGCAGGTGGTTTACTCATGGGAGCTATCATCAATATGAATCCTGAATTATACAATGGCGTGGTTGCAGCTGTTCCTTTTGTAGATGTGGTAACAACGATGTTGGATGATTCTATTCCACTAACAACAGGTGAGTATGATGAATGGGGAAATCCTAATGAAGAAACCTATTATCATTATATGAAATCTTATTCACCTTATGACAACGTAAAAGCACAGAACTATCCAAATCTTTTGGTTACAACAGGAATTCACGATTCTCAAGTTCAGTATTGGGAACCCGCCAAATGGGTTGCCAAATTACGCGATTTAAAAACCGATTCAAACATATTATTGTTACAAGTTGATATGCATACGGGTCATGGCGGTGCTTCTGGACGATTTGAGAGTTTAAAAGAAGTGGCATTGGAGTACGCGTTTTTACTGGATTTAGAGGGAATTAACCAATAGTTAAAAAAAAAGTTGTATTTTTGCGAGGTTTTAAGCTGCATTTTACCAAAAAATGGAGTTACTCAAATAGCAAATATGGGACACAAAAATCAAGTTTACAATAGCGTGTTAGATCTTATTGGTAGCACGCCTTTAATAAAATTGAATACAATTACAGCACCTTTTAATGGTAACTATTTTGCAAAGGTAGAAGCCTTTAATCCAGGACACTCTTCCAAAGATAGAATTGCACTATACATCATTGAACAAGCTGAAAAGCAAGGTATTTTAAAACCTGGCGACACTATAATAGAAACAACCTCTGGAAACACTGGTTTTAGTTTAGCTATGGTGAGTATCATAAAAGGATATAAATGTATTTTGGCGGTGAGTTCAAAGTCGTCTCCAGATAAGATTGATATGCTAAAAACCATGGGAGCCAAAGTATACGTTTGTCCAGCACATGTAGCTGCAGACGATCCGAGATCCTATTACGAAGTTGCCAAACGTTTACATGAAGAAACAGCAGGTTCTATTTATATCAACCAATATTTTAACGAATTAAATATAGACGCCCATTACCATTCTACGGGTCCAGAAATTTGGAGTCAAACCGAAGGTAAAATCACGCATTTAGTGGCGTGTAGTGGTACCGGAGGAACTATTTCTGGAATTGCTAAATACTTAAAAGAACAAAATCCGGATATTAAAATTTTAGGCGTAGATGCCTATGGTTCTGTGTTGAAGAAATATCATGAAACACGGGAATTTGACGAGAAAGAAATCTATCCATACCGTATAGAAGGTTTAGGTAAAAACTTAATTCCAACAGCTACTGAATTTGATGTAATTGATGAATTTGTAAAAGTAACCGATGAAGAAAGTGCACTTACAGCTCGTGAAATTGCTAAAACCGAAGGTTTATTCGTAGGGTATACTTCTGGCGCAGCTATGCAAGCCATCAAACAATTAAATGAAGAAAATACATTTGGTGAAAATGATGTCATTGTTGTTGTTTTTCCAGATCACGGTTCACGTTATATGAGTAAAATATATAGCGATACATGGATGAAGGAACAAGGCTTTTTAGATACTGCCAAAGTAAAAGATAAAGAAGGCATCGAATTTATTTAAGGATGTCCGCATATATAACACATGATAGTTAGCTCTAAACATTTTTAGTTAACTATCATGTGTTGTTAATAATAGAACGTAAAATTATTATGTTGTGAAATTTTAAATATCTAATTTTGCATCATCTAACTAGATTAATAGCTTTATGAGAGATTTATTTGATAAAATATACAGAGATAAAGGGCCTCTAGGAAAATGGGCTTCCCATGCCGAAGGTTATTTCGTATTCCCAAAATTAGAAGGTGAAATTTCTAATCGTATGAAATTCCGAGGAAAAGAAGTGGTAACATGGAGTATAAACGATTATTTAGGTTTAGCTAACCACCCAGAAGTTCGTAAAGTAGATGCTGAAGCTGGTGCAGCTTATGGTTCTGCATATCCAATGGGTGCACGTATGATGTCCGGTCACACGGAACTTCATGAAACACTACAAAATGAATTAGCAGCTTTTGTTGATAAAGAAGCGGCTTACTTATTAAATTTTGGGTACCAAGGAATGGTATCAACTATTGATGCTTTGGTATCTAAAGATGATATAATTGTTTATGATGTGGATGCTCACGCCTGTATTATTGACGGTGTGCGCTTGCATATGGGTAAACGTTTTACATACAAGCACAATGACGTTGAAAGTTTAGAGAAAAACTTGGAGCGTGCTACTAAAATGGCAGAACAAACTGGCGGTGGAATTTTAGTGATTTCAGAAGGTGTTTTTGGTATGCGTGGTGAGCAAGGTCGTTTGAAGGAAATCGTAGAATTAAAGAAAAAATATAATTTCAGATTCTTTGTGGATGATGCACACGGATTCGGTACACTTGGTGCTACTGGAGCTGGAGCAGGTGAGGAGCAGGGCGTTCAGGATGGTATAGATGTTTATTTTGCAACCTTTGCAAAATCTATGGCAAGTACTGGTGCTTTTATTGCGGCTGATAAAGAAATTATAGATTACTTAAAATACAACTTACGTTCGCAAATGTTTGCGAAATCATTGCAAATGCAATTAGTGGTTGGTGCTTTAAAACGTTTGGACATGTTACGTACCATGCCAGAATTAAAGCAAAATCTTTGGAAAATTGTTGATGCGCTACAATCTGGATTAAAAGAACGTGGTTTTGATATTGGAACAACACAAAGTTGTGTAACACCAGTTTACCTAAAAGGAAGTATTCCGGAAGCTATGGCATTAGTAAAAGACTTGCGTGAAAACTATGGTATTTTCTGTTCTATCGTTGTATATCCAGTGATTCCTAAAGGATTAATTTTACTACGAATGATTCCAACTGCAACACATACGTTGGAAGATGTAAGAGTTACGTTGGATGCTTTTGATGCGATAAGAACCCGTTTAGAAAACGGAACCTATAAGCGTTTATCTGCTGCAGTTACTGCTGCTATGGAAAAGTAATTCAATAAATATAACATAACCAAAAAGGCCGATTTTAATTTAAAACCGGCCTTTTTTTATAATGCTTTCCTAAAAGTCTTTCGTCGTTTAATAATCTTGGTGTCAAAATCTTTCCATATTTGATGTGATGCATGATTATCCGCTAATTCCGGCAGTCGGATACAAGTTTCAACGCCAAATTTTGTAAACGATTTATGAAATTCATTAAAAATAATAGCCGTTACACCTTTATTTTGATACTGCTCATCCACTCCAATTAAATAGAACAAAGCTGTTTTACTGGATTTTTTCGCTTTTAATAGTTTCAAAAATCCAAATGGAAATAATTTACCTTTTGCTTCTTGTAAAGCTTCCGAAAATGATGGTAAAACGATGGCGAAGGCTACCATTTTATCATGTTCATCAAATACAAATTTTATATATTCGGGATTGATAAAGTTGATAAATTTCTTTTTAAAATAATCGCGCTGTGGATTAGAAATTGGAACAAATGATGATAGTTTAGAATAGGATTGATTAAACAAATCAAACATACTATCTAGGTGTGGTATTATTTCATTGGTTTTCGTGTAACTGCCAGCTTTTAATTTAAAACGCTTTAAAATGATGTCGTTTGCTCTAACAAAACGTTCTATTGGTAAATTTTTAAAAGCGAATTTACTTTCTATGTATTCTTTTTCCGTTTCAAAACCCAATTGATTAAAATGATCAATATAATAGGGATGGTTATACCAAGTTGCCATAGTTCCAATATGATCAAAACCTTCGGTTAAGGCACCATTTTTATCTAAATTAGAAAAACCAACAGGTCCTTCCATATAATCAAGATTATGCTGTTTGCCTATTTCGGCCACTTTATCTAATAAGACCTTGGATACTTCAATATCATCAATAATATCAAACCAACCGAAACGCATTTTTTTAACTTTCTGTTCGTTGACTTCTGTCCAATTCACAATAGTGGCTATACGACCAACAATTTCATTATTTTTATAAGCTAAAAAAAAGCGCGCATCTGCATGAAGAAAGGCTGGGTTTTTATCGGCACTTAATGTACCAACTTCATCAGATATAATGGGAGGCACCCAATATTTTGAATCTTTGTATAATGAAAATGGAAATGTTACGAAACGTTTTAACTCTTTTTTGTTTTTTACCTCGTGTAATTGTATCATATGGCTTTCAGCATCTAATTTAAACCTTCATCAAAATCAGTATCTTCTTTTTCGCGTTTGTTTTTATTTTTACCTCGCGCTTTATTCTCTCGACGCTCTAACTCTTCATCGGCTGATGTACCGTCTTTTCCTTCTTTGTCTTTATGAAAATCTAATCGGTAGGATGCGCCAATAGTAACGCCAAATACAGTAGGCGTGTCTTTTGTATTAAAAGTTAAAGCGGTATCAAGTTGGAAATTTTTACTCCATAAATAAGCTCCACCAAAACGAATTAAATTATCTGCATAAAAATCACTACTTATTCCTTGCGTTTCACCAAATAGAACCCATTGGTCTGTTATAGATTTGGTTAGGGTTAAAATAAATGAGAAATCAGACTGATCTGTTCCTATTCTATCTAAAATAAAATTGGTAACAAATACCCATCCGCTTGAAAAGTTGTTTTGCGTTCCCACCATAACTTTTGGACTAAAGCCTTCTACACCTGCAGCAGTAAACGGATTGTCTTTAGCATCAAAATTGGCACCTGCATAAACGGCAACCGCTGGAATTAATTGCTTCCATTTGAATTTATTATTAGCCTTCCAACTTCTTAAATTTGGTTTCTCTTCACCGGCATTTTTATATGGATCGTATACCAAATATTTAGCACCAACCGTTAGTGTTTTAAAATTGCTAAAGGTTTCGTCGTTAGTAACAATACCTGAATAACTTCTGTTAGTAGATTGAAAGGTCCCTTCCACATTAACTTCTAACTGTGGGAATAAAAAGCCATAGCGAACGGCAAAATCAGCACCAAAGCTTTTGTCTTCTCGGTTTAAAAGGTTGTGGTTTTCATTTAAAATATAAGGGCCAACTTCAAACTGAACCACATTAGTTCCTACGGAAAATGCACTTCTTGAAACACCAGGTCTGTTGGAATTTATAACTTCGGTATATTGCGCGTACGAATAACCTGTTGTAAACGAAACAAGTAGAAATAAATAGGCTTTAATTGATTTCATAAGTTTTTGTTTGATTTCAAATATAGATATTTTATATTTTTTTTAAGTATTTAAGAGGTAATTTAAATAGTAAGAATTGTATTTTTGTAAAAATTTAGTGATATGCTTCAACACGCATCATTTATGGGCTTAATTAAAACAATTTTAATCATATTATTAGTTTGGTACGGGATGAAAATTTTATCGCGTTTGTTTGCACCTGCATTAATGCGCTATGTAGCTAAAAAAGCGGAAGCAAAATTCGGACAACAATTTAATCAGAGACAACCGCAAGAACCTACTAAAAAGGAAGGTGAAACGGTTATTGATAAAGTTCCTCAATCAAATACTTCAAATAAAAACGTTGGCGAATATGTAGATTACGAAGAAATTGATTAATTTTCGCCTTCATTGATTAATCCAATTTCATGCAATTTTCAATAAAAAAATGCCTGCCTCATATTCTTGTTTTAGTAGGCTTTATTTGTATTTCATTAGCTTATTTTAGTCCTGTTTTAAAAGGTAAAGAAATTTACCAAAGCGATATAAAGCAGTATATTGGTATGTCCAAACAGCAAAAGGACTTTAAAGCAGACACTGGAGACGAAACATATTGGACTAATAGTGCTTTTGGTGGTATGCCAACGTATCAATTAGGTGCAAAATATCCTCATAACTACATTAAACAGCTCGATTTAACCTTACGCTTTTTACCCAGACCAGCCGATTACTTATTTCTCTACTTTATAGGGTTTTACATATTGTTATTGACATTAAAGGTCGACTTCAAATTAGCGGCTTTAGGTGCCTTGGCTTTTGGTTTTTCTACCTATTTAATTATCATATTAGGAGTGGGCCATAATAGTAAAGCACACGCTATTGCCTACATGCCTTTAGTTTTAAGCGGCATCATTCTCACATTTCGGAAACAATACATTGCAGGGTTTTTATTAACTGCTGTTGCTATGGCTTTAGAGTTGGTAGCCAATCACTTTCAAATGACCTTTTATTTGATGTTTTTAGTGCTGGTAATTGGTATTTCATATTTGGTAGATGCGTATAAGAAAAAAATGTTACCTCATTATTTTAAATCTGTGGGCATCTTGGTAGCTGCTGTGATTTTGGCTATTGGATTAAATGCTACCAATATCCTTGCTACCCAAGAATATGCGGCAGAAAGTACGCGTAGTCAAAGTGATTTAACCATTAATCCTGATGGTTCGCCTAAAGAAGTTACAACTGGTTTAGATAAAGCTTACATAACAGAATACAGCTACGGACTTTTAGAAACTTTTAATTTATATATTCCTCGATTTTTAGGTGGTGGAAGTTATGAAGACGTCGGGAAAGATTCCGCTACTTATGATTTTTACCTTACTCTTGGTGCCACGCCACTTCAGGCTATGCAAGAAGTTAAACAAACGCCAACATATTGGGGAGATCAAACCATAGTTGAAGCACCAGCATATGTTGGAGCAGTGGTTATATTTTTGTTTGTTCTGGCCTTGTTTTTAGTGAAAGGCCGCTTGAAATGGTGGTTAGTTGGCGGAACCGTATTATCACTATTATTATCCTATGGGAAGAATCTCAGGTTTTTAACCGATTTCTTTATTGATTTTGTACCTATGTATAATAAGTTTAGAGCAGTAAGTTCTATTCAAGTTATTTTAGAATTGTGTATTCCAATATTAGCTATTTTCGGGTTGGTACGGTTATTTAATCCACTTGAAAAACAAGAAGAAAAGCTAAATGCTTTAAAATATACGGCTATGATTACTGCGGGATTAGCTGTGGTATTTTTACTCTTTAAATCGTCTTTATTTAATTTTGTTGGTGCTAATGATGGGGTGTACCGTCAGAATTATGGCCCTCAATTTATTGATGCTGTTATAAAAGACCGAAAAGCATTTTTTACACAAGACACCTTACGAACCTTAATTTTAGTGCTACTTTCAGCAGGAACGATTTTTATGTTTATTAAGGAGAAACTATCTGAAAAAATAGTCATATTCATTTTTGCAGGTTTAATAGTTTTCGATTTGGTTGGAGTAGATAGACGCTATGTAAATAATGATAATTTTGTTTCATCCGTTCAAGTAAACAAGCCGTATCAAGCTAATGCTGCGGATTTAGCGATTTTGAAAGACCCTGAACATTTTAGAGTTTTAGATTTAACATCAGGTGGCGCAAGAGCGTCGTATTTCCATAATTCAATTTCAGGCTACCACGCTGCAAAGTTGAAGCGTTTTAATGAGTTGTATGATTTTCATATTTCGCAAAACAACATTAATGTGTTGAATATGCTAAATGCCAAGTATATTATAGCGCAAGATGATGATGATAATATATTCCCATACACAAATACGGATGCCAATGGAAACGCTTGGTTTATTCGCAGTTTAGAACAGGTTAATGATCCGAATTTTGAAATATTAAAGCTTGATAGTTTAAATACGAAGCAAATTGCAATTACCTCGATGAAAGGATTAGAAAGCAAAACATTTCCTATAGATTCATCGGCAAAGATCCAAGTAGAAATATATAAACCAAACTATATTAAATACCAATCGGAATCCGCTGTAGATGGTTTTGCTGTGTTTTCTGAAATATATTATAATCATGGTTGGAATGCCTATATAGATGGCGAATTAATGCCATATACACGTGTTAATTATGTACTACGCGCCATGAATATTCCGGCCGGAAAACATACAATTGAATTTAAGTTTGAACCAGAAGTAATACAAACAGGTAGCACTATTGCTTTAGCAAGTTCTGTTGTTTTTGCATTATTATGTTTAGGTGGCTTGTTTTATGGATTTAAACGAAAAACAGACTAGTGTGCGCAAAAAGGTTCTTATCGTTACATACTATTGGCCACCAGCAGGAGGTCCAGGTGTGCAGCGTTGGTTAAAATTTGTAAAATACTTACCAGATTTTAATATAGAGCCTGTAGTATATATTCCAGAAAATCCTAATTATCCCATTGTTGATGATAGCTTACTATCCGAAATTCCTGATTCGGTAACCATCATTAAACAACCTATTTCAGAACCTTATAAATTAGCTGGTTTGTTTTCAAAAAAGAAAACAACAACAATCAGCAAAGGCATTATTACCAATGATGATAAACAAACAGCTTTAGAGCAAGCTTTACTTTTTATTCGCGGTAATTTCTTTATTCCAGATGCGCGGAAGCGTTGGGTGAAACCTTCTGTAGCCTATTTATCTAGTTATATTAAAGCAGAAGGGATAGACACCATTATAACAACAGGTCCACCACATAGTTTACATTTAATTGGTTTGGAACTAAAAAGGAAACTACACTTAACTTGGCTAGCGGACTTCCGAGATCCTTGGACAACCATTGGCTACCATAAACAATTAAAGCTTACTAAAGGTGCTGAAAACAAGCATAAGAAATTAGAGCAAGATGTTTTAAGAACTGCCAATCGCATAATAGTAACAAGTTATGTTACCAAAGCAGAATTTGAAGAAAAAACAAACCAGCCAATTTCGGTAATTACAAATGGCTATGATGTTAATCATGTAGCCAAATCTGAATTGGATGCGCAATTTACATTGGCGCATATTGGTTCCTTACTATCCAAACGAAATCCGGAAATATTATGGCAGGCCTTAAGCGATTTGATTGCTGAAAAACCAAATTTCGCAACAGACTTCAAATTGAATTTAGTCGGTTTTGTGAGTGAAGATGTGTTGCAATCTATAGATTCGCATGGCTTAAGTCATTATATAAATGAAGTTGGTTATGTATCACATGAAGAAGCAGTTAGATTTCAAAAAAACTCACAAGTATTGTTGTTAATTGAAATAGATTCGCCGGATACACGTTGTATAATTCCTGGGAAACTATTTGAATATATGGTTTCCGAAAGACCTACAATTGCAATAGGTCCTGCAGGATCAGACGTAGCATCTATTTTAAAACAAACGAATACAGGTAGCTATTTTAAATATGATGATTATAACGCTTTAAAGATGCAAATAGAATTGCATTATGATTCGTTTAAAAGAGGAAGTTTACAAGCGCATGGAATTGGATTACAAAAATATAGTAGAAAAGCATTAACCAAATCATTATCCGAATTATTTTAAATGGGAATCGTAACCAGTCAGTCTATAAAAAATACAATTATCACCTATCTAGGTTTTGGATTAGGTGCCATAAATGTGTTGTTTTTATTTACTGAATTTATAAGTGACGAATATTTCGGTTTAATTACTTATATCTTTTCTACAGCCAATGTTATGATGCCTATTTTAGCATTTGGCGTCCACAATACGCTTATAAAATTCTATTCAACTTATAAAACGCGACAAACACAGAATGGATTTTTAATACTCATGTTGTTTTTACCATTAGCAATTATTATTCCCACAGCCATTATTGGTTTTTTTGCTTTTAATGGTATTAGCACATGGTTAGCTGGAACGAATGTCATAGTTGTAGATTATGTTTGGCTCATTTTTATTTCGGCCGTTGCCTTTTCTTATTTTGAAGTGTTTTATGCTTGGTCTCGAGTGCAAATGCAAAGTGTTTTTGGAAATTTCATGAAGGAAGTTTTTCATAGAGCTGGAACCATGATTTTATTGTTCTGCTTGTATCTTGGTTTTATAGATGTTGAGCAACTTATTTATAGTATAACAGGTATTTATATTATTCGTGTGGTTATCATGAAGTTATACGCGTTTAGTTTGCGGTTTCCGTCCTTTAACATGGTTAAAATTCCAAATCTTTCATCTGTTTTAAAATATACTTCACTTATAATTATAGCAGGTTCCGTTGCTAATGTTATTTTGGAAGTGGATAAGTTTATGTTGAATAGATATGTAGCTATTGAATATGTAGCTTACTATGGTGTGGCTATATATATTGCGTCCGTAATTGGTGTGCCCAGCCGCTCTATGCATCAGATAATTAGTCCGCTAACGGCTAAATTTTTGAATGAAAGAAATAGAACAGAGTTGGATAAATTATACAAAAAAAGCTCGTTGAGTTTATTTATAATTAGTGGATTTATTTTCCTGCTTATTATCTTAAATATTAATGAATTATACAATTTCATTAATGAAAACTATGCGGATGGGATTCTGGTTGTTTTTATAATAAGTCTCTCTAAACTAACCGATAGTTTATTAGGGAATAACAATGCTATTTTATTTAATAGTGATTATTACCGAATGGTTCTTGTTTTGGGTGTATTTTTAGCTGTACTAACCGTTCTTTTAAACATGGTGTTTATTCCTATATATGGCATAAATGGCGCTGCTTTTGCAACTTTTTTAGCTATATTATTGTACAATATTGCAAAACTATGGTTTGTAAATGTTAAATTGAAAATGCAACCATTTACCTGGAATACCGTTAAAGTTTTAGTTCTCTTACTTGTGAGTCTAGGTATATTTTATTTCTGGGATTTTCCATGGCACCCCATAATTAATATAGGATTAAAATCTTTATTAATAACTGCCTTTTATGGAACGGTTGTTTATACTATGCATTTTTCTGAAGATATTACCCAGCTCATCAATAACATCATCAAACGTATTAAAAGAGAAAATCCCACGATGTAGCTTTGAGGCATACAAATCGCAGGACTTTCTTACTAACCAACCAAAATTTTTATCTTCTTCGACTAGTGTCCGATTGTCTGGAATTACTAGTAGTTTTTCTTTCTTTACTATATGTACGAGATTTAGGAGCCGTTGGTTTTTTATATGCCTGATTTTTTTTATTTACCCGTTTAGATTGCGTTCTAGAGCTAGTACTTTTCCTTGAACTGTTTTCCCTTGAGCCGTACGCAGAAACTTTTCTATTGTTAGTTCTTGTACTTGCCTTACTATTGCTACGAGTTCTAGGTTTTGAGCTTGCTTCGGTTTTACTTCGTGCATTACCATTTGTTTTCAAGGTATTAGAACGTCTTGAGTTTGTATTTCCTCTAACGGAAGTCTCATTAGCTCGACTTCTAGGCGATTGCTGCACCGCATTATTTCTACTTCTAGGAGCTTGTTGTGAAACCGAGTTTCCACGTCTATTTGGTGTTCTTGTTGCTAATTCGGAACGCCTAGTTATGGTATTGCCTCTTCGACTAGCAACGGCACTCGTACGTCTGTAATTATTGGTGAAGGGTGTAGAATAACTATAACGAACAGGTGTGTAATGCTGTCTGTATGGCCTTTTATAAACTACGCAATAATCATAAGCCGGAACGCGGTAATACCTGTGCCAAGGTCTATACACATAAATGCGGTTATAAGGGTTGATAAAACCTGTACAGTACGTGAATTGGTTATATCTATTATAATGAACATACATACCGCCAACACTCACCAAATAACCAAAACTATTGTAGCGCAAGTTTACATCTCCAACACGAGTTACACGACCGTAATAATCATAATAAACAGGAACATGTTCAATTTGAATTATGGCACCAAACTCATCGTATTGTACAAAACCATTATAATCATAACCTGTATTAAAACTAATGCTTACATTGGGTGTATTAACGGTTACATTCACATTATTCGTGTAATTCGGCATATGAAAATCAAATTGCCCATCCGGAAATAACGAAAACTCGATTCCGCCTTCAACAAAAATGAAATTATTCCCATTACCAAATCCGCTATTATTTATTTCATAAGGTTTTTGGTCTGGTATATCGTTTGTATTGGCCATGACTGCTGTACTTGACACAAATAGTATCGAAAGTAAAAATGCTAACTGTTTCATAATTGTTGTGTATTAATTAAACTCATATGTAATAAAACAAACAACGTGCCAAAATACTTGCACAATTAGTATGTTGTTGATATTCAATAAATTAAAATTTAATTAGAGCTTTAAAATTGAAAGGTTGGTGTTTGTAATTTCTACTAATTGAACAACTCAAGAAAAAACAAAAATCCCAAATAATCGTTTTCGGATTACTTGGGATTTTTCACTAACTAACTAACTAACTAACTAACTAACTAACTAAAACTTATCTTTTCCGCTTTAATGGCTGCGTTTTTATTTTAGAATTATTTGTTTTGTCTTTTCTGTAGTAATAGAAATCTTCTGAATTATGGTCATTATAATTATAATCAGAATGTGTATTTGTAGAGCCATGATTTATAGTACAACCATATATACCACATAGGTGACACATATTACTAAATGGACTTACAAAACCATGTTGACTAATAATTTCGCCCCAATGGTTATAATTAATATGTAATCCGCCTACTTGTTTTAACAAGCCATTTCGGTTATAACTCATATAGATTGAGCCAGCACGTTTAATTTTTCCGTTGCGGTCGTAATTAATAAATACATTCCCAATTCGTCTTACTTGTCCGTTGGCATCATGCGTTACAATGACACCTTGATTTCTTGGAGCTGCATATCGTACGCGGTTATTGGTTGCAGGTGCACCATAGGTAATATTTACAGAACCACGTTTTGTATGTGTTGAACTCCTGTAGTAATAATTACTTTCAAAGTGACTTGCCTGTGAATTCGCATTTGTATTGAAGTCAAAACTACCATTTGGAAAAATCATGAATTCAATGCCACGTTCTATAAAAATAATTGGCTGCGCATAGCTAGGGTTCAAAATTACTAAATCATCAGCTGTAGAAACAGACCGATTTGTGTTTGCTGTTACAGTTGTTAATCCTATTAACAAAGCTGTAATTAAAAGTACTTGTTTTTTCATCGTATTAGGATTTTGATTATGCCTACTCATAAGCTTTTCGGCTTTCGCTATGTTATAAATAGTATTCAATTGTCGTGCCAAAATAATAACTTGCTAACATTCAGAAATATATATAGGTGTTAAAGACGAATAATTTATTTACTTTTATCTGTACCAACTTTTTCATATATGCCAACTACAAAATACACCTGTAAAAACTGTGAAGAATCTTTTAATGAGGACTATAAGTTCTGTCCAAATTGTGGGCAAAAATCTAAAGATAACATTACGTTAGGTGTACTATTTAGCAATACTATAAGTAACTACTTTTCAGTAGATGCTAGATTCTTTAAAAGTTTTATCCCCTTAATGTTTAAACCGGGCTATTTAGCCCAACGTTTTTTGGAAGGCAAACGACTGCTGTATTTACATCCGGCACAATTGTATTTGTTTATGTCGGTTGTATTTTTCTTCTTGTTCTCATTTGTTGCTAATGAACAAGCAGAAACCATTGATACATCTATGGAGAAAAGTTTTGATCAAGCTAAAGTGGTAGTGGATTCTTTAACATTAAAACCTGTAGATTCTTTACAACTTGAAAATTATATGAAACCCTATTTAGAAAAACATGAAAAAATGGGCATTTCAAATAAAGAACTTAAAAATTTAGATTCTATTATAAACAAAGGAGAGAGCACAAAGCCAGTGTTTAATTTTGGTTTTAATCAAACAGAAATTGATTCATTAATTAGAGTAGGCGCATCCAATGAAACCATTTATAAGCACATGGGACTAGAGGAAGATGCTGGATATTTAAAAAAACGTTCTTATGAGCAAGCGCTCAAGTTTTTTAAAACTAAAAGTGGTGGTTCTATATTAAAACGCTTTTATGATACGCTTCCGTTTGCTATGTTTTTCCTACTGCCAATTTTTGCACTCTTACTTAAACTTTTCTATTTTAAAAAAGGCACGTACGCTATTCACTTGGTTTTTAGTTTTTACTTCTTTGCGTATTTGTTCACGGTGTTTAGTATTCTTTTACTTTGTAATTTTATTTGGGAAGGATTCCCTGGTTGGTTGACCTTTTTGGTTATGTTATCCACATTTATATACCTTTTTATTGCATTAAAGCGGTTTTATAAGCAAGGGTGGTTTTTGAGTTTTATAAAGTGTAACGTAATTGTTTTTATATTTTTCACTTTATTATTTCCAATAACTTTTTTCTTGGGGTTTTTTGCTTTTTTGTATTATTAAAGCTTTTCTTTAAGGTATTTACCCGTAATAGATTTTTTATTTTTAACTAATTCTTCTGGCGTACCTTCAGCAATAAGATAACCACCACGTTCACCACCTTCTGGTCCTAAATCAATAATATAATCGGCACATTTAATCAATTCTAGATTATGTTCGATTACAATTATGGAATGGCCTTTTTCAATTAAGGCATAAAAAGATTTTAGTAATTTTTGAATATCATGAAAATGCAGACCTGTTGTGGGTTCATCAAAAATGAATAAGGCTTGATCACTTTTACTACCTTTTCCTAAAAATGTAGCTAATTTTATGCGTTGAGCCTCACCACCAGAAAGGGTAGAGGAGCTTTGCCCTAGTGTTACATAACCCAAACCAACATCTTGTAAGGGTTGTAGTTTTGTTTGAATTTTTTTCTGTTCGGTCTTCGTGAAAAAATCAATGGCATCATCAATAGTTAGGTTTAATATATCATCAATAGATTTGCCTTCAAATAGAACTTCTAATACTTCTTTCTTAAAGCGTTTTCCATTACAAGTTTCACAAGTTAAATGCACATCTGCCATAAATTGCATTTCAATAGTCACTTCACCTTCACCTTTGCAGGTTTCACAACGACCACCATCTACATTAAAACTAAAATGCTTGGGTTGGTAATTCCGAATGTTACTTAATTTCTGACTCGCAAAAAGCGCGCGAATATCATCATAAGCCTTGATGTAAGTCACCGGATTTGAACGTGACGATCTTCCTATAGGGTTTTGATCTACAAATTCAATATGTTTTACATTATTGAAATTTCCTTTTAATTCCGAAAATTGCCCTGGTTTATCACCAAAGTCCGTTATTTTCTTTTGTAAAGCAGGATACACAATTTTTTTAATCAGTGTACTTTTTCCACTTCCAGAAACGCCTGTTACAACGGTTAGCATACCAAGCGGGAGTGTGACATCAATGTTTTTTAAATTGTTTTCTTTGGCGCCAATAATTTCAACCGCATATTTAGACGTGCGTCTTTTTTCAGGAATTTTAATTTCCAAATCACCATTTAAATATTGCGCCGTTAAAGACGACGATTTTAAAATATCCTGAAACGTTCCAGTGGCAACCACGTTACCACCAAATGTGCCGGCTTCAGGGCCAATATCTATAATTTCATCTGCAGCTTGCATGATATCTTCATCATGTTCTACTACAATTACGGTATTACCTAAATCGCGCAAAGCTTTTAAAACATCAATTAAACGTTCGGTATCTTTTGGGTGTAAACCAATACTAGGCTCATCTAAAATGTACATGGAACCAACCAAACTACTTCCTAAACTGGTAGCTAAATTAATTCGCTGACTTTCACCACCCGAAAGTGTATTGGATTTTCGGTTGAGGGTTAAATAACTTAAGCCCACATTATCCAAAAAACTTAATCGGTTGTTTATTTCTTTTAATAAACGCTTTGCTATTTGAGTATCGTGCGCATTTAATTCGAGGTTTTTAAAGAAATCGGCTAACGAATCCAAAGGCATGTCTACCAAATCGGTAATGGTGGCATTGCTAATTTTTACAAAATCCGCTTCAGGACGTAAACGTTTTCCTTTACAGGTTTTACACTTTGTTTTTCCACGATATCTAGAAAGCATTACCCGATTTTGAATTTTGTAGGCTTTGGATTCTAATTCGGCAAAAAAGCTATTTAAGCCTTCAAAATATTCATTACCATCCCAAACTAATTGTTTTTGGTCAGGCGTTAAATCATAATAAGGTTTATGTATAGGGAAATCGAATTTGTGCGAATTATTAACCAGCTGATCTTTATACCAACTCATACTATCACCGCGCCATGCAAATACAGCGCTTTCATAAATGGATAAACCCGTATTTGGAATAACCAAATCTTCATCAATTCCAATTACATCGCCATAACCCTCACAGGTTGGACAAGCACCATACGGATTATTGAAACTAAATAAATGAACATTTGGTTCTAAAAAATCAATACCATCTAATTCAAATTTATTACTAAAATGTTCTTGTGTATTTGTGGAAAGTGATTCAATATAACAATTCCCTTTTCCTTCAAAAAAGGCCGTTTCAATAGCATCAGCTAACCGGTTGTAAAAATCTTCTTCGTTTTTGGTAATGACACGATCTACAACCAAATAGATATTTTCCGGTTTTTCATTTATATCAAAAGCCTCATCAATTCTCACCACAGAGTCATTCACTTTAATTCTGGCGTAACCTTGTTGATTAAGTACTTTTAATTTATCGGCTAATGTTCTGTCTTTTTCCAAAAAAATAGGAGCGAGAAGGAGGAGTTTTTCACCTTCAGGAAAGGCTTTAATATGGTTTAAAACATCAGCAACGGTATCTTTTTTAACCTCTTTACCAGATTTAGGCGAATAGGTTTTACCAATTCTAGCAAACAGTAATTTTAAATAATCATAAATTTCCGTTGTTGTTCCAACAGTAGAGCGAGGATTGGTAGAATTTACTTTCTGCTCTATGGCAATAGCTGGCGCAATACCTTTAATATAGTCTACTTTCGGCTTATTTAAACGACCCAAAAACTGTCTGGCATAACTAGATAAGCTTTCTACATAACGTCTTTGCCCTTCGGCATAAAGTGTATCAAAAGCTAAACTTGATTTACCGGATCCTGATAATCCTGTAATTACCACCAATTTATTCCGAGGAATAACGACATCAATATTTTTTAAATTGTGCAGTTTAGCACCCTTAATGATGATGTTTTCTTTAGGGTTGACTTCGGAAATATTAGTATTCATAAGCTATTGGCAGAATTAATTGTGCAAAGATACTACAACAAAATACCATTAAAAAATAGAATGTATTGCAAATTATTTTAGTGAAAAATGAAAATAAGTTTGTTTTTTTAAAAGATATGTTGTTATATTTGGGTTCTATAAACCTAAAAATCACAAGAGTAGCCTATACGTTTAACATTACTTTATAATATCTTTTTAACCCCAAACCAGATTTTTTCTGGTATAAAAGTAATGATTATGCAAAACAATCTTATCACGGATGCTACCTTGGTTACCAGTTATATACAGGGAAATGAGCAAGCTATTGAGGTCTTAATCAATAGGCATAAACAACGTATTTTCAGTTTTATTTATTCAAAAGTTTATGATCGGGATATTGCTGATGATATTTTTCAGGATACCTTTATAAAAGTTATTAAAACTTTAAAAATGGGTAAATACAATGAGGAAGGGAAGTTTTTACCTTGGGTTATGCGTATTTCTCATAATTTGGTGATAGACCATTTCCGAAAAAACAACCGTATGCCTAAATTTAGTAATACGGGTGATTTTAATATTTTTTCCGTTTTAAGTGATAGTACTTTAGATGCAGAAAGAAGTTTAATTAAAGACCAAGTGGAACATGATGTGCGTCGTGTGATTGAAGAATTACCTGAAGATCAAAAAGAAGTATTAATGATGCGTATGTATAACGACATGAGTTTTAAAGAAATATCAGAAAAAACAGGTGTTAGCATCAATACAGCTTTAGGAAGAATGCGTTACGCACTAATTAATATGAGAAAGATAATAGATAAACATAATATAGTTTTAACTAATTGATACAATATATTTTAACTTGTTGCGTTAAGTAGAGTATAAACCAAAAAAAATGAATTTTAATGGCAAAACTTTACTCTCAAAAGAAACCTCAAAATCAAGTTAATTTAAACCCAAAAGAGGAAACTGTAAAATTTCTTCTTGATTATTCGAAGGCTTTAAGTGTTATAAATTGTAATAAGATGAAGTTTGAAGCGCTTCTCAACTAAACTTTGAAAAAGTCCTGATTAGTCTCAGGACTTTTTTTTACATTTCTGCAGAGGCAGCAATCTTTTTTTTTCAATGATCTATATTCTATTTTTTGTTTTTAGAGTAGTAATCATTCAACACCGTTTTTCTGCCTATTGTTTTAGTAATAATATCTTTGTCTAAATCCCAACCACGAGCAGGTGAATAGTCCCTGCCATACCAAATTATCTGTAAATGCAAATCGTTCCAAAGTTCCTCGGGAAATAAACGTTTGGCATCTTTTTCGGTTTGTACCACATTTTTACCATTGGTAAATCCCCAACGATACATAAGTCTATGAATATGTGTATCCACTGGAAACGCGGGAATACCAAACGCTTGCGATAATACCACAGCAGCTGTTTTATGACCAACAGCAGGCAGCTCCTCAAGCTCTTCATAGGTTCTCGGAACTTCACCATTATGTTTATCAATTAATATATGAGATAAGCCATAGATTCCTTTACTTTTCATGGGCGATAAGCCGACAGGCTTGATAATTTCTCTGATTTCCTCAACCGAAAGTTTTATCATATCATACGGATTATCGGCTTTTGCAAAAAGGAGTGGTGTAATTTTGTTAACACGAACATCGGTACTTTGAGCCGACATTAAAACGGCAATCAGCAAGGTATATGGATCTTTATGGTCTAAAGGCACTGGAATAGTTGGATACAGTTCCTTTAACGTTTTTATAACGAAATCTACCTTTTCTTGCTTGGTCATAAGTTGTATTTTTACAGAAATTGATTTAAACAAAGATACTATGACAAATTTAAAACCCGGAGATAAAGCACCAGATTTTACAGCAAAAGACCAAGATGGAAATAGCATTTCTTTAAGCGATTATAAAGGAAAGAAACTCGTGTTATTTTTCTATCCAAAAGCCAGCACGCCAGGTTGCACAGCGGAGGCTTGTAATTTAAGTGATAATTATAGCCGTTTTCAAAAGGCAGGTTATGATATTTTAGGCGTTAGTGCAGATAGCGCAAAAAGACAATCAAATTTTAAAAATAAATACGATTTTCCCTATCCCTTATTAGCCGATGAAGATAAAGCCGTTATTGAAGCCTATGGCGTTTGGGGACCCAAGAAATTTATGGGCAAGGAATATGATGGCATTCATAGAACCACATTTATTATTGATGAAAAAGGACTAATTGAAGATGTTATTACCAAGGTAAAAACCAAAGCGCATACGGATCAGATTTTGGGTTAAAAATTAAAAAGCGACCTGTTAGGTCGCTTTTATTAAAATTATATAAGAATGATTTTTATTCAAAATCATAAGCTAAAACGGACTAATCCGCATAAATATGCTGATAGTCATTAGTTGTAAGAATAATAAGTAAGTCTTCTTCTAAAGTCCGAATAGACATTTCAACAATCCGATTTAATTCCACACCATTTTTATAAATAATAAAAGTAGGAACGTGACTTACTTGATACGTTTCTTCAATTTTGGAAGGTGATAGTTTATTAGCATCTAACGCGTAGTAATCAATGGTGTTTTCAGATATATGTAATTCATCCAATATTCTAGCAAATCGCGGAACATCACGCTGACTATCGCTACACCAAGTGCCCATAATTATTTTAAAACTTAAATTTTTAGTTGGAATACGCTTTAGCATTTCTATAGTCTGGCTATCTAATTGATAATTTTCGAAATTATCAGAAAACCATAGATTAAACACGGTATTACTAACCAATTCAGATCTAGAAATTTCACCAACTAAATCTTTTGGAGTTATTTCAGCTTCAGATGACACATCTTGTGCTTTACACGTAAAGAAAATACCAAAACAGAAAAACAGAATTACTATTAATTTATGGCTCATATAAATGAATTTTTATATATCATCTGGGTGAATCATTTCTTCTGTTTCACAACCAAACAGACTTTTTTCTTTAATTAATCTGGAAACACCTTCTGGCAACATGGTTTCCCAACCTTCTTCACCATCTGATATTTTTTTAAGAACATTTCTTGAAAACACGTTTAAAACAGAACTGTCATAATCTGTAATATCCACAACTTTACCATTATACTTGAAAAACTTATAAAGTTCTTTCATACGTGGATGTACTTTTAAGTTTTCACTATTGGTAAGTTCGCCATTTTCATCTTGCATAGGGTAGAGGTAAACACGTAAATCTTTGAAAAACAATTTTCCAAAAGCTTCCAAAATACCACCACTTAAATGGCGGTAATATTTCTCGTCAAAAATATCAACCAAATTATTGACACCCATCGCTAAACCCATACGGCTCTTGGTATATTGTGAAAAATATTCTACTAATTTATAATACTCTTGGAAATTAGAAATTAAAACCGTGTGTCCTAATGAACATAGTAATTTGGCCCGATCCATAAAATCTTGCTCATCAATTTCACCTTCTGCACGTAAATTAGATAGGGTAATTTCAAAAACAACCTGTGTTTTATTAGGGTCTACTTTATTTTCTTTTAAAAACATGGCGTGAGATTTCTCAAACATGTCTATATTTACTTTTGTAACAGGTCTGAAACTACCACGCAATGCTAAAATATTCTTCTTATAAAGTACACGTGCTGGCAATACATTATTACCATCTGGTGCAAACATAACGGCATCCGTCATGCCATTTTTTACTAATTGCAAACTCATTAATCGGTTATCCACATCCTTAAATGCAGGACCAGAAAAGTTAATGGTATCAATTTCTAATTGATCCTTATCTAAATGATCGTATAAATAACGGAGCAATTTTTTAGGTTCATTATGCTTATAAAAAGCACCATAAATTAAATTGGTGCCTAAAATACCCAGTGTTTCTTGTTGTAAACGCGCGTCGTTTTCTTTAAACCGTAAATGCAATGAAATTTCGTTATACTCATGCTCATCGGGATCAATTTGATAACGAATACCTACCCAACCATGACCTTTGTATTTTTTAGCAAAATCTATTGTAGCAACCGTATTGGCATAGGAAAAGAATAGTTTATTAGGGTGCTTATCACGAGGTAAGCGTTTTTCCATTAAATCAATTTCATGATATAACATTTTTAATAAACGCGCTTCAGTAACATAACGACCATCGGTTTCTATGCCATAAATGGCATCACTAAAATCCTTATCATAAGCAGACATGGCTTTAGCAATTGTGCCAGAAGCTCCACCAGCTCTAAAAAACTGACGCACGGTTTCTTGACCAGCGCCAATTTCAGCAAATGTTCCGTAAATATTTTCATTTAAATTTATACGGAGTGCTTTGGTGTTTAATGACGGTATTTCATCAAACTCTTTATCACCTTTTAAGCTAATTTCCATTGGGAATTTCAGTTAATTATAAGTGACAAAGGTATTAAAACGGGTGGTCAAACAAAAAATTAACCCTATTTTTGTTTCAAAATAAATACGATTGAAAATTACATTTTTAGGTACTGGGACATCTCAAGGAATTCCTGTTATAGGAAGTACAAATCCAGTATGTTTAAGTACAAACCCAAAAGATAAACGCTTACGTGTTTCTGTTCTAGTAGAATGGGATAGTTATACCTATGTCATTGATTGTGGGCCGGATTTTAGACAGCAAATGTTACGCGCCAAATGCACAAAAATTGATGCGGTTATTTTTACTCATGAACATGCAGATCATACGGCCGGATTAGATGATATTAGACCATATTTTTTTAATCAAGGTGCTATTCCAATTTATGCACATAAACGTGTTTTAGGCGAATTAACACGGCGTTTTGATTATATATTTACAACCGAAAATAAATATCCAGGTGCACCAAGTGTGGTTCAACATGAAGTGAAAAACGAAGCATTTCCTTTAGGCAATATAGAGGTTGTTCCTATTAATGCCAAGCATTATAATATTCAAGTGTTTGGGTATCGTTTTCAAAATTTTGCATATTTAACGGATATTAAAACAATTGAAGATTCTGAATTACAGAAATTAAAAGGCTTAGATGTTTTAGTGATTAATGCGTTGCGTGAAACCGAACATCCATCCCATTTAAATTTGGAGCAAGCATTGGAAATAATAGCATATTTAAATCCCAAACGGGCTTATTTAACACATATTAGTCATTTATTAGGTTTTCATGACGCCGTACAACAAACCTTACCGGAAAACGTTTTTTTAGCTTACGATAACTTACAAATTACCATATAATGAAGAATAAAATTTTTATGTACCTGTTTATATTCGCACTTCTTTTAGTGGTGTTTCAATATGTAAACTCCAAGCGTATTTTAGACTCTTATGAGGGCATCATAGACAAAAAAGTTGCACATTTTGAACGCGATGCTCAAAAATATAATGATACCATTTCGGGGTTACGCGATCAGGTTTTAAACTTATCTGAATTTTCGGTAATGAATACAGAGTCTGCTTTAAGTTACTTTGAAGATAGAGGTTATCGTGTAAGTGAGCTGATTCCGTTTATTAAAGATGAGTTATACGAACTTAATTTAGTAAAAGGTGAGGAGCATCCTTTAATTCCTTATCCCGCACTAAATGGTGGTAAAATGATGATTGACCAAATACGCGTACTAAACCATAAATGGATTATAGCCAATTTTACCGATGGAAAATATTGGGGTGAAATATTAATTACCTATGATTTATCTGAAGATGAACAACTAACATTTAAAGTAGCGGAAGCATTTTTGTATCCGTTTAATTAACATTAAAATAGGTTGCCATTTTTATATGTTTTCCGGTATTGGTATATCCCTCTAATATTACTTCAAAAACACCAAATTCATCAGAAGTGAAAAATTCAAAATAATAAGGTTCATTATTTGAATTATTCAAGTTTACATTAGGCTTCCAAAATAATTGCGTTCTATAATCAGGAATGCGTTTATCTATCTTACTATTATAGTTAGGACTTTGATAGGTTTTTAGATTGGATAGGTTTAAAATTTGAATATCATCCTGAACGCTATTCAATTTAAAATCTCCTTGTTTAGATAGGAAAGAAATAACGCCATTATAAATTTCAGTTCCATAAACGTACAGACCAGTAACAGTGCTAATACTTTCAAGTTTGTTAGTATTAAAATCAATTATGTCATTTAAATTCTCAATATAAAACCCATCAAAAAGTACTAATGGTTTTAAATTTAAGTTGTTATTAAAATAAATATTTCCATAATCAGGAATATTAAATTCATATCTCCCATTTTTTTGAGATAAGGAAGCGGTGTTTACTATTTCAACTATTGTTTCTTTAATTGTTGGGAAGCGATTATAATCATCTAAATAAAACCGTTTTTCTAAAGTGTTAAAAAATGGTTTTATATTTGTATCATAATTAGAATTGGTAATTACAGAATCCAAATATACATTTTCTATTTGATTATTAATACTTCTTGTTGTTAACCAATTTTTGATGTTCGAGTTCAATTCAACACTGTTAAATTTAAAATCATTATAATCATTAAAACCCTCCTCATTTAAATATATATCGTACTCCTTAAAGTTTTTCTCTTTAACCTGTATGAAAGCGTTAGAACTATTGAAATGTTCATTTAATATGAAATGAAAATCTCCCCTGCGGTTAGTTCTCGTATTTTTAAAATAAAACTTTTTGCCCGGAATGGATAAAGAAACCAGTTTGTCTGATACTGAAATATTATCAAGAGATGTTAACCTACCACTAATAATATCACCGCGCAACTCGGGTAAAAAGTAGGTTTTCATAGAAGTTTCGGTTTTTTTTTCATTTTTATGATCACTTTTTATGAAAACAGAATCAAATTTTCGTACGGATAGACTAAATAGTCCGTTATAAGCAGCAAGGTGATTTTCAGATATATTTATAGTTACCTTTTCTCTGGTAGTATAATTTTTTTTATTAGTGGAAACCAAAATTGGATTAATTGATTCATTCATTGAGAAATCATTATGGTCTGTGGTTATTTTAGAAATAACAGCCTCACTATTGATTTTTCTTGGTATTTGATGTTTTGAACTAAAGGGGTTAATAATGTAAATGTCTTTTTCCGCAAAACGATTTGAGTCGTTATTTTTAGACCAATTGGTATAGGCAATTAGTTTGTAGTGGCCTGTTTTTATATTGGAAGAAAGAAAAAAATCCCCAAAAGATAAACCTGATTCACTTTTTAATTTTTGTTTAAGAATGACATTGTGATTGTCCCCAATTAACTCTACGTACGTAATTTTGCTTATTGAGCTATAAGTTTTTGTACCTGTATTGAAGTTTGATATTTGAAAATGTAAAAATTCCCCAACAACTAATAAGTTTGTATTTGTGTGTATTTCTATTTTTTCTACAGGAATTTTATTTTTTAAATATAAATATTCCGCCTTACTTATTTGACCGTAAAGTGAGCAGTTAAAGCAAATAGCGCTAATCAATAATATAATTTTTGTATTCATTATTTTTAATCTTCCCAAAATTCTGGTCTTATGTTAGATGCTATTGTGGTACAATCTCCACACTGTGGCTTAACTATGGTGTAAACGGACCCTGCAACACCTCTTAATTTATAGTTAAAATCTGTTACTCTTTGATAAAGTTTTTCACGTTCATTAGGTTGTTCATATTGATAATAATTTAGTATTAATTTATCACAACTATATTCATAAGGAGGTTGTAAGTTTGTAAAATCAGCATAATTGAAATAAATTCTTTTTGAATCGACATTGGAAACATCAAAATAACCTAAAACTTTTTCATTTTTGTTTGTTTCTGAACTAATATTTCCTTGAACAAATCCAGGCTGATTAGGTGATAATATGCTTCCAGAATCCCCAAGATCATTAATCATTTTGTAATAGGTATACGCTTCAATACTTTGTGTATATTGTTTAACCAAAATACTATATCTATCCCTTAAAACACTACTATTCTTATTAATAAAGATTATTGGGAATCTATAAATTTTATTTTCTTCGAGATCGTTAGTTGATGTTTGAATTACCCCTAAAGAATTTATAGTTTTAAAACAAATTCTTTCCTCTTGCTCTCTAGGAAGAATTATAATGTCATATTTAAATCCCTCATCAATATCCGACCTAAAATTTTCTATTATAATATCACGATGATGCCATTCAGGTGCTATTATTTTGTAAGTTTCAGTATATTCATAACGAAAATATTGAGCATCACTGTTTTCATTATCACTGTCTAAATAGACTTGGACGCCTATTTCTCCATTATTTTTTGTAGAAGATTCCGCATAGAGATTTGTAATTTCTGAATTTGGTGCTAATTCAATTCGAGTGGATTTATATTGCCCACCATCTTGAGTAATAATGAATAATTGATACAATCTATCTTGCAAAGCTTGAAATTCTTGCTCGGATATGTAAATACCTTCTTCATTTTGAATAAATGAATAACTACTCCCAAAATTGTCTTCTATCCATACGGATGCATTATTTTCATATTCTGGTTCTTGCGAATCTAAAGTATATGTTTTTGTAATCTTAACTTGTTGAAACTTTAATTCATTTGTAATCGTGCTTTCCACAACAAAGGCGTTAATAAAATCAATGGACTCTATATCAAAAGGTTCTTTACAATTGAAAAATAATCCAATTATCAAAACTATGATAATGTATGTATAATTTATTTTTCTCATGGCTAAAATTTAAAATTGTATGTTATTGTAGGAATCGGTGTACCAAATATAGATGTTTTATAAGCTTGGATTTTACCGTTTTCATTTTCAAAGAATATGGAATACGGGTTATTTCTTCCTAAAACATTGTAAACCGAAATATTCCAAAAGCTGTGAGCAAGCTTTTTTATTTTATGATTACCCTCAATATTTATTCCTAAATCTAAACGGTAATAATCGGGAATTCTATATTTATTTCTATCACTATATACAACTTGTTCTTCATTAGCAAAAATATATTTACCTATAGGATACGTAATTGGTCTTCCAGTTTGATAGGTGAAATTAGCAGAAAAACTGTATCTATGAGTTAATTTGTAATTTGCAATTACCGTGAAATCATGTGGTTTATCATAATTTGCAGGAAAATAGTCACCGTCGTTAACTTGTTCTTCAGTAATAGTATTAGCTAGTCGTGTAAATGACCTTGAATAACTATAGCTTAACCACCCGTTTAATTTACCATTTTTTTTCTTAATTAAAAACTCTATTCCATAAGCCTTGCCTTCTCCTTGTAATAATTCTCTTTCTAAATCTTCATTTAAAATTAAATCGGCTCCAATTTTATAATCTAGAATGTCTTTCATTTTTTTGTAATATCCTTCTAGACTTATTTCGATGTTTGCAGTATTAAAATCTTTATATATTCCCAATGAAAACTGTTCAGATCGCTGTGGTTTAATATTTAAATCTGAAAGTTTCCAAGCATCTGTGGGTGATTCTGTTGTGTTATTTGATAATAAATGAATGTATTGATAAAGATTATTGTAACTAGCTTTCAGGGATAATTCAGGTGTTAATAAATATCTAATTGAGACCCTAGCTTCTGGCCCACCATAGGTTTTTATAAACTCATTATTTCCATAGGTTTTAACTTCCTTAATGGTAGATTGTTCTTTTGGAACACCATTTATATATGCGTTTTGTTGGCTAGGTCCAAGTGCCGAATAAAAGGAATATCTCAAACCTATATCCAAAAGAAATTTATTGCTTATTTCATAGAGATCGGAGATATAAATTGCCGATTCTATACCGCGTTCCTCGTCTAAAGACAATGCTTCAATGTCGGAATTCTCACCTTTAGGTTTTATGTTACCCGGGTTTACTTTATAAAGCTTACTGTTAAAGCCATAATCAAACTTATGCTTCTTATTGTATAAATACTTCATATTCAACTTTAATTGAGTTTCATTAATATTATACCCAAAATCAAAATTTAAGTTTCTGTCGCCTTCATAATCAATATCATATTTATATTGACTAGATGAAACAATAACAGAGCCTCTGTTTTTTCCATTAAATGTGTGATCCCATTTTATTGACCCTAATAAATTGCTATAATTAAAAACAGAATCAGAGGAAATACTAAATTTATCTTTACTGTAATATATGGTAGATTGTATTCTGTTTTTATCATTGAATTTATGCGTATATTTCAAAACACCATCAAAAAAAGATGCTTGACTATTTTTTAAAGACTCTTCATCCTTTATTGTCTTTAACACCCAATCTGAATAAGTCGCTCTGAAGCCAGTGGTCAAGGATGATTTATTTTTGATAACTGGCGTTTCAACAGCTAAATTTGCTGTTACAGGGCCAATCGATCCTTCTCCAGATAATTTTTCCATGTTACCATCTTTAGTCTTGATATCAAAAACAGATGATAAACGACCACCATATTGGACGGGAATACTAGCCTTGTAAATATCTAAACTGCCTGTAGTAAACGGGTTCAAAGCGGTAAAAAAGCCCAAAAAATGTGCAGAATTATAAATTACAGCATCATCAAGCAATATTAAATTTTGATCTGTTCTGCCACCTCTTACATTGAACCCAGAAGAACCTTCACCAGCTGTTTTAATTCCGGGTAAAGTAACAGCTACCTTTAAAATATCTCGCTCACCTAAAACCAAAGGTATTGTTTTGATATCAGCAACATCTATTCTAGTCACACCACTTATTACTGATTTAACATTATCATTTCGTTTGGAAACGATTAAAACTTCACTTAACTCTTCCGTATCTTCGGATACTAAAAAGTTTAAAGAACCATCTCCATAAATTATAATATTTCTTATTTCAGGTTTATGTCCTAAAAGCCTTGTTTCTATAGAATTATAGCCTACGGGTAATTTAATACTATAAATTCCTTTTTCATCTGTTACCGCATTAATGCTTTTATTTTGAACAGAAATAACTAAATTTTGTAGCGGTTCATTTGTTCGTAAATTATTTACTTTACCCGTTAGGGTATAATAGGATTTCGAATTTGAATTTTGCTTACCTATAGTGATGATTTCGGGGTTATCTTTAGTGGATTGCGAACTAAATTGCTCGTAGAAAACAACTGTTTTAGTTTCGTTCTCATTCTCTTTCTCTTTATTAATTTGGAGTGTGTCCAATTCTTCCGGAAAAAAGTCCTTTGGCAATGAATTATAAACCACATTGTTATTAGAGAGTATAACCTTGGAGTTATATATTATATAATTTATAGAAGTTTCTCTAAAAACACGATCAAGAATATAATTTAGAGGTTTTTCTGTAAAAGTTTCGTTGATTATAATATCCTTTAGCCATTCGTCTTTAAAAAAAAAAACGTGCGAACTCTCTCTCTCAAGCTCTAAAACAACTTCCTTTAGAGGCTTGTTATTAAAAGAAACGGAAATTACATTGTTTTTTGTTTGAGATAGCACTACTTGAACTACAAATAGAGAACAAATTAATATGAGTTGTCTGATCATTTAATACCGCTGGTTGTTTGTGAAAGCTCACTGTCTAAAGCCTTTATTAAGTTTTCAGTGAAAGTTGTTGGATCAGTTTTTAATAAAATTTTGTAATTTTTGTAAAAGTAATTAATGGTCTTCATGTCATTGGGAAAAACATTTTTAAAATCTCTTTTAGAGCCTACTATAAAAAAAATATTCCTAAATTTTAGTACATAAATCTTCTTGAGATTAAAAACATGTACAACCTGTTTTCTATTGATTCGTTCTTTTTTATCCTTGGTATGCTTAACGTAGAATGAAATATGATTACCTGTATATTTTTCTTCTAAAAACCCGTTAATTCCTAGTTGGGAGAGACTGTCATTAAAAATGTTTACAAAGTGACGTTCATCCAACGTGAACGACGCTAACTTACTGGTGTTTAATTCTAAAACAAAAAAACTTTTATCACCCTCCAACTGACTGATTAATACATCTTTATATAAATCATATTTTAGATTTAAGTTATAAAAAGGTTGGTTATCAAAAAATATATCACCTTTTATGAAATCATACGATGCAAAATATCTATGATTCGTTTTACTCGTTCTGTAACTATCAATAAATCGTACACCATTGTACAATGGTGTATAATCATGTCCAACAATTGAGTCAAAGGCTAAATAGTATGGTTTTGAATATGAATCAGATTGAGAATGTACAATTTGGAAAAATAAAAGGAATATAAAAAATTTTATAAATTTAGACATATTAAAATTTCATGGAACATACTCTAAATGTAATAGAATTATTACAAATATAAAATTTGGAAAATATATATAATTTTCTTATATCCTTTCAATTAACCACTTTTTAAAGTCGTAAAAATTTTGAGGTGCTACACCATGACCAACCGGGAATTCGGCATACTGATTTTTAATGTTCAGACTATTTAAAAATTTAGGTGCTTGTCTCGCCCAATCTACTGGAATTACTTGGTCAGCACTACCATGAGAGCAGTAAAAATCTAGGTTAGAATAATCTTTGCCTAATGGGTTTTCTGGAATAATATTTGGGTTAATATAACCACTTAATGCAATTATATTTTTCACCTTTTCAGGGTAAGTTAATGCCACGGCATAACTTAAAATGGTTCCTTGACTAAAACCTAATAAATTCACGCTGTCTTTATTAACAGGATAGGTGTTACAAGCATAATCGATAAATTCGGAGATTTTATCACGCGATTCCTTGGCTTGATCATCGTCGCTCCATTTTCCTTTTTCGGCATCAAAATTTATAGAATACCAAGCATTCCCATAAGGCTGCATGGCTTGCGGTGCACGAAGTGAAATAATAAACAGTTCTTCAGGAAGTTCAGATGCAAAGGAAAACAAATCGTTTTCATCACTGCCATAACCATGACATAGAATTAATAAAGGTGCATTTTCTTTTAATGATGAGGGTCTTGTGATATAGTGTAAATTCAATGTGTCTTTTTTTTAATTAATATTTCTAAACCATTCCTGAAATTTTTCACCAATAACAGGAATCGGTTTCATTTCAGACTTAATGGCGTAAACCAACCCAAACAGCCAACTAACAAAAGTTATGGCCCAAAAAATGGTTCCTAACCAAGAACTTAAATATTCTTCGGTAATATTAGAAACCAATAACATAATTACCAGTCCCAACATTTGCCTAATATGAAATGATGTGAATGGGTTCTTTTTATCAATATTAAGAACGATGGCTATTATTAAACCAACGAACGTAAAATAAGCTACAATAGCCATGGTTCTGCCTTCTTGTATGGTTTGATCTGTCATTATTTTAAAATTATTTTATTATTAGAAATTACGCCATAAACCTGTCCTTTTAATTCGGCATTTTCAAAAATGGTGTTTTTAGAAGTAGACGTGATATTTGTTTTCTTAAATGTGTAGGTTTCATCAGGATTAAACAAGCTTATATTTGCTTTTTCTCCAATTGAAATGGAACTTGGCTCTATTCCAAATCGTTCTTTTCCATTGGTTAAAAGTGCAATTGTTTTCTTGTTAGTGAATAGTGTTTGTAGTGCGCCAAAAGCAGATTCTAATCCAATTGTGCCATATTTTGCATGATCAAATTCTATTTTTTTATGCTCGATATCTATCGGATTATGGTCGGAAGTTACCATATCAATAGTACCATCTTTTATACCTTCTATTAATGCGTTAACATCTGATTGTGTTCTAATTGGAGGTAATACCTTAAAGTTCGTGTTGAATGTTTCAAGTGCATCATCTGTAAAGTATAAGTTATGAATGGCAACACTACAAGTGACATCTAATTTCTTCTTTTTAGCGTCGCGAATTAATTCAACCGATTTGGCCGTTGAAATGGTTGGAACATGTAATTTGCCTCCTGTATATTCTAACAAAAATAAGTCTCTTGCTATTTGTAATTCTTCAGCTAAAGCCGGATTTCCATTTAATCCTAAACGTGTGCTTGAAACATGTTCATTCATAACACCGGAACGAGAAATACGAGATTCCTGTGGAAAGGACATAATTAAACCATCAAAATTACTGGCATATTGTAGCGCAATTTTCATCAGATTGGGATTCTCAATCGGTTTCTGGTAATCATAGAAAGCAACAGCTCCAGCTTGACTCATGTCAAACAATTCAGCCATGTTTTCTCCTAAAGCTCCCTTGGTTAAAGAACCAATAGGGTAGAGGGATACGGCATGGTTTTGCGCTTTGGCTTTAACCAATGAAATATCAGCAAAACTATCAATTACAGGATTGCTATTAGCATTTAATGCCACTGCTGTAAATCCAGAAAACGCAGCTGTTTTAAGGCCATTAGCAATGGTTTCACGCTCTTCATAACCCGGTTCTCCAAAGCTCACGCTACTATCAAACCATCCTTGGGAAATATGGAGGTTATCTAACTTAATTTCTTTGTAGTTATTTGTGTTTTTAATAGTTGAAGCTATTTGAGAAATAGTTCCTTTTTCAATTAAAATATCGACCGTTTGATTATGAAAATCGCTTTTAGAATCAATTATTGTGGCAGATTTTATGAGTACGTTCATTTAAAATATTTTAAGATGAGCATTTCAATAATTATAAAAGCTAATGCAAAAATAATAAACCATTTCCATAAGGCATTGATTTTCGTATCACTTTTTATAGTTTCAAAAATATCACTAACAGAATTACTGATATTAATGTTCTTTAATAGACTTAAATCTTGGTAGTTTAAATCACTTTCCTGTCTGTTATAATTAAAACTGACATTGGTAATCGTGGTTGTTTTATTTTTTATGCTGTAAACACCTGCAATTTCTGGTAAATCAGTGGTGGTAATTGTCACTTTATCATTAAAATACTGCTGCATAGGAATCATATTTCCGTTTTCATTTTCTAATGATAGTACACCATCCTGTTCCAAATTAACCGGAACATCAAAACTGTTTTCAACACCAATGGTATAGTAGAGTTGGGCTTTCTGTAAACTCTGTCGCGCTAAATTGTAAAATGTAGGCACAATTAAATCATATTCACTAAAGTTAGAATTGCCTGTATTTAAAGCGGCTGTAAAAAGGGCTATTTGATTGTTGGTAACCAAAAATGGTTTGCCATCTTCAAACGCTAATACATTGGAGCCTGATGCCGATTGTATTGGAAAAAAGGTATTTACTTTCGGATACTGAAAATTAGATTCCTGCTTTTCAAATACGTTTTTATAAATAGGATGCGAATAATTAATCCGTGTAACACGTTTTTCGGTGGTTACAGCATTTTGTAATTGTATGCCGTATAAACCTAAAATGGCATTATAATTAGCTGTTTCAGAGGTTAAGTTTGGAATAATAACCACATATCCACCTTGTTTCATAAAAGTAGTTAAGGAATTTGCTAAAGATCCAGGAATTGATCCTAATTCGTTTAAAACAATGAGTTGTTGCTTCTCAATAGCACTATAATTTAATTGATTCAGGCTTGTTGTGGTTAACTGAAATTCATTGGAAGCAAATAAACGTTCTAAGTATGTACTTGATGTATCTTCTTGAATAGTTAACACGTTAATAGCAGAAGGTTCATCAATATTAAAATGCAGTGTATTATCAAACTGCAAACTGGTATCGTCAATAACAATTTGACCATTGGAGATACTTTTTTCTGTCAGTGTAAACTCGCCAATCGCCTGATCTGTTAAATTGACTGTAGTTTTAGCTAATAATTTTTCACCATCAAATAAGGAAATGGGCACATTTCTTGACACACCTTCACTAGATTTTAAAAACACATGAAGTGTTGTATTCGTGGCAGTTGCGTTATTAACACTTAAACTATCTATAGCAATATTTTGGGTGTTTACAGGTTTTAATTGAACAAGATGCATGTTGTAAAGTGAATCCAAATGGACACTAAATGCCTTGTCTTGTTCTTGAAAATCTGAAATAAACACCAAGTTTCGATTCAAATTAGCTGTATTGCTGAATAATTTGGAACTTTTTAATACAGCCGCATCATATGGTAATTGATTTGGTGCATATTCCATTTGCAATAAATCATTCTGAATACTTTTAAGCGTCGTGTTTTTAAATACTTCCGTATTTGTGACTAAAGATATGGGTTCGTTTGGATCTAAATTCTCAATTAATTCCTGAACGGCACGTTTTAAAAGCTCACCATTTTCACCTTTGGCTTGCATACTAAAACTATTATCTAAATAAATAACCGTTTCTGGTGTCGTATTGAAGGTGTTTTTTTTAGAGGTGAAAGGTTGTGCGAATGCAACAATAACACAGGCTAAAAGTAGCATACGTGTTAGTAAGGTTATCCACTTTTTTATTTGAGAGCTTTTACGCGTTTGAAGTGTTACTTTTTTTAGAAAAGCTACGTTGGTAAAGGATTCCTTTTGAAATTTACGCAATTGAAATAAATGAACAATAATAGGAATAAGAAGCAAAAATAAAGCGTAAAGTATTTCTGGATGTTTAAACTGCATTCCTTGATTTGTTTCCTACAAAAATAGTGTTTACAGCGAAATAGAAAACCTTTTAACAACAAATTAAAGGATTAGCAATAAAAGAAATAATCTGAAGCCGGTATTAACCTTAATTCCGCCAATTGTTTTTTAATATTTTTTTGCTCTACTTTATTGGCAACCGTAATTAAACAGTGTGGATTTATCAATGTTTTAAGATGGTTAGTGTGGTGTAATTTCACATCATAAATCTCTTTTCCTATTTTTTTAGGATTATCACAAATCCAATAATATGGAATGTTTTGCTCTTGTAACAATCGTGCAACCGTTTTACCTTTTTTTCCGGCACCCCAAATTACCAAGGGTCTAGACGTTTGGTAATCTAATTCTATAAAGTAATTTACTTTCAATTCTAGAAAATTATTTTGCGCATAGTTTTCATGCGTTCTC